>DATLEB010000002.1:0-83381 GCA_035525615.1 Kofleriaceae bacterium | reverse complement strand
GGCCGCCGGAAACTAACGCGCTGCGCGCGAGGGTCCGGCGGTGTCGGCTGCGCCGACAGCGCTGCGCGCTGCTGGCCGCTGCGCGGCCGCCGGAAACTAACGCGCTGCGCGCGAGGGTCCGGCGGTGTCGGCTTCGCCGACACACAGCGCTGCGCGCTGTTGGCCGCTGCGCGGCCGCCGGAAACTTGCCCGGCGGCGGAAGCGCTCGCACCATCCCGGACGATGTCGATGCAGGTTCTGTCCCACGAGTGCGACGTCTGCGGTGCGAAGGTCCAGGAGCTCCGGCGTGGCCGGTGCTGGGGCTGCTACGCCCGCTGGGTAGATGCCCGCCCGGTCGGCCTGGGCGCGCGCTGCGTCGTCTGCAACGAGCGCCGCCGCCGCCTGCTCCGCTCGACGGAGCTGCACGGGGCGTGGTTCCCCACCTGCTACAGCTGCGCCGGGCAGGCCATGCAGCTCGATCCGCAGCCGCAGACCATCGCCGAGCTGAAGACCATCCTGCGCCGCGATCGCCGCGCCGTGGACCGCCGCAGCGGCAAGGCCGACACCCGCGTCTTCCAGTGGGAGCGCCGCGCGGGCCAGCGTCGCGCCGGCCGGGTCGACGAGGCGCCCGCCATCGACGACGACATGATCATCGAGATCACCGTCGAGGACTCGGCGACGGATTTCGAAGACCAGACGCGAATTCACGAGCTCGTCGCGTAGCTCGCGCCGGCGTCGTCACCGACTCACTTGGTCTTGGGCTTGACCGGCGTGCCGAGGCCGCCGCCGCCCGCCGGGCGGGGCGTGACCGGCCTGGGCGCCGGCTTCACGGTCGCCGGCTTCATGTCGTGGTCGGGGCTGTCGCGACCCGCGGTCAGGAACCCGATCGCGCCGAGCCCGACCACGAAGCTCGACGGGACGACGTCGCTGAACTTCTTGCCGGTGGCGACCACCGTGACGAGATTGCCATCGACCTTCACCTTGGCGGCGAACTTGCCGTCGCCGGTGAGGTCCCACACCGCGCCCAGGAGCTTGTCCTTCGACGCGATCACCGCGTCGAGCTCCTTCGACATCTTGGCGTAGCTGGGCAGCGCCGCGACCGCGACCTGCGCCACGCCGCGCGGCGCGAGGTGAGCGGCGCGCATCAGATCGAGGAGGCCCTTCGACGCGGTCTCCATGCGCTTCGCGAACGCCGCGTCCTTCGCCTCGTACATCCACGACACGCCGGTCGCCGACGCCGCGAACACGCCGACCGTGTGGTTGGCGATGAGATCGCGACCGAAGTTGTCGCCGAGGTCCTTGGTCGCCTGCGCGACCAGCGCCGACGACGGCTTCGATGCGACGAGGAAGAACGGCTTGGCGTCGAGCGCGGTCGCGATGCGCGCCCAGGGCGAGCCCTTGGTGCGCGCGGGCGCCTTCCACGCGTCGGCCGCGCGCGCCGTCACCCAGTCGGGCTTGCCCACGAGCAGCGCGCCACCCTTGGCGGTCGCCATCATCGTGCCGTCGGGCATGGTCGCGGTGGCGCGACCGTCGACGTTGCCGGCCTTGCCGCCCATCGAGCTGGCGAGCTTGCCCGGCAGGTCGGCCGGGAACGTGCCGCGCACGACGACGAGGATGTCGGGCTTGCCGCCGCCCGGCAGCACCTTCACGAACGCCGTCATCGACGAGATGTCCGTGACCGGATCGAACCCGATCATGCCCTTCGCCATCGAGCGGCCGGCCTCGGCCTGCATCACCGCCTGCGCGATCTGCTCGCGCAGCTCCGGCACCTGCTTGATGATCGCGTCCTCCGGCAGCTTGGCCAGGACGCTGTAGTTCGCGCCGAGCGTGGCGGCGACATCGAGATGGACGACGAAATCGGCGTCGTCCACGGCGTGCTCGAGCACGGCATCGGCGCTGGGCGCCTTGGGGTTGGGTTTGATGCTGAAGCTCGTCAGCGCGAGGACGGCAGCGATGATGACCGCGTACATGAGGCCTAGTGGACGACTCCGCAGAAAAATTGCAACCGCGGTGCGCCGATCATTTGCCGGTCGGCAGGTCGAAGAAAAATCGTCGATGTCAAGACTGGTTCGCGACGGGGCATTGGCTAGGATGAGGCCCTCGGTGGTACACGACGCGGGGTCGTCGCATCATTCGAACGAACCCCGCCGACGAACCCCGTCGAAACTCCGCATCGTTCCAGTTCCGGCGTCGACGAGAAACTGTCAGAGTCACATCACAGGCCTCGGGGGAGGATTTGCAGATGAGCACGCTAGCCGTGGTTGAGGAAATCTTGCGGGAGACGGCGGTGCCCATGTCCGTGCGCGAGATCGTTCAGCGTGCGGGTGTGCGTTTGCCCAGCAAGTCCAAGACCCCGGACACCGTGGTCGCTCGCGACCTCTCGCTCGACATCAAGCGCAAGGGTGACGCGTCGCGCTTCGCGCGCACGTCCCCCGGCCGCTACACGCTTCGCGACCTTGCGGCGCGCACCGGTGACAACAGCGCCGCGGCGACCGCGCCTCTGTCGTCGACCGCGCTCAAGCAGGAGCGCGCGGCTGCGTTGCCTGCCAAGCTTGGGAATGTCTCCAAGTCGGGCAGCGCACAGGTCGGCTGATACGCCGGTCCTGAGCCGCGCGCCTGCCGTGATCCGGCGTGCGACGCCGCTCGATCTGACCTGGCTCGTGGATCTCGGCGCGCGCGCATTCGCGCAGCTGGGTGATTACCGCGACATCCTGCCGGCCTGGCTCGCGCAGGACAACGTGTCGGCGTGGGTCGCCGAGCACGACGGCGAGCGTCGTGGCTTCACGGTCGTCGGGTTCTTCGTCGGTGATTCCGTCGCCGGGGAGGCCAGCGACGCCAGCAGCGCCGACGAGAACATCGCGGATTTGCTCGCGCTCGCCGTGGAACCGGCGTGGCAGTCGCGCGGCCTCGGCCGCAGCCTCGTCGATCACACCGTCGCGATGGCGTCGGCGACGGCGCGCGCCGGCCGCCTGCGCGAGCTACGCCTGTGCGTCGCCGACGACAACGCCGTAGGGCAGAGGCTGTACCGGACCAGCGGGTTCCATCACGTCGCCGGCGAGTTCGGCGCGTACCCGGGCGGGCAGCGCGCCGTGAGAATGGTCTACCCGCTCGTCACGACGCGCTGAGCCGTGCCGCGTTGCGCTGCGCCATGCGCTCGGCGAGGAAACGCATCACGTACGGGAAGCCCACCTGCACGGTGTTGAGCTTCGGCGCGAGCTGCGACGACAGGCCGAACATGATGACCGCCGCGCGCTCGACGTAGAACCACCCGTCGGGATACGCGACCGACTTCATCAGATCGCGCAGCTCGTCGCGCCGCATGTCGACGTCGGCGAACTCCTGCGCGACCTCGGGGCTGATGCGCGAGAAGTCGGTGATGTTCAGGTTGAGGAGCTTCTCGAAGTAGTGCTTGACCGTGCGCTCGAGCAGCGCGCGGTCGCCGTTCTCGGCGATGAATCCCATCGTCTCGATGCCGCGCAGCACGAGCTCGTCGTTCTTCGTCATGAGCCCCTGCAGGATATCGAGCATGCCGTCGGCCAGCGAATCGGCGAGCTCGCTGGCCGACCCGAGGTCGAGCACCACGATGCGCGGCTGGCCCTCGGGGCCCTTCTGCACGAAGAAGTTCCCGGGGTGCGGGTCGGCGTGGAAGAACTTGTCGATGAAGAGCTGCTTGTAGAAGACCTGCGTGAGCTTGGTCGCGACCGCGTACGGGTCGAGGCCGAGCGTCGCCAGCGCGTCCTTCTTGCTGATCTTCACGCCGTCCATGAACGACATGGTCAGCACCGTCTTGCACGACCACTCGGGGTGCACGGTCGGGAACAGCACGTCGGGGTCACTCTCGAAGTTCTTGTTCATGCGCACGATGCAGCGCGCCTCGTTGTCGAGGTCGGTCTCGCGCTCGAGCATGTCCTTCAGCTGCGCGTGCACCTTCTCGATCTGCGCGATCGGCACGAAGGTCCTGTAGACGCCGAGCGCCCAGCCCAGCACGCGCAGGTCGACGCGGATGATGTCGGCGACGTTGGGATAGAGGATCTTCACGGCGAGGCGATCGCCCGCGGCGTTGCGCGCCTCGTGCACCTGGCCGAGCGACGCGGCGGCGATCGGCTTCTGCGCGAAGCTCGCGAACACCTCGGTCGGCTTCTTGCCGAGCGCCTTCTCGAAGGCCTTGGCCATCGCGCTGTACGGATGCGCGGGCACCTCGTCCTGCAGGCCCTCGAGCTCCTCGGTGAAGGCGCGGGGCAGGAACGTGCCCATGATCGAGAGGATCTGGCCGAGCTTGATGTACACGCCGCGCAGCGAGACGAAGCCCTTGTACATGCGCTTCGCGTTCTTGCGGTGCTTCTTGCGCCAGCGCTCCTTGGTGTCGTAGCGCGTCGGCCACAGCCGGGCCCACGATAGTCCCCAGAGGTAGCTGAGGAAGATCGTGCCGAACACGCGCGAGGCGCGTACGAGGCGGATCGCGGCCCACACGTCGGCGATGCTAGCATGGCCAACGTGAGCGACCTGTACGAGCGCGCGGCCTCGCGATGGAGCGAGCTGCAGTCGACGATCTGCGCCGCGCTCGAGGCCATCGACGGTCGCGCGCGCTTCTCGACCGACCGCTGGGAGCGGGAGGGCGGTGGAGGCGGCGTCACGCGCGTGCTCGAGGATGGCGACGTGTTCGAGAAGGCGGGGGTGAACTGGAGCGACGTCTCGGGCGAGCTGCCCGAGGACTTCGCAGCGCAGTTGCCGGGTGGCGGGCGCACGTTCCGGGCGACGGGCGTGTCGCTGGTCTTGCACCCGCGCTCGCCGATGGTGCCGACCACGCACGCCAACTTTCGCTTCCTCGAGAAGGGCGACGCGGCCTGGTTCGGCGGCGGCGCGGACCTGACGCCGTATTACCTGTGGCGCGAGGACGCCGAGCACTTTCACCGCACGCTGGCGGCGGCGTGCGACGCGCAGGCGCCGGTCGGCGACTATCCGCGCTTCAAGCGATGGTGCGACGACTACTTCCTCGTGAAGCATCGCGGCGAGACGCGCGGGGTCGGCGGCATCTTCTACGACTACATCGGGCGCGCGCCGGGGATGGCGAAGGCGACCCAGGTCGACCTCGAGGCGGCGTTCGCGATGGCGAGCGCGTGCGGCGCGGCGTTCGTGCCGGCGTACGTGCCGATCGTGGAGCGGCGCATGAACGAGCCATACGGCGACGTGGAGCGACGCTGGCAGCTCGTGAGGCGTGGTCGCTACGTCGAGTTCAACCTCGTCTACGATCGCGGCACGACGTTCGGATTGAAGACCGGCGGTCGGATCGAATCGATCTTGATGTCGCTGCCGCCGCTGGTCCGCTGGGACCACGACGTGGTGCCGCCGGGGTCGCGCGAGCGCGAGCTCGTGGACGTGCTGCGTTCGCCCGTGGACTGGCTCGGGCGCTGATCGCCGCCTGCTGAGTCCCGATTTCCCGCCGGATTACGCCTGACTGTCAGAGTCGGGTGCTAATTCTGTGCGTGGAGAGAGGGTACCAGGGCTAGTAGGTCCGCCTTGACGGTACCCTACCGGTAGCGTAAGGATTCAATATGGCGAAGAAGCAGACTCGGCGGAGCATCAGTGTCAGCCGCACGACGTACGAGCGGCTCAAGTCGTTCTGCGAGACGAACGGGATCTCGATGAGTCAGTTCGTCGAGAACCGCGTCGGTGACTTCCTGGGTGAGGGGGCAGCCATTCCCGAGTCCGGTACGGTCGTCGAGCGGCCGGTCGCCCCGCGCCCGGCGCCGGTGGCGCCGCGTCCTACCCCGTCGATTTCGCCCAGCTTGCCGCCCAAGTCGACCCAGTCGGCTTCGCCGTTCGGCGGTGGGAGCAGCAGCGCCACTCCCGTCGCCCCGCGCCTGTCGTCGTCGTCGTCGTCGGGTCCGGTGCCGATGACGTCGGCCGCCGCGCGCTACGCCATCGACCCGCCGCCGCCGATCATCAAGAAGGCGGAGCAGCCGGCGCCAAAGGCGCCGACCATGCCCAAGGCGAACGAGATCTTCACGTTTTGAGACTCGTGTCGCGCGGCTCGAAGTAGTTACTGGTCAGCGCGATCGACATGCCCTAAGCTCTTAGTTGCGACCATGTCGCCGAGAGCACCACGAGCCGCCAATCTGGCGACACGTCAGGTGGGCTTCGAGACGGGCCGATGTGCCCACTACGAAGGCCTGGCCACGGGAGCCGCGGTTTGCCGCGGGCCGTCCGCCAGGCTCTGGCCTTTGCCAGGGGAGGAAGAAAACAACATGCCAAGTAACAGTCGTCGCTCTGAGGAGGAGCGGCCCTAGTAAGGCACCTCCACGCCGTGAGTCCGCAGTCCCCAAGATTCTTTGGGGTGGACTCGCCATCTGAAAGAGCAACACGGGCCCCCTACGGGGCCCGTGTCCTTTTCGGTTCAGGGGCCCCCTACGGGGCCCGTGTCCTTTTCGGCGTTCGTTTTGGCCACAGCATCGCGGGGGCGGTGCTATCCGGAGCGCGCCATGACCACGCGGCCTTCCAAGAACCTCGAGACCTTCCCGAACCCGAAGGCCGAGCGCGACTACACGATCCAGTTCGACTGCCCCGAGTTCACCTGCCTCTGCCCGATCACGGGCCAGCCGGACTTCGCGACGATCCTCATCGAGTACGTTCCCGACAAGCTCTGCGTCGAGCTCAAGTCCCTCAAGCTCTACCTGTGGAGCTTCCGCGACGAGGGCGCGTTCCACGAGGCCGTGACCAACCGCATCTGCGACGACATCGTCGCTGCCATCTCTCCGCGCAAGATCACCGTCACCGGCAAGTTCTGGATGCGCGGCGGCATCACGACCAACGTCATCGTGACCGCCGGCTCCGCCGCCTGACGCAGCGGTCCCGAACGTAACGCACGACCGGTGGTGCCCACGCGCGGGGTCGGGTGGCGCGCGGCGCGCGCGCCTGCGCGCCGGCACTCAGCTTCGCGCGTGGGATCTCCCGCGCAGCGGGCCTACGGGACCAGCTGCTCGAGGAACGCGATTCCCTCCGCCTTGCCCGCGATGAGGCCGTTCACGAGCTTCGCGGTGCGGCGCGCCATCGTCGGGCCGCGCTTGCTGATCTTGTCGAGCGCGGTCGTGGCGGCGGTGCGGCCGGCCTCGGTGCGCGCGAGCATCACGAACGCGGCGGCCGCGGCGAGCCGCTTCATGGCGTCGCCCTCCGAGCGCGACAGCAGCGCCGACAGCTGATCGGGCGAGTTGACCGCCGCGTACGCCGAGCCGAGCGACGCGAGCATCGCGACGCGCACGTCGTGGGACGGATCGTCGAGGAGCGGGGTGAGGAGCTTCACGGCGAGCTGCGCGTCGCGCTCGACGAGCCCGATGGCGGCGGCCGCAGCCTGCGCGCGCTCGCGCTCGGCGCGCGCGGTGAGCGAGCGACCGAGGCGCGCGGCGACCGCCTCCTTGGGCGCGACGCGCGCGACCGTCGTGAGCGCGAGCTGGCGCAGCCCCGGATCGGGGTCGCGCACCGCCAGCGCGAGCGCGCGCTCGAGCGTGGCCGGCTCGAGCTTCGACTTGTCGGTGCCGAGGCGCTCGAGCACGGCGCGCCGCACCTGCGGATCGGCGTCGGACAGCGCCGCCGACACCGTCGGACCGGTGCGCACGCCGGTGGCGAGCGCGCTGTCGACCGCCTCGACGCGCACCAGCGGCGAGCCGTCTGCGATCGCCATGCCCACGAGGTCGTCGGCGCCGACCGCACGCCCGGCGCGGAGCAGCACGATCTTCTCGCCCTCGTCGGCGCGCTCGAACGAACGCGCGAGGACCTGCGCCGCGCCCTTGGGCGCGTCGTCGGAGAGCCCCGCAACCGCGCGGATCGCGATGAGGCGCACGTCGCGCTCGGGATCCTCGAGGAGCGCGATCAGCGCCTCGCCGACGCCGCCCGAGAGCTTGCCGCCCTTCGCGGTCGCCAGCGCGAGCACGCGCGCCGACTGCGCGCGGATCTGACCGTCGCGATCCTTCACCAGGCGCGTCGCGATGGGCACGCCGTTCTTGGCCGGGTCGGGGCCGTCGGCGGCGCACGCGATCACCATGCGCCGCACCTCGGCCGATTCGTCGTCGGTCGAGCGCAGGAGCTGGCGGCGCGCCTCGGGGTTGCCCTCGTTGGCGGCGTTGCACAGACCCTCGACGCCGATGGGGTGCAGCCCCGGATCCTCGGTGTTGCGCGCCGACGAGACCAGGTAGTTCATCACCACGCCCGGGCGCTTCTTGGCCATCGCCGCGTAGACGATCGCGCCCTCGCGCCGGGATCGGCCCTTGCGCTTCCACAGCTCGTTGATGCCGCCGACGGCAACCGCCGGCGACGCGCCCGCATCCGCGGTGCGTGCCAGGCCGCGCGCCGCGCCGATCGCGACCTCGATGCGCTCGAGCTTCACCATCTTGATGAGCGCTTCCTGCGCCGGACGTCCCAGATAGCCACTGGCCTCGGCGGCCGCGGCGCGCACCTCGAACGATTCGTCCTTGATGAGCTTCTCGAGCGCGGGGCCGGCCTCGGGGATCTTGGCGCGCGCCAGCTCGCCCCACGCCAGCGCGACGGCGACCTTCATCGCGCGTCCGAGCCGCTCGCCGCTGATGCGGGTCACGTCCTCGAGCGCGCCCGACGGCGCGACCCGCGCGAGCAGGGGCAACGCCGCGGCGCGCACGATCTCGGTCTTCGAGCTCACGGCCGCGCGCACCGGATCGACCAGCTTGGGCGCACCGCCCGGGCCGATCTCGCCGTCTTCGAGGATCAGCTTGATGGCGAAGGTGCGCGAGTCGGTCGGTGCGCTCTCGTTGGCGACGAGCTGCGCGGCCGCGGTCGACGCCGCGTCCGCATCGGTCGCCATCGCGCGACGGAGCTGCGCCTTGGCGCGATCGCGCAGCGTCGGGCTCGCGTCTCCGTCGGAGAGCACGGGGATCGCGGCGTCGGCGGTCGGCGGCGCGGAGTCGGGCTCGTCGCCGGCGACCTCGAGCAGGAGCTCGCGGCGGATCGCGGCGTCGGGCTCGCGACCGAGCGCGAGCGTGTACAGCGGCTTGGCGCGCTCGCTGCCGAGCTGGCGCACCGCCGAGAACGCGATGCGGCGCAGCTCCGGATCGGGCGCGGTGAGCGCGCGCACGAGCGTGTCCTTGTACGCCTCGGGGTTGCGGTTGGCGGCGGCGCCGGCGACGGCGACGGCTGCCTGCTGCACGGCGGGCGCGTCCTTGGTGGCGAGCGCGGCCTCGATCATCTCGATCTCGGCGGGCTCGCCGCGCGCGATCGGACGCAGCGCGACCAGCACCTCGGCGAGCTCGTCGGCGTCGGTGGCGCGCTTGCGCAGCGCCTCGAGCGCCTTCTTGTCGCCGCTGGTGGCGTACGCGACGAGCGCGGACAGCCGCGGGTCCATCACCTTGTCGAGCGTCGAATCCCAGCCGGCGGCGCTGCCGCCGATGTCCTGGCTCTTCACCGCCGACCACTGCTTGGGATCGACCATCGAGCGTGACAGGCCGGTGTCGACGAAGGCGTCGCCGAAGCCCATCCAGTCGAACGCCGAGAGCCCGGCGCGGCCGTCCTTCACGACGATGCGCTCGCCGCCGGCCTTGGGCGCGACGTCGAGATAGAAGCGGCCGCGCTGCATGAACCACATGAGCAGCAGGAACACGACCGGCAGCGCGGCGGCGCCGATCGCCACCATCTTGTAGAAGCGCATCGAGTCGGCGAGGACGCGCCGCTCCTCGTCGGACGTGGCGGCCACGCCCTCGCTGCGCACGCTCCACAGCTCGCGCGGCGAGAGGCGCTCGTGCGCGGCGGCCTTGGCGCCCAGGAGCTCGTGGGCGCGGCGGGCGGCGGCGCGGGCGGGCGCGGCGAGCTCGCGCACGCGCGGCACCAGCACCTCGTGCGCCAGACGCCAGCGATCGGAGTCGCCGGCGCGCACGACGGCGCCGCGCGCGGCGAAGCCGGACATCACGCGCTCGACCTCGTTGGGGTCCATCGCAAGCGGTGCACCGAGCTCGGCGGCGCTGCGGGCAACCGGGACGCCGCCGGCGCCGGCATATCCCAGCTCGGCGAGCGCGCGCAGCCCACGCCGCTCCTCGCCGGCGGATCGGGCCGCGCCCTCGAGCCAGTGGCGCGCCAGCTCGGCGCCGCCGCCGGCCTTGGTGAGCTGTGCGGTGTTGCTGAGGCGCAGCTCGCGCATGCCCAGCATCGCGATCTGCAGATCCGCGGGCAGCACCGCGCCGCCGCGGCCGATGCCGCCGACCACGGCGTCGGCGAGCCCGCGATCGTTCGACACGCCGGCGGCCGAGAGCAGATCGGCCAGCACCACGGCCGCGTCGGCGGGCGCGAGGCGTCCCAGCTCGTGGCGGCAGTTGGGCGGGAACAGGGAGCCGGTGCGCTTCTCGAGGTGCGAGAACAGGTGGGCGCGCTCGCTGGGGCAGACGTAGAGGAAGCGCGCGCGGCCGCTGGAGCGGGCCATCGAGCGCGCGAACATCTCGGCCAGCTCCTGCGTGACGCGCTCGTCGCCGAGGCCGTTGGGCCCGGCCAGCGCGCGATCCATGTCGTCGAGGACGAACAGGTACAGCTGGCCCGGCGGCGCGTTGCCGACGATGCGCGACACGAACGCGCTCGGCGCCTCGCCGGCCGTGGCGCGCGCACCGGTGGCGGCGAGCCCCGCGGCCAGCGACTCGCCGGGCGACATCACGTCTTGGCACGTGACCACGACGACGCCGTTCTCGCGCAGCACCGGCAACACCGCGTTGAGCAGCGACGTCTTGCCGACGCCCGCCTCTCCGTGGAGGAGGCCGGCGCGAAAGCCGTCGGCCGTGATCATGCGAATGACGTCGTCGCGGTCGCGATCCCGCCCGCCCAGCTCCTCACGGTCCTCTTCGCCGTAGGGTGCAAGTCCGCGCCACGCCGTGCCGGGTGTGGTCGTCACGGGCACGACTATATCCGAGGCGGCGGCTGCTATGCTCGAACCGGCATGAACTCCAGCTCTGCGCAGCGGGCTGCGGTGATGGTCGGTCTGGGCGCCGCAATCGCCGTTTTCGCGGGCGGCCGCGCGTTCGCCGAGCGCCGCGACACGCGCACCACGGTCTCCATCTGGCGCGGCGGCGGGGCCACGTACGGCGGCGGCGGTGGCGGCGGCGCGGGCGCGTTCGTCGGCCATCGCCGCGACGTCGACATCGGCGCCGACGGGGCGGTGCGCTTCGCCGGCGTGGCCGCGGGCATGGACGCGGCGACGGTCGAGGTCCACAGCGTCACCGATCCCGCGGGCACGAGCGTCGTCGAGCAGCGCTTCTCGTCGAACCTGGCCACGCCCGAGGCCCTGCTTTCACGCCAGGTCGGCAAGCCGGTGACCGTCGTGCTCGCGCAGGGCGAGGTGAGCGGCGTCCTCCGCGCGGTGTCGCTCGACGCGCTCGTCGTCGAGACCGCCGGCAAGAGCCTGGAGATCATCCGGCGCGGCGAGCACGTCGTCGACATCAAGCTCGGCGCGGCGTCGTTCGACAACGAGCCCACGCTCGAGTGGAAGCTGTCGGTGAAGAAGCCGGGCAAGCACACCATCGACGTGAGCTACCGGACCTACGGGCTCACGTGGGCGCCCGAGTACACGGCGGTGCTCGGCGACGGCGACGCGGTCGACTTCACCGCATGGGCGACGGTGCGCAACGACACCGGGCTCGAGCTGCCGGCGAGCGAGCTCACGCTCGTGAGCGACATGGGCGCGCCGCCGGCATCGCCGGGCTACGTCGCGGGCGCCCCGCGTGCGCCGGTGTCCTTCAAGATCGGGCGGCCCGTCGATCTCGCGGCTGGGGCGGCGCTGCAGGTCGAGCTGGCGCCCAAGCGCACCGGCGTGAAGGCCAGGCGCGTGCACGTGTTCGAGGCGGGCGGTGACCAGACGTCGTACCAGCCGCTGTCGGATTGCTACGGCTACCAGCCCGCGGCGGCCGGCGTGCGCACCGAGCAGATGCTGGAGATCGCGGGCAGCGGGCCGGTCTTGCCCGAGGGCAACGTGCGCGTGTTCCGGCGCGGCGCGAGCGGCGGGCTCACGATCGTCGGCGAGGACCAGCTGCGGGTGAACCCGAAGACCGGCGTGGTGCGCGTGCGCGCGGGTGTCGCGCCGGAGATCAGCGGCGAGCGCCGTCAGCTCGACTGCCGCGTCGATCCCGGCGGGCGATCGCTGCGCGAGCGCGTCGAGATCCGCGTCGAGAACAAGAGCAAGACGGCGAGCGACGTGGTCGTGCGCGAGTACATGTACCGGTGGAGCAACTGGCGCGTGGACCAGGAGGACGAGAAGGGCGTGGGCGGCGGCGGCAACGCGTACGAGTGGCGCGTGAAGATGAAGGCCGGCGAGTCGAAGACGCTGAGCTACACGGTCGTCTACGCCTGGTGACGATGCGCGCGGTCTGGCTCGCAGCAGCTCTGGTGGTCGTTCCGGCGCTGTCGTCGTGCGGCGGTGCGCAGCACGGGCGTGGCCGGGGCGGCGCGGGCGCGGGGAAGGCCGACGTGCGGCTCACGCTGTATCGCGACGGCGCCTTCGTCGAGGAGGACGTCGTCGTCGACGTGGCGGCGGGCGAGAGCGGCGCGCGGTTGCCGCGGCCGGCGGGCGTCGACGTCGGCGACCTGATGATCGAGTCCGACGACGTCACCGTGCGCGGGTGGACCGAGGTCGACGCGGACGGCGCGCGGGCGATCGTCGCGGATGTGGTCGCGCGCGCGGCCGGGCCGGCCCGCTTCACGATGCGCTACCTCACCGACCGCGTGAGCTGGCAGGCCAGCTACACGCTCATCGACGACCGCGGGCGCGGGCGGCTGCACGGCGCGCTGGGGCTCGACAACCGCACCGGGCGGAGCTGGGCCAACGCGCGCTTCTCGGTGATCGATCGATCGCGGCCGTCGGCGCCGCCGACCGCGGCGGCGTTCGAGCAGCGCGCGGTCGCGGTGCCCGGGACGTACGCGGTGCGGCCGGGCGGGCAGCGGCTGGATCTGGCGCTGCACGGCGGCGCGCTCGCGCTGAAGCCGACGCTCGTGTACGACCCGGTCGGGACGCGGCTCGACTCGGCGACGATGCGGCCGCAGACCGACGAGGGCTACGGCGTCGAGCGCTGGGCCAGCGCCGTCGACGAGAGCTTGCTCGTCGACCTGTCGCACGTGGCCGACGGACCGCTGCCGTCGGGCCCGGTACGCGTGTTCACGGTCGGCGAGGGCGGGGCGCTGGTGTGGCGCGGCGAGGGGCGGCTCCTGCCGCCGGCGGCCGACGCCGAGCTCTACACGACCGTGGCCGTGGGGAGGTCCCCGCAGGTGACCGGGACGCGCAAGCGAACCGACTTCGCGATCGATCACGACGCGCTCCGCCTCATCGAGGAGGTGACGGTGACGCTCCACAACGCCGGAGACCGGCCGGTCGACGTGCTGGTGCGCGAGCACCTGTATCGCGGGCAGTGCTGGACGCTGGCCTACTACTCGACGGCGGTGGCCAAGAAAGAAGGCGCGCAGCAGATCGGTCTCGGCGTGGACGTGCCGGCGGGCGGAGACGCCACGGTGATGTACCGTGTGCTCTACGAATGGGACGAACGAACGTGCCGGCTCTCGACGTCAAGGAACTGACCGTCCACTACGGGCGACGGCTCGCGGTCGACAGGCTCTCGCTGTCGGCGGCGGCGGGCGAGATCATCGGGCTCCTCGGTCCGAATGGCGCCGGCAAGAGCACGGCCTTGCTCGCGATCGCGGGAGCCGTGATGCCGAGCGGTGGCGCGATCCAGATCGACGGCATCGATCTCGCCACGGACCCGCTGGCGGCGAAACAGAAGGTCGGGCTCGCCGATCAGCCGCCGTCCCTCTACGAGTTCTTCACGCTCGACGAGCACGTGGCGATGATCGCCGAGGCGCGCGGCGACCGTGACGCCGCGGCGCGTGCCCGGCTGCTCGACGAGCTCGGGCTCGGGGGCGTGGCGCAGCGGCCGTGCCGCGAGCTGTCGTTCGGCATGCGCCAGCGCGTCGGGCTGGCCGCGGCCCTGGTGTCGAAGCCCGCGGTGGTGCTGCTCGACGAGACGCTCAACGGCCTGGACCCGCACGCGGCGCGGCGGGCGCGCGCGGCGCTGGTCGCGACGGCGGAGCGCGGCGCCGCGGTGGTGATGTCGACGCACCTCCTGGGCGTGGCGGAGCGGCTGTGCCATCGCATCGTCGTGATGGATCAAGGCAAGGTCGTGGCCGACCTCGCCGGTGACGAGCTCGCGCAGCTGTACGCGGGCGGCGTGGGCGCGCTCGAGGAGATGTACGTGAAGATGATCGCCGATCGCGAGGCGACCTGATGAGCTCGCCCGGGCTCTCGGGCAAGGAGCTGCTCGCGTGGGGCGACCTCGACGAGCAGCGCCGCGGCCGTGCGCCCGCGTGGATCGCGGCGGGCGTGATCGGCCTCGTGCTCGGGGCCGAGATGGCGAGGCGCGCCGGCTGGCTCGACGGGGTGTATGGCGTGCCGAGCTCGACGATGATCGTGGCGGTGCTGCTCGCGGCGTTCGTGCCGGCGATGTTCGGCGCGCCGTATCGCATGTTCTGGCGGCGCGACTCGCCGCTGCTCGCGCGACTGCCGATCGCCGGTGCGGCGCTCTGGTACGTGGCCGTGGTGCGCGCGGGGCGCGCGGCGGCGCGCAGCGTCGTCGCGGTGGCACCCTCGCTCGTCGTCATCGCCGTGGGCGAGCCGGCGATCGCGGCGCGCGTGGCGGCGTTCGCGGCGGTGATGTCGGTGGCGGCGATCGCGCTCCTGCCGGCGGTGTGTCTCGCGGCCGCGTTCATGGTCGCGACCGGCAAGGCGACGGGGCTGGCGTCGGCGGTGGGCGGCGGCGAGGTCGAGCTGCCGACGACGACGTGGCTCGGCGGGCTGCCCGCGACGGCGATCGCCGGCGTCGTGCTGGCGGCGATCTACGGCGCGCCGTGGATGATCGACGGCGTCGACAGCGCCGGGCCGATCGGGCTCGGCATCATCGCGGTGGCGGCGGTGGCCGCGGGCGCGTGGGGCACGAGCGCCGCGCCGAAGACGTATCCGCTCGCGATGCGCGAGGTGGCCGCGCTCGATCGCCAGATCCACGCGCACCTCGAGATCCATCCGCCGACGATGGTCGAGCGCGCCGTGCGCGACCGCCTCGGGGCGGCGGCGCCCCTGCACGATCGTCTGGCGCGGCTCCTGCGACGGCGTTATCCGCTGGTCGTGTTCGCCGGTGCGGCGGGCGCGGCGACGATGGTCGTGATCGGGCTGGCGCGGCCGAGCGAGCTCGTCGCGTGGCTGGGCGCGGTGAGCGCCGGGCTCGGGTTCCTCGCCGGATGGCTGTCGCGCGCGCTCGCGCGGCCGCCGCTCGAGCTGCCGCGGCTGACGGCGACGCTGCCGGTCACGCCGGCGAGCGTGTCGACGGCGCGCACCGCGTACGTGGGGACGTGGGCGGCGCTGTACCTGGTCGTGCCCACGGCGATCGCCGCCGGGATCTCGGGTCGGCCCGTCGCAGCGGCGATCACGGCGGCCGCCGGCGCGGTCGCGGGTTTGCTGCTCGGGCGGCTCTCGCGGTGAACCGGCGGGCGTGCCTCGCCGTCGTCGTCCTGCTGGCGGCGTGCGCCGAGCCCGGCGATGATCCCGGCGTCGACGCCGGCGTGGATCCCGACGCCGCGCCGCCCTTCGCCGCGACCCGCTATCCGCCGTCGGTCATCCGCTCGCCGGTCACGGAAGCCGTCGCCGTTCGCCTGCGCGTGATCGCCGAGCGCGGCGCGGCCACGCAACGCGCCGACGTCTTCGCCAAGATCGGCGACTCGCACACCGTCAGCACCAGCTTCCTGCACTGCTTCGCCGGCGCCGCGGGATCGCCCTACGTGATCGACCTCGCCGGCCGCGACGCCGTGCTCATGCCGACCCTGGACCGGTTCCGCACCGGCACCGTGGGCGCGACGACGCCGTTCGATCGCGCCAGCCTCGCCGCGATGATCGGCCGTAGCGCGAGCTGGGCGCTCGCCGGAAGTCCGTCGCCGCTCCAGCAGGAGCTCGCGGCGACGACGCCGGCGTACGCGTTCGTCGCGTACGGCTCGAACGACATGGAGCTCGGCACCACGCACGCGTCGGCGCTGCCGGGGTTCTGGAACAACCTGAGCCGCGTGCTCGACGAGGTCGCGGCCGCCGGCGCCGTGCCGATCGTCGTCGGGTTGCCGCCGCGCTCCGACATGGACACCGCGGCGCGCTGGGTCCCGACCTACGACGCCGTCACGCGCGCGATCGCCGAGTCGCGGCAGGTGCCGTACATCTCGATGTACCAGGCCACGCGCACGTTGCCGGAGCTCGGCCTCGCCGGCGATGGCCTGCACCACAACGTGTACGTCACGGGCGGACGCGCGCAGCCGTGCGTGCTCACCGCCGCAGGGCTGGCGTTCGGCAACAACCAGCGCAACCTGCACCACCTCGACGCGCTCGCCGCGGCCACCGCCGCCGTCGACGACGTCGCGCCCGACGCCGACGTCCTTCCCGCGGTGAGCGGCGCGGGCACGATGGCGGAGCCGTTCGTCGTCGACCTGCTGCCGTTCACGCACACGTTCGATACGACCGGCGGTGAGCGCGCGCTCGACGGGTATCCGGCGTGCGACACGGGGCAGGACGAGTCCGGCCCCGAGGTCGTCTATCAGCTGTCGCTGCCGTCGCCGGCCGCCATCCGCGTGCTGGCGCTCGATCGCGACGTGGTCGACGTCGACGTGCACGTCCTCGACGCGAGCGGCACCTGCGTCGAGCGCGACGACTGGCTGGTGCAGCGCATGCTGCCGGCCGGCGAGCACACGATCGTCGTCGACACGTTCACGTCGGCCCGCATGATCGAGCACGCCGGGGCGTACACGCTCGTCATCGTCGCGTGCGAGCCCGGCGACGTCGACTGCGCGGCTCCGCCGTGACGCGGGCGCGGGCTCGCGGCGGGCACGAGCAGCCGCCTCGACCCCGCCGAGCTCCTCGTCGACCGCGGCGACGTCTTCGCGTCGCTGCTCTACGCCGTGCGCGCTTGCAAGCTCGCGACGTCGGGGGCTGCGACGCCGCGGGCCTCATCCTCGTCGATGTCGACCTCGTGCCCGGCCTGTCGGACGCCGGCCGTGCCCTCCTGCGCCACGCCTGCGCGCAGGCCGTCCTCGCCGAGGACGTCAGCGACTTCTGCGGCGTCGCCGGCCGCCATCACGAGTGGTCGCGGTGGGGTGCGGGCGAGGTACGCTCCAGCCATGTCGCGCGCGGCGCCGGGCACGCTCCTCTGGATCACGCTGGCGCCCGGCAAGCTCGCGCTCGCCAAGGTCCTGCACGCGCAGCACGACAGCGTGATGCTGCACGTCGCCGACCAGCTCTTCGACGGCGCCGCGCCGCCCGCGCCGCTGCCGCCGTTCGTGACCAAGCACTTCATCAACGCCAAGGATGTCCCCGCCGACGGCGCCGACCCGACCGGCCCCATCGCGCGCGCGGGCGGGGGGCATGCACCCGTCGATCCCAAGGACACCACCCGCGTCCGCGGCGGCGCCGTCTACATCCAGAGCGACAACGTCCGCGCCTGGATCCCCGGCAAGGACAAGCTGCCGATGGACATCCCCGTCGCCGCCCGCGCGCTCGTCACCGCCCTCCGCAAACGCCTCGGCCTCTCAAGATAGCGGCGTACCCCCCATCTTCGAACGGCCTGCCTCGGCGCGGATGGCCGCCCGGTCCCCGCGCCTTGCACACGGGTCAGCCGGCGCCTCGCTCGGTCGAGCGCAGCCTCACGCTCGCCCACCAGCTCGGTTCATCTGCGCGCCCGTGAGCGACTGATCGCGCCCAACGGCTGTGGGTAGCGCGCGCGTCGGCGATGTCCGTGGCCCCCCAAGTGTCACGCATATCAAACCACACCCGGAGTGAAAGGAACACCCTTTCCTTGCGAGATTGGCAGATGAGCATATTGTCGTCGTAATTCATGAAGGCGAAACGCGGGCGGCGAAAGCCGGTGCAGGGCGACCTGTGGCTGGATCGAGGGAAGGGCGGCAAGCGCACGGGCGCCGGGCGGCCGCGGGCGCCCGGGCGGCATCGCAACTGGGTGCGCGTGCGGGCGGAACTGGCGAAGCACACGCCGGTGCACGTCACGTTGCGCGTCGTGAGGGCGGTCGGCGGACTGCGGCGGCGGCGCGCGTATCACGCGATCCGCAAGGCTATCTACACGACCTGGGCGCGGCCGGACTTCCGTATCGTTCCCGGCCCCATGCCCGGCGGCAGACTCGCGTGACGTCCATCGAGATCCTCGCCGACATGGAGTGCTCGGATTGCCGTTCCACGCAGCTCCTGAGTCACGTCCTCGAGTACGACCCGTCGGTCGGCGCGCCGCGCTATTCGGAGACCTTCAAGTGCGGCCGTTGCGGCGTCGAGTGGCGCAACGAAGGCGTCCCGGTGCCAGCGGACATCCGTGCCGCGTTCGAGCGGGCGCACGGCCGCTGGCGCGTGCAGCTCGTGAGCCCAGGCGAACCGCCGCCCGCGCTGGCCCAGCTCCTCGTCGAGCGCGCCGCGGACCGACTCCTGAAGCCGGAGGCCGAGCAACTCGCCGACGAGATCCGCCGCGGGGGCGGCGATGCCGAGATTGTCGCCGAGCCGATGCCGCCCAACGTGTAATCGCCGGAGTGCGCGGTCGTCGAGCCCGCCGCCGCCGCCCCGGCCGCCGCCGCCTACTGCTTGAACACGTGCAGCGAGCGGGCGCAGGTGTCGCTGTCGCGGCCGCCCTGCTTGAGATCGAACAAGCAGACGACCTCCGTGCGCGATCCCGGGTCGACGTTCGCGATGAACCGCGTCACCGAGGACAGGATGAAGTAGAGGCCCAGGCCGGCGCCGCCGTTGTTCTGCGAGGCGCGCGGGCGGCCGCGTTCGACGCGCGCGCGCTGCAGGTGGTCGAGGATGACGTCCTTCGCCAGCGCGCCGTAGCGATCCTCGACGGATACCGCGAAATATCGGCCATCGCTCGCCCAGCGCAGGATGGCCTCCGAGTCGCCGACCTGGTCGGTGATCCGGTGCGGCGTCTGCGGGATCGTGCCGGTCGCCACCGCCGGCGCGTCGTACATCGCGTTCATCAGCAACTCGTCGACGACGCTCTCGATGCGCGCGATCGTCGGCCGTCGCGCGCCGGCGTCGCGCGCCGACGCGGTCACCGCGATCAGCGCCTCGCGCTTGGCCTCGTAGGTCTGCACCCTCGCGTCGTTCACGCGCACGCCCCACGCCAGGTACTTCTCCAGCCCGAAGATGTCGCCCGACGCGAGCTTCACGCTCGTGACCACGAGCTCGGCGTCGTCGGGATCGTCGGCGTCGCGGATGACGTGGTTCCAGCGATCGCGGCGCATGGCATCGACGACGAGGTCGTCCTCGAGCGACGCACCCATGACGATCAGCGCGCGGCCCTTGCCGAGCGCCTCGCGATCCTCGGTGCCCAGGCTCGCGTAGGTCGGCTGATCGATGACCACGACGGCGCCGACCGGGTCGGTCCCCTTGACGCCATCGACGAACTCCACCTGCGTCCCGGTGGCGTGGAAGGCCCTCCGCAACGTTCGCCGGAGCGTCACGCTCGACGTGACGCACACGGCGCGCGTAGAGGCCGACACGATCGGGAGAATAAGGCAGGTCTTGCGACAGGGTCAAACTGCCGACGGGAGGCTGACGGGTAGCTACCTACACCGTCCACTCCACCTTCCACCGCGCCAGGGTGAGTGGCGCCGTCGGCGCGACCACTGATACGATATTTGCGATGGCCGACCCCCCCTCGGGTGACCGCCCGCCGCGGCCACCACCGTTGCCGGCATTGCCGCGTCGCAGCGTCGAGGGGAACCCCTTGCCTTCGCTACCGACGGTCCCTCGTCCGCCGCCGCCGCACGCCGCGTCAGGAAGCGGCGCGCCGCCTGCGCACATTCCGCAGGCGACGCCGCCACCAGCGCCGCCCATGCCGTCGGCGCCGCCGCGTGCCGAGTCGTCGCCACCCGTGATCTCGTCGGCGCCGCCCCCGTCGCCGTCCGCGTCGGCGCAACCGCCGTCGCGCGACGATGACGACTCGACCGGCGATCTCACGCGCCGCGTGATGGGTGCGGGCTCGGCCGCGATGATCGACTCCGTCGTCGAGCTGCTCTCGGCCGAGGCCGAGGCGCTCCTCAGCGGCGGCGCCGACGCCGACGAGCGTCTCGCCGACCTCAACGTCCGCCTCTCGCTCATCACCGCCGACATCCTCGACGACCCCGAGGACGCCGCGCGTTACCTCGAGCTCGCCGAGAAGCATCCGCTCGCGGCGCGGCTCCTCGTCTCGCACGGCATCGCCGCCCAGGATCCCAAGGCGCTCGAGACCGCGGGTCGCATGATCGGCACGCTCGCCGACGCGCGCGAGCGCGCCCATCTGGTGCGCGATCTCGTCGAGGCGTGGCTCTACTCGATCGGCGACGCCGGCAAGGCCGCCGCCGCGGTCGCCGCCGGCACCGCCGACGCTGCGAGCGATCCCGAGCTGGCCGGCGAGATGCGCTCGCTCGGCGCGCTCGCGCAGGCCGCGGCCGGTCAGTGGCGCGAGGTCGGCGCTGCGCTCCAGGCGGCCGCCGCCGCGCCCACCGCGCTCCCCGAGGACGCGTGCGACGCCGCCGCCGTCATGCTCGACCGCCTCGGCGACGAGCCCGGCGCGTACGAGCTCGCGCGCGCCACGCTCGCCCGCCCCGATCGTGGCCGCGGCGCACCGGTGCACTGGCTCCGGCTCGTCGACATCGCCCTCGACGCGGCCCAGCGCTCGCCCACCGTCGGCGACGTCGCCGCCGTGGTCACGCTCTACGAGCGCCGCCTCTCGCTCCTCGAGGCCGACGCCGGCGCGCGCCGCGAGACCACCGCCACCATGCATGCCCTCGCCGACGCGCGCCTGGCCACCGGCGACATCGGCGCCGCGGTCTCGGGGTACGCGGCCGCCACCGCCGACGACGGCCACGGCCCGATCCTGGCGCGCCTGCTGATGGGCCGGCACGCCCATCGCGCCGGCCGCTGGGGCGACGCCGTCACCGCGCGCCGCGGCCTCTTCGAGACGCACGCCGCCGGCCAGCTCTCCGCCGCGCATGCGTGGCGCGCGCTCGAGATCGCCGACGCCCACAACCTGACCATGGCCGCCGAGCTGGCGCAGGCCGCGGTGTCCGGTGCCCGGACCGCCAGCGGCGTCCTCGTCGTCGAGCGCCTGCTGTCCGGAACTCCCGACGCGCTCGTCACCCACCTTCTCGCGCAGGCCAAGGAAGGCGCCCGCGCCGGCAATCGCCGCGCCGCGCTCGTCATCGAGTCGCGCCTCGGCGACGTCGCCCGTGCGCTCGAGCTGCTCAAGGTCGCCTCGGCGGAGAAGGTCGCCGGCCCGGCCCGCCAGAGCGAGCTCGATCACCTCGCGCGCCTCGCCCGCCGCCAGCGCGATCGCGCGCACCTCGGCGAGATCTACCGCAACGCCGCGCAATCGGCGCGCGACCGACGCGCCGCCACCGCCCTCCTCTGCGCCGCCGGTGCGCTCGAGCTCGCGCGCGCCCGCCCCGTCGAGGCCGAGGAGCTCTTCCTCCAGGCGTCGCGCCAGGCGCCGCACGATCCCGCCGCCAAGGGCGCGCTCGCCGCGATCTATCGCAAGGCGGAGCGCTGGCGCGAGCTGTCGTCGGTCCTCGGCGACCTCACCACGCTCTGCACCTCCGAGGAGCTGAAGCTCGTCCTCCTCCGCGAGCACGGCAAGCTGCTCGCCGAGCAGCTGACCGACAGCCGCCGCGCCCGCACCGTCCTCGAGCAGGCACAGGCGCTGCGCCCCGACGACGCCGACGTCACCTACGAGCTGGCCAAGCTCTACGAGGCGTCGCGCCAGTGGGACAAGGCGATCGAGCTGCGCAGCAAGGTCGCCGAGCTCCTCAAGGACACGCGCCGCCAGGCGCAGATGCACCTCGAGATCGGTCAGATCGAGGAGCAGAAGCGCAACGACGACGCCGCCGCGCTCGCCGCCTACGAGCGCGCCCAGAAGCTCGACGAGCGCGCACTGGAGCCGCTGCGCGCTGCGCAGGCGCTGCACCGCAAGGCGCGCCGTAGCGATCGCCTGCTCGTCCTCCTCCAGCAGGAGCTCACGCGCGGCGTCGAGCCGTCGCGCCGCCTCGCCGTCCAGCTCGAGGCCGGCAAGCTCTACGAGGACGCGCGCGACGCCGAGCACGCCCTCGCCGCGTACGACGACGCCCTCTCGATCGACGCCAGCGACGCCAGCGCGCTCGCCGGTGTCGACCGCGTCGCGCGCGGTCACGATCGCTGGCGCGAGCTCGCCACCGCGTATCGCCGCGCCCCGCGCTCGCTCGCCAACCTGCGCGTCCTGTCCGAGGCGCTCGAGCGGCTGGGCGAGTGGACCGAGCTCGCCGAGGTGCGCCAGGCCGAGCTCGAGATGACGCCCGCGCCCGAGCGCCCGCGCCTCGCCGCGACGCTGGCCAAGATGGCCGAGGACAAGCTCGGCGACGTCGAGACCGCGATCCGCTTCCACCAGATCGCCGCGCAGGGCGGCACGTCGACCGACAGCCACCGGGATCTGACGCGCCTCCTCGAGCGCACCGAGCGCTGGCCCGATCTCGCCGCCGCCCTCGAGCGCGAGCTGGCGAGCGCGCCGCCCTCGAACGTCGACGCGCAGGTCACCATCCTCACCCGGCTCGGCCAGCTCCGCGAGGAGAAGCTCGGCAAGCCCGCCGACGCCGCGCTCGCGTACGAATCGATCGTCGAGCGCCGCCCGCAGTTCGTCCCGGCCCTCGAGGCGCTCGAGCGCCTCTACGAGCGCCTCGGCCGCGACAAGGACCTCATGCGCGTGCTCGAGGCGCGCGCCGACTCGACCATCGACAAGATGGAGCGCGCGCAGCTCCACGGCCGCATCGCGCAGGTGAAGCAGAACCGCGGCGACCCCGACGGTGCCATCGCCGCGTTCACCGCGTCGTTCCTCGCCGACCCCGCCAACCGCGAGGTGTTCACGTCGCTCGAGAAGCTCTGCTACAAGCACGAGCGCTGGAACGCGGCGATGAAGCTCTACCAGAGCGCCATCGACCTCGTCGAGAGCGGCGCCTCGCGCGCCTACCGCCTCGGCGATCTCTACGCCCGCCGCGGCCAGGTCCAGCTCCAGTACCTCGGCGAGCTCGACGCCGCCGCGATGTCCTACGTCAAGGTCGTCGAGATCGACCCCGAGAACGACACCAGCGTGAAGTTCCTGGAGTCGATCTACTCGCAGAAGAGCGACTGGTCGGGCCTCATCGGCGTCTACGAGAAGCGCGCCGGCCTCACCCGCGACGACGAGCGCCGCCTCGAGTCGCTGCGCCGGGCCGCCCGCGTCGCGGCCGCCAAGATGCGCGACTTCGGCGAGGCCGCGCGGCTCTATCAGCAGATCCTCGACATCGATCCCTCCGACACCGAGGCGCTCGACGCCCTCGAGCGCTGGTACGAGCGCAACCAGGACTGGGGCAAGCTGGTCGACGTCCTCCGCCACCGCCTCGCCACCGCGCCCGCCGGCGACGCCGCCACGATGCTGCTCAAGCGCATCGCCCAGATCTCCGAGGAGGGCCTGCGCGACGAGTCGCGCGCCGTCGAGCACTACCAGCGCATCCTCGAGATCGCACCGGCCAACAAGGAAGCGCTCGAGGCGCTCGGCCGCATCTACGAGTCCACCGAGCAGTGGGCCGAGTTCGTCGACGTGACGCGCCGCCAGATCCGCGTCACCACCGATCGCAACCTCAAGGCGCTCCTCTACTTCAAGTGCGGCTCCGTCATGGAGGCCAAGTTCGGCAAGGAAGAGGACGCGATCCGCTACTACGACGCGGCCATCAAGACCTCGCCGTCGTGCTTGCCGGCGGTGCACGGCCTCCGCGATCTCTACCGCCGCCGCGAGGACTGGCCGCGCGTCATCCAGACCCTCGAGCTCGAGGTGAAGCTCTGGCAGGACGACAAGGAGCGCGCCGGCGTCTTCGCCCAGATCGGCCGCATCTACGAGTCGCGCCTCGGCCAGCCCGATCGCGCCATGCACTACTACGAGAGCGCGCTCGCCGTCGATCCCGAGTGCTTGCCCGCGAACCAGGCGCTCTTCGAGCACTTCTTCGACGCCGGCGAGTGGCAGCGCGCGCTACCGCTGGCCCAGGCGCTCGCCGTCAAGGCGATGCGCGAGGGCGATCCCAACACGCGCAGCGAGTTCTACCGCCGCCGCGGCGTGGTCGCGCACAACACCGGCGACTCGCGCGGCGCCGCGGAGAGCTTGATCGTCGCCCTCGAGATCAAGCCCAACAACCTGCTCGCGCTCGACGGGCTCCTCGATCTCCAGCGCAAGCACCCCGACGCGTGGGACTTCGACGCCATCTACCGCGAGCTCGAGAAGCTCTACAAGAAGCGCGACGACGCCGGTCCGTTCCTCGCCCGCGTGCGCGTCGCGCAGGCCGGCATGAAGGAACGCGACGGCGACCTCGACCAGGCGGAGCAGCTCTACACCGACGCGGTCGCGCTCGCGCCCGAAGACTTCGAGGTCCTCGCCGCGCTCATCACGCTCCACCTCAACATGCGGCGCTGGAGCCACGCCGTCGACGCGATCGTGAAGTTCCTCAACGGCGCGAGCAACGTGTCGCCGACGGTGCGCGTGGGCGCGCTCATGCGCCAGGCCGAGATCCACGCCGACTGCGAGATGGAGCCGCACCGCGCGATCAGCGTCTTGCGCGAGGTCATCCGCCTCGATCCGATGCACGAGGAGGCGTACTACCGCCTCGCGCAGGAGCACTACCTCCTCGGCCGCCACACCGACGCGCGCGCCGCCGTCGATCGCGTGATCGAGCTTGCCGCCGCGCCCGGCTCGGCGATCTCGCCCGAGAACCTGGCCCGCTACTACTACTACCGTGGCCGCATCACCGAGACCTCCGGCGACCAGCGCGGCGCGACCTCGCAGTACCGCCGCGCGAGCGAGTACGACCCGGGCTACGCACCGCCCGCGCTGGCGCTCGCCCGCCGCACCGCCGAGGCCGGCGACCAGCGTGGCGCCGAGACGCTCCTCATCGACGCGGCCCACGCGGCCATGGAGAAGGGTGGCCCGCGCGCCGCCGTGCCGCTGCAGCGCGGCCTCGCCCGCATCCTGCTCGCGTCGGGCGATCGCCCCGCGGCGATCGAGGCCTACCGCGGCATCCTCGGCGTCGACGACTCGCCGCCCGATCGCGTCGCGCTCGCCGAGATCTACGCCATCGACGATCCTTCGAAGGCCATCTCCGAGCTGCGCAAGGTCGTCGAACGCGACATCCACCACGCACCGGCGTATCGCCTGCTCTCGTCGTTCTACACGCGCCTCGCCGAGCCCGAGCGCGCCGCGCGCTCGCTCACGGTGATGGAGCAGCTCGGCTTCGCCGAGGAGGCCGACCTCGGCGCCGTGGCCAAGGTCCGCGCGTCCTTGCCGTATCACCCGGTGCGCCGCGCGCTCGACGACGAGATGCGCCTGCGCCTGCTCGCCACCGCCGCGGCGCGCGATCCGTTCGGCGAGGTGCTCGCCGCCGCCTCGAACGAGCTCGGCGCGCTCTACCCGGCGCCGCCGCTCGGCGAGAACCTCGTGCCGGTGCAGGGCATGGACGACCCCGGCCTCAAGGTCGCGGTCGCCGACGTCGCGCGCCTCACCGCCATCGAAGCTGAAGTCTTCGTCGGCGAGCGCGTGCCCGGCCTGGTGGCGCTGGTCGCGGCGCCGCGCCGCCTGGTCGTGATCGATCGGCAGCTCGCCGGCGAGGCCGACGGTCCGCGTCGCTTCCTGCTCGGCTGGGCCTTCGAGGCGCTGCGCGGCGGGTACGCGTTCCTGCACCACCTCGGGCGGCGCCAGCGCAACGAGCTGGGCAACTTCATGAAGTCGCTCCTGCTACCCGAGAGCGATCGCCCGGGCCCGACCAACGAGTTCGTGAAGGGCCTGCCCAAGCGCGCGCAGAAGGTGCTCGAGCGTCACCAGGGCTGGGGACGCGACGTCGACGGCGACCAGTGGATCGACGGCATGCTCGGCACCTCCAAGCGCGGTGGCTTGCTCGCCTGCGACGACTTTGCCGCCGCCGCTTGGATGATCGCGCGGTTGACCGGCGAGATGCTCTTGTCGCACGACGCGACCGTGGCGCTCGGCGCGGTGCTCGGCGGCGCCGATCTTGTGCGCTTCTATCTCTCCGACGACTACCAGCGCCTACGCGACTACCTCACCGCTGCCCCGCAAGCGAACTGACGCTGCAAACACCGACGGTATGTTCGTAGCCCTCGGAGTGGATCCACGGTCCGAGATCAAGATATGCTTTTGCGCGTTGGACGTTTTAGGGTACAGATGTAATCACGCCTACGTGATTTACATGTCGATGGAGCCACGATGAGCCAGAAGTTTCAGGCGTCGGTCCATCACCGCGACGATGTCAGCTACGTGAAGCTGAGCGGTGTGATCGACGAAGACAACGAGCTGCCGACGCTCACCGACAAGATTCCGGCGGGAACCGCCGTGATCGACCTCGGTGAGATCGAGCGCATCAACTCGTGCGGCGTTCGCGACTGGGTCAACTGGCTCGGCAAGCTCGAGAGTCAGTCGACTCGAGCGGTGCTGGTCGAGTGCTCGCCCGCGATCGTCGCGCAGATCAACCTCGTCAACAACTTCACCGGGTCGGGCGTCGTCAAGAGCTTCTACGTCCCGTACTTCTGTCCGGAATGCGACGAAGAGAAGGTGCTCCTCGTCGAGGCCGCCGACATGGGCTCGGGCCCACACGAGCCGCCCACGTGCCGCTGCGACGAGTGCGATCTGGTCATGGACTTCGACGACATGGCCGACTCGTACTTCGCGTTCCTCTCGAACCAGAAGAAGATCGCGGAGCCCGAGAAGATCAACGGCGTCATCAAGGAGTTCGCCTCCGGTGACAACGGCGAGAAGTCGAAGATCCGCTCGCGCACGGGGACGTCGAGCTTGCACAGCTCGTCGGTCTCGTCGCTGCCCAGCGTCCCGTCCTTGCCGTCGATCTCGCGTCCGAGCGGAAGCTCGCCGCAGATCACCGCCAAGCCCGGCAGCCGGCCGTCCATGACGCCGGTGACCACGACGACGCAGCCGGGCATGCGTCCGGTCGGCTCGTTCCAGGGCACGAACCCCGGCAGCCGTCCCGGCAACTTCACCAACCCGGGCACCAACCCCGGTCCGAGCAGCTCGACCGGCTCGTCGCCGTCGTTCGGCGCGGGCGTCGTCAGCGAGCGCGCGGCGATGGTGGCGCCGAAGAGCAGCGCCATTATCTACGTGCTCGTCGCGGTGCTCCTCGCGGCGATCGGTGTTCTCGCGTTCCTGCTGTTCTCCAGCAAGTAACGCCTTCAACAGGAAACGGGAAATGCTCAGATCTCAGATCTGAGCATTTCTGATTTCCTGTTTCCTGTTTCCTGTTTCCTGTTGTCTTAATCTCAGGCGGACAGGCCCTTCTTGTACGCGAGCAGCTCCTTCTGCGTCTTCAAAAGCAGCTGATTCGTCTCCAACAGCTCCTTCGTCCGCGCGCGGATCTGGTTGGCCAACCGCTCTCGCTCTCTCGCCTCGGTCTCGAGCATCTCCTGGTACTTCACCTGGACCACGGCCTCGTCGGTGACGTTGCGCTGGATCTCGAGCGCGCCGACGTGCTGACCGCTCTCGTCGGTGATCGGCACCGCGGAGAGGATGAAGCGCAGGTCCTTGGCGTCGGGCTCGCCCAGGATCTTGCCGCTGATCTCGTCGAGGCGGACGTGCCGGTTATCGGTCCAGCACTGCTGGGCGATGCACTCGCTCCGGCAGATGTTGAGCTCGATGACCTCGTAGCAACGCTTGCCCTTGAGACCGCGAGCCACCTGACGCGGCAGCATCGCGAAGAAGGCGCGGTTGAAGTCCACGATGCGGCGCTCGGTGTCGACGATGAAGTAGCTGTCGACGATCGCGTTGGCCACCCGCTTGAACTCCGTCAGAAACTGCGTGAGCGTCGGATGTCCCTCCATCGCGTAGATCGTACAGGCTTGCGGCCGTCACGGCCAACACCCACACGGGCTCACGTGGAGTTTTCCGGCGGGCGTGTACCCGTCACCCACCCGTATCCGTCGGCCGCGAGTCGTCGACCTGTCGGTTCGTTGACCCGTTTGGTGAATGCGCCGTAACATTGCATGGCCAATGGCAAAGCGCGGCGGCCTGAGCATCTCGGTCAAGATGATCTTGACCACCACGTTCCTGATCCTCCTCACGGTGCTGGGCTTCGGCGCGCTCAACGCCTGCAGCATTCGTCAGGCGTACGACAAGACGCTGACGCAGAAGATCACGGTCTTCCGCCAGCAGCTCGAGAGCAAAGGCGAGACGAACACCGTCTTCTTCGGCGACAGCTTGAAGCCGTACTTCATCAACACGCAGGACGTGGAGATCAAGGACATCGTCTCGAGCACGCTCGCGAAGGACAAGGACCTCAAGCTGGTCTACGCCGTCGGTCGCGTGCAGAACCTCATCAAGTACTGCCGCCGCAAGGACGACAAGTGCGATAGCGCGGGCGAGACCGAGGGCGAGAAGGTGAAGCACCCCTCGTGGGCGATGGTGATGGACGTGTGGAAGGAGCGCGCGAAGTCGAACAACCCCGAGATCGAGGTCTCGAAGGAAGCGTCGGGCGAGGACGGCAAGCTGATGCTGTTCGCGTACCCGGTCTTCTCGGGTGATGCCGTGGGCTGGAGCGCCGCCGCGGCGGCCGCCGACGATCCCGGCGACAACCGCCAGGGCTACGTGGTCTTCGGCTACGACCTTTCCCCGGTGGACCAGTTCGCCAAGGAGAGCGCCAAGCTGAAGGACGACGAGTCGCGCAAGGCCGCGCTGCGCACCGGCGCGTTCGGCGCTTTGTTCGTGCTCATCGGCACCCTGCTGGCAATCTTCCAGGGGGTGCAGATCTCGAAGCCGATCAAGCTGCTCGCGTGGAAGGCCGATCAGATCGCCCGCGGCGATCTGGCCGCACGCGTCGAGGTGAAGTCGACCGACGAGCTCGGGCTCCTCGGCGAGAACTTCAACTTCATGGCCGACCAGCTGGTGGTCTTGCTCCAGCAGACCGCCGAGAAGGCCACGATGGAGAAGGAGATGGAGGTCGCGCGCACGATCCAGGAGACCCTGGTCCCGACGCACGATCCCGTCGACAAGAACACGCTCAAGTTCGCCGGCTACTTCCAGCCCGCGTCGCAGTGCGGCGGCGACTGGTGGACGTGGCACGAGATGGTCGGCGACAAGATCATGATCGTGATCGGTGACGTCACCGGCCACGGCGTGCCCTCGGCGATGATCACCGCCGCGGCCAAGGCGGCGTGCGACGTCGCGCGCGCCGTCAACGGCGACAACATCGCGCCCGACAAGCTGCTCGAGATCATGAACTCGGCGATCTACCAGAGCGCCAAGCGCAAGTTCGTGATGACCTGCTTCGCGTCGGTGCTCGACATCCGGCGCCGCACGATCACGTACGCCAACGCCGGCCACAACTTCCCCTACCTCTACCGCACGTCGGAAGGCGGACAGGGCGAGTTCGGCTCCCTGATGATCCGCGGCAACCGCCTCGGTGACCTCAAGGAATCGAAGTACGAGATCAAGACGACCGAGCTCATCCCCGGCGACATCCTGGTCTGGTACACGGACGGCATCGTCGAGTGCGAGTCGTCGAGCGGTGAGGAATACGGCGAGAAGCGCTTCCGCGCCTCGGTGCGCCGCGCTGCCGCCCTCGAGGCCGGCGAGATCCGCGACGCGGTCGTGAGCGACGCGGCCAACTTCTTCGGTGATGCGATCCGCAAGGACGACATCACCCTCGTCATCGGCAAGATTTATTGATCGTCTGGTGACCGACTGTCTTCGCTTTCGTTTCTGACGCACCTGTAGCTACGGAGGGAACCGTGCGTTCACGCATCTGTATCGTCGCGTTCGCTATCATCACGTCGTACGCCGCCGTTGCGGCGGCCGACGTCGCCGACGATCTCAAGGAAGGCGATCGCTACTACGAGGAGGCGGAGTGGAAGAAAGCCGCCAACGCGTACGACGCCGCCATCAAGGCCGGTCCGAGCCAGGTGCAGCCCGAGGCGTATGGCAAGCGCGCCTCGATCTTCATCATCCAGAAGGACTACAAGGGCGGCCTGGACTTCGTGCGCAATGTCGCCAAGAAGGCGCACCCCGACGCGCCCGAGGTCCTCGAGCAGGAGGGCCTGCTCCTCTGGGCCACGGGTGACAAGGGCGGCGCCGTCGCCGTGGCCGAGAAGGCCGTCGCGAAGAAGCCGACGCTGTTCAACAGCCAGCAGCTCATCGGCCGCCACTACTACAACCGCGACGCGCAGAAGACGATCACGGCCTACGAGGCGTACCTGCAGTCCCGGTCGGCGGATCTCGAGAAGGACGACGCGCTGCCGCGCATTCACCTCGGCCTGTCGTACCTGGCGCGCGGCGCCAGGAGCGTGCGCGAGGGCAAGGAGAAGGAGGCGCAGGGCGACTACGAGAAGGCGATCCGCGAGTTCGAGACGCTGCAGCGCAAGCACGGCAAGGACAAGCTGACCAACCCGAACGCCGACATCGGGCTGTGCGCCGCGTACACCGGCCTGCGTCAGTTCGACAAGGCGATCACGGTGTGCGAGCGCCTGCAGGGCAACCCGCGCAACGTCGACTCGAATGGCTCGGTGTACTTCAACCTCGGCTCGGCCTACCTCGCCAAGCGTCTGCCGCAGAAGGCCCGCCAGTCAGCCAACGAGTACCTGAAGAAGCGCAAGAACGAGCCGCGCGGTCACATCCTGATCGGCGACGCGTACTTCCAGGAGAAGGAGTGGGCCGAGGCGCTGCGCGCGTACCTCGAGGCCGAGAAGCTCATGCGCGGCGGTGGCGCGCAGGCCGAGCTGAGCATCAAGCTCGGCAAGACGTATCGCCGCATGCCATCGACGGGCGGCGTGAACACCAACCTGACCAACGCGATCTCCAAGCTCGAGGAGGGCATGAAGTCGAGCCCGGGTAGCTTCGAGCTCGGCATCGAGCTCGGCGGCGCGTACCTGGCCGCCGGCAAGGACGAGCGCGCCGAGGCGACGTCCGAGAAGCTGCTCACGAGCCGCGAGTTCGGCTCGCAGTCGCCCGAGGTCGCGACGCAGCTCTACCTCGTCAACGGCAAGTCGCAATACAACCAGAAGAACCTGGTCGTCGCGCGCCAGCGCTTCGAGGCCGCGGTCGCGCTCAAGCCGAAGGACGTCGAGGTCCGTCGCGTCCTGGTCTACACCATCAACGCGCAGGCGCTGGGCGCCTTCAAGAAGGGCGACTCCAAGGCCGCGGTCGGGCTGCTCGACGAGGCGGCCAAGGTCGACGGCGCGTCGGTGATGACGGCGCGCAACATGGCGGTCATCGCGATCGACAAGGGCGATTGCGACTCCGGGCTGCGTCACCTCGCCAAGCTGAAGGACAACTCCAGCGCGCGCATGGACTACAACCGCCTCTCGGGGCGCGCGTACCTGTGCGCGAAGAAGCCCGACCCGAACAAGGCGATGGAGCACTTCGCGATCGCCGACGAAGAGGCGACCAAGAACACCGCCAACATCGTCAAGGCCGCCATCTACACCGAGTGGGGTCCGCTGCTGGTCAACACGAAGCTCGACGAGGCGGTCGAGAAGCTCGACATCGCCGTCCGCTTCTCGGCGAGCGAGCCGAAGATCAACAAGGCTGCCAAGCGCAACCTCGCGGTGGCGCTCTTCCGTCGCGGCTGGCGCAACATGAAGAGCGGCAAGGACGCCGACGCGCTGGCCGACCTCGAGCGCGCGAGCCGCGAGCCCGGGCTCCTCAAGGGCAACGAGCCGCTCGCGTTCGAGTTCAGCTACGCGCTGGCGCTCCTCGAGGCCGGCCGCAACGACGACGCCGGCAAGTCGTTCAAGCAGCTCTCCGCCAAGGGCAACCAGTCGTCGTACCTGCGGCCGCCGTACGACAAGGTCGGCACCACGTTCTTCGGCGCATACAGCGACTACCGGTCGCGCAACGCGCCGCAGATGCAGAAGGCCGCCACCGAGTTCTCGTCGATCCTGGGCAAGGCGTCGGGCAGCTTCTCGCTCAAGGTGCGCGACCTGATCGCGTCGTCCAACGAGTTCGTCGCGTACGACCACTGGCGCAACGGCCGCAACGGTCCGTCGGGCAAGGCGCTCGACGCCGCCGAGAAGTTCGCCAGCGACGACATGAAGCGCCGCATCGTCAACAACCGCGCCGTCCTGTCGCTGACCGCCAGCAAGGAATCGTCGCTCAGGAGCCTGAACGGCTCGCCGCCCGAGGCGCTGGTCAATCTCGGCATCATCTACGACCAGGAGAACAAGCCGAAGGAGGCCTACGACGCCTGGCGGCAGGCGCTCGGCAAGGCGCAAGCCAAGGATCTCCAGAAGTGGATCGACGCCAAGAAGCGGATCTACGGGTTCTGAGGAGCACCACCATGCGCAAGCTCAACATCATCATCCCGACGCTGGCCCTGGCTGTTGCCGCGGGTGCGCTCGCCGTCCGATCCGGAACCACGCAGCCCGCGCCGAGCAAGCTCGTCGTCGGCATCTACGCGCCATCGGTCGAATTCGGTACGTCGCAGCAGCGCCTCGAGTACGTACAGGGTCTCGCCAAGGCCATCGAGGCGCAGACCGGCGTGAAGACCGAGGCCAAGTCGTTCGCGTCGTTCTCGGCGCTCAAGGGCGCCGGCGTCGACTTCGCGATCCTCGACGCGCAGTGCTACGCGTCGAACCTCGGCTACAACGTGCTCGCCAACGCGCGCATCGGCGACAACACGTCGCGCGGCTGGGCGCTCTACGCGTCGGGCGCGAGCAGCATGCAGGAGCTCAAGGGCAAGAAGCTCGCGTACGTCCAGACCGGCTGCAACGACAACGCGTTCATCGACAACGCGATGCTGGAGTCGGAGGTCGACGCCGGCTTCTTCGCGGGCCGCGTCGGCAAGCCCGACGTGACGGCCGCGGTCGCAGAGGTCGCGTCGTACAAGGGCGCGCAGGCGGTGTTCGCGCCCAGCGGCGCGCAGAAGGGCCTGGCCAAGCTGTTCGACACTGGCTCGGTGCCGAACCCGGCCTTCGTGCAGGTGAACAGCAAGGTGCCGTCGGCGACCGCGTCGAGCGTGGGCAAGGCGGTCACGAGCTTCGGTGGCGGCGGCGCCATCTCGGGCTGGGCGGCGCCGTCGAAGAACCCGTACCAGGGCCTCAACGGCCGCATGGGCCGGGTCACGAAGCGCGGCGTGTTCGCGGCGCCGGACCCGGTGCGCTTCGACGTGAAGGACGTGCTCGTCGAGCCGGCGTCTCTCAACGAGGCGGCGGCTCCGGATGTGGACCTCCACTTCGAAGAGCCCCCCACGCGGATGGAGTGAGGGAGACGACATGACGTCGGCGGATGTGAGGGGGCCGGAGCCGGTCGCGCTGTCGTGGCGCATCAAGGAGCGGCCAGGGCTGACCACGGTCGAGTTCGTGGGCGAGATCGACGAGAACGCAGACTTCGTGGAGCTGCGGCGCCGGCTGCGCGGCGCGGTCGCGTTCCAGCTGGCCGAGGTGCGGCGCATCAACAGCTGCGGCGTGCGCGAGTGGGTGAACTTCGTGCGCGACCTGCCGCACGTCACCGACCTGAGCTTCTCGCACTGCTCGCCGGCGATCGTCACGCAGCTCAACATGATCTACAACTTCCGCGGCAACGCGCGGATCCGCTCGTTCTACGCGCCGTACGTGTGCGAGAAATGCGGTCAGGAAGAAGAGAAGCTGGTCGACGTCCCGGCGCAGCAGCAGGACGGTCAGCACCAGCAGATCCCCAGCTTCGCGTGCTCGCAGTGCGGGGCGACGATGGAGTTCGACGATCTACCCGAGCGGTATCTCTCGTTCCTCGCGGAATCGTAGCTCTTGGCCAAGCTGTACGATCAGATCACGCAGCTCCTCGACGGGAGCGTGGACGCCGCCGTGGTGCTCGACGGAGAGCGCCGCGTGTTGCACTACAACCAGGCGTACGAGGGGCTGACGGGGCTGCGCGGGCGCCAGCTCGCCGAGAAGGTGAAGGGTGGCGCGCACTGCTACGAGCTGTTCAAGCTCGAGATCTGCGAGAAGGACTGCCTCGGCTGCAAGGTGAGGGACGTGGGGCGGCGCCTGCGCGTCGACGAGATCGGGGCGCGACGCGGCGACGGCGAGGACCTGACGTTCATCGTGACCGGCGCGCCGGTCGAGCTCGACGGCGGTGAGAAGGTGGTGGTCGAGACGTATCGCGACGTGACGGCGGACGTGCGCATCCAGCGCCGGCTGAAGGTGGCGCTCGAGCACGAGCGGCGGGCGAAGGAGGACCTCGAGGAGAAGGTGCGCGAGCGGACCGCGGAGCTGCGCGCGGCGCAGGCGCAGCTGGTGCACCAGGAGAAGATGTCGTCGCTCGGGCGCCTCGTAGCCGGCATCGCGCACGAGCTCAACAACCCGATCAACTTCGTGTACGGCAACGTCGACTTCCTCGGCCAGTACATGGAGGACCTGCTGCGGCTGGTGGCGCTCGTCGACAGCGCGACGCTGCCGCCGGAGCTGCGCGAGCAGCTGGAAACGCTCAAGCGTGACGTCGAGCTCGACTTCCTCATCGACGACTGGCGCAAGCTGCTGCGGTCGATCCGCGCCGGCGCCGAACGCACCGCCGACATCGTGGCCGACCTGAAGAGCTTCGCCCGCACCGGCGGCACCGAGCTGGCCGAGGCCGACATCGTCAGCGGCATCGACACGACGTTGAACCTCATCGGCCCGCTCCTGAAGAACCGGGTCGAGGTGCGGCGCAACATCGTGCCCGGGGTCCCGCGCGTCCTGTGCAACGCCGGCCACGTGAACCAGGTGTTCATGAACATCCTGACCAACGCGGCGCAGGCCATCTCGGGGACGGGCTGGATCGAGGTGGCGATCTGCACGATCGACGACGGCGCGACCATCCGCGTGGTGATCAGCGACTCGGGGCCGGGCATCAAGCCCGAGCTCATGGCCAAGATCTCCGACCCGTTCTTCACGACCAAGGAGGTCGGCGAGGGCACGGGCCTGGGGCTGTGGATCTGCGCCAACATCGTGCGCGCGCACGGCGGCACGATCACGTGGGGCAACCGCGCCGGCGCGGGCGCCGAGTTCGTGGTGACGCTGCCCGTGCGCGGGCCGGAGCTGCGCGAGGACGGCGATCCCAGTGGCTGACGGTGGGCGGGCCCCGTTGCACGATCCGCCCGCGCGCATCGTCGTCGTCGACGACGAGCTCTACAACCGCGACCTCATGGTGCGGACGTTCGCGCGCGCCGGCGAGGTGGTGGCGGCGTCGGACGCGATGGAGGCGACCGCTCTGCTCGAGCGGTGGACGGTCGACGTGCTGGTGACCGACATGGCGCTGGGGCGGCCGCCGACCGGCGTCGACCTGGCGCGCGAGGTGCGGCGGCGCTGGCCGGCCGTGCGCATCGTGGTGGTGACCGGATTCGACGACGAACCGGCCCTGCTGAAGGCGCGGGCCGACGGGCTCGTCGACGACGTGGTCCCCAAGCCGTGGCAGCCGGCGGCGCTGCGCGAGCGCGTTCTCTCCCTGGTCGTTCGGCCCTGACCGACCGGGCGGTTTGACCTGGGGGCTCGGGATGCCGTACCAACGAGCGTGGCCCGGCGCATCCTGGTGCTGTTTGCACATCCCGTGCTCGAACGTTCGCGCGTGAACGTGAGGCTGATGGAGGGCGTGCGCGAGCTGGACGGGGTGACCGTTCACGATCTGTACGAGCGATATCCGACGTTCGCCGTCGATGTGGCGCGCGAGAAGGCCTTGTTGCTCGAGCACGACGTCGTGGTGCTGCAGCACCCGTTCTACTGGTACTCGGCGCCGGCGCTCGTGAAGGAGTGGCTCGATTTGGTGCTCGAGCACGGCTGGGCCTACGGGAAGGGCGGGCACGCGCTCCAGGGCAAGCTGATGTTCAACGCGGTGACCACGGGCGGCGGCGACGACGCGTACCGGCGCGAAGGCTACAACCGCTTCACGATGCGCGAGCTGCTCGCGCCGTTCGACCAGACCGCGTACCTGTGCGGCATGACGTACCTGGCGCCGTTCGTGGTGCACGGCGCGCTGCGGCTGGCGGGGGATGCGACCGCGCCGGCGGTGACGGCGTATCGCAAGCTGATCGAGGCGGTGCGCGACGAACGCATCGACGTGGACAAGGCGGCGGGCGCCGCGCATCTCGGAGAGGTAGAGTTGTGACCGACACCGTCCTGTTCCAGGCGTTCGTCTATCTGTGCGCGGCGGTGGTGTGCGTGCCGCTCGCGAAGAAGGCGGGGTTGGGGGCGGTGCTCGGCTATCTCGTGGCCGGCGTGCTGATCGGGCCGCACGTGGCCGGGCTGGTCGGGAAGGAGGGGCATCACGTCATGCACTTCGCCGAGTTCGGCGTGGTGATGATGCTGTTCCTCGTCGGGCTGGAGCTGCAGCCGCAGCTACTGTGGAAGATGCGGCGGCGCGTGGTGGGGCTGGGCGGCGCGCAGGTCGTGGTGACGACGGCGCTCGTCGCGGGCGTCGCCCTGGCGTTCGGAATCGACTGGCGGGTGGCGCTGGCGGCGGGGATGATCCTCGCGATGTCGTCGACGGCGATCGTGCTGTCGACGCTGAGCGAGCGCAACATGCTGAAGACCGCGGGCGGTCAGGCGTCGTTCTCGATCCTGCTGTTCCAGGACATCGCGGTCATTCCGATCCTCGCCATCTTCCCGCTGCTGGGCGTGGCCGAGGTGGTGGCGGATGGCGGCGGCGGCGGGCACGGCGGCGGCGGCGATGGTCGGCCGGCGTGGCTGACCATGATCTACGTGTTCGCGGCGGTGGCGGGCGTGGTCGCCGCGGGGCGGTTCGTGGTGCGGCCGATCTTCCAGTTCCTGGCGGCGGTGCAGCTGCGCGAGTCGTTCATCGCGTTCGCGCTGATGCTGGTGGTGTCGATCGCGCTCCTGATGCAGCAGGTCGGGCTGTCGCCGGCGCTCGGCACGTTCGTCGCCGGTGTGGTGCTGGCCGAGAGCGAGTACCGGCACGAGCTGGAGAGCGACATCGAGCCGTTCAAGGGCCTGCTGCTCGGGTTGTTCTTCATCTCCGTAGGCGCGCAGATCGACTTCCCGCTGATCGGCGAGAAGCCGCTGACCATCGCCGGGCTCGTGGTCGGCACGATGGTCTTGAAGCTGGGCGTGTTGCTGTTGCTCGGGCGGATCTTCGACCTCGACCGGCCGGCGCGGTGGTTGCTGGCGATGGGCCTGGCCGAGGTCGGCGAGTTCGCGTTCGTGCTGATCTCGTTCGGCGTGCAGAACCACGTGTATGGCGAGGCGACGTCGAAGCCGCTCGTCGCGGCCGTGGCGATCTCGATGCTGCTGACGCCGTTCCTGTTCGTCGTGCTCGTGCGCTGGGTGCTGCCGTGGGTCACCGTCGACAGCGGCGACGTGCGCCCGCAGGACGAGATCGATCACGAGGAGACGCCGGTGGTGATCGCGGGGTACGGCCGCTTCGGGCAGGTCGTCGGGCGCCTCCTGCGGTCGATCGGCGTGAAGTGCACGGTGCTCGACCTCGACCCCGAGATGGTCGACGTCGTGCGGCGGTTGGGCTTCAAGGTCTACTACGGCGACGCGTCGCGCCTGGATCTGCTGCACGCCGCCGGGCTGAAGCAGGCCACGTTGTTCGTGTGCGCCGTCGACGATCAGGAGCGCGCGAACGAGATCGTGAAGACCGTGCGCGAGCACTTCCCGCAGCTCACGGTGTTCGCGCGCGCCCGTGACCGCATCCACTACTACGACCTCAAGCGCGCGGGCGTGACGTTCGCGCATCGCGAGACCTTCGCGTCCGCTTACGAGATGGGCATCGAGGCGCTACGCGTGCTGGGGTATCGCGCCCATACCGCGCATCGGCTCGCGCGCCGCTGGCGCGCGCACGAGGAGCGCGAGCTCGACGAGATCGCGGCCATGTGGGGCCGCGGCGAGGAGCGCACCACGATCTTCGCGCGCGTGAAGCAGGCCTTCCAGGAGGCCGAGCGCCTGATGCGCGACGAGGATCCGACCGTGTTCGTGGATCGCGATGGTGCGTGGGACAACGAGGTCCTGAGGGTGGATCGGCGGCCCGACGATGCCGGGCCTGCCGGTCCGGTGGGCCCCGTGTCATCGCCGCCGCAGTCGGCGCCGCGTGACGAGAGCTGACGTTTAGTTGACGAGGGCGTCGGACGTCTCGTGCTTGGCTCGCGCGCCAGCGGCCGAGTCGCTCACGGACCGGCACGGTCGCGCTCGGCACGGCTGGGAGCGGATGGAATGCGCGCGCGCCAGGCCGCGCGCGGCTGCCTGGTGACGCGCAACCTGATCGTCGCCGCGAGCGCGTGCGACCGCGAACCATTTTGTCGCCGCGAGCACGCCAGCGTCTCGCGTCGGGCTCGCGGGTCAGCCGGCGCGGTGGCGCATGAAGGTCGCCAGCCCTCGCGCTCGACCAGCACCGTGCGCTCGTTGCGACGCCAGTCGGCGATTCCTCGACGACGATTTGTGATTTTTCTGTTGACGCATGCAGGGCGCGCAGCGAAGGCGTGATCGAGAGTTGCTGCTGATCTTCGTCGAGAAACGCTTCAGCTCACGTGTGCTGCACGAGAATGACCTCGACGAAAAATCGCGAGTCGGAGGGGCTTCTCGTCGCTCTGAGGGCGTTCTGAGAGCACGTTTTCCCTCGTGTTATGTGGACTCATGCCCGCATACGCGCTCGAGCACCTTTCGAATGAGAAGCTGGTTGGTGAGCTGGTCGCGCTAGTGACGGCGGACTGGCGGACGACCGCGGCGTTGCTCGCGCACCTCGGAGAGGTCGATGCGCGCGAGCTGTTCCTGCCGGCGGCTTGCCCGACGATGCACCTGTACTGCACGCGCGTGCTGCGGATGAGTGACGACTGCGCATACAAGCGGATGCGCGCGGCGCGAGCGGTGCGGCGGTTTCCACAGATCGGAGCGGCGATCGCAGACGGGCGGTTGCACGTGAGCGGTGTGGTGGTGCTGGCGGCGCACTACACGGAAGAGAATGTGGATGGGCTGATTGAGGAAGCGACCCATCGCAGCAAGTCGGAGATCGAGGTCATCGCCGCGAGGCTCGCGCCGCGGCCGGATCTCCCGGAGGTGCTCATGCCCGTCGCGCAGCCGGAGGTGGGGGCGACCTCGGATTTGGCCCCAGGGCCAGATTTGGCCCCAGGGCCGATTGCGGAAGGGTTGCCGGCGCGGGTGAAGCCGTTGGCGCCCGAGCGGTTCGCGTTGCAGGTCACAGCCACAACAATCCGTCGGGCGATCTCGGTGAGGTCATCGATCGTGCGCTCGACGCGCTGCTGCGGAAGATCGAGAAGCAGAAGTTCGGCATGACGTCGCGGCCGCGCGCGCCCAAGGGGGACAGCGCGACATCGGCGGACGCGGCCGCAGCGACCGAGACAGCCGAGCGCGCGAACGTGTCGAATCACGTGCGGCGCGAGGTTCACGACCGTGACGATGAGCGGTGCGCGTGGGTCAGCGAGGATGGCGTGCGATGCGGGGACCGGCGGTTCCTCGAGTACGAACACCGGACGCTCCACTGCCGCGGTGGTCAGCCGACGGCGAACTGCATGGCCTTGTATTGCCGGGCGCACAACCAGTACGAGGCGGAGCGCCAGCTCGGAGTGGAATTCATGGAGGCGAAGCGAGCGGAAGCAGTCGCGGAGCGAGCAGCCGCTGAGGAAGAGGCGGCGGCGGTGGCAGCGGCGTCGGCGGCAGCGGCGGCGGCAGCCGTGGCGATGCGGCGGGTGGTGGACGCGGATGTCGAGCGCGCGTTGTGCGGGATGGGGTTCAAGAAGGCCCAGGCGCGCGAGGCCGTGAAGGCGATTGCCGAGGCGGCGGAGCCAACGGTGGAGGCACGGCTGCGCGCGGCGCTCGGCGTGCTGTCACGGACTCGTGGCTCGCGTTCGTCCGAGGGCGCGTTCGACGTCGCGTGGGGCAGCACCGCGGCGCCGGTGCCCTACGGCGCAGTGGAATTTGGCCCCGGGGCCAAACTCGGACGCGAACCTGGGCCCAGCTGCGATCAGCGCACGTAACGGCATTGAACCGAACCGGAGGGCGGTGGCGTTGGGCGTGGCGCGATCAGCGGGGCGAGTGGTCGGTGCCGGCGCCGAAGCGAGAGGCGAAGCGCTCGTCGGTGCGGTGCGCGACCATGTACCAGCGGTCGACCTTCGTGTAGGCGGCGGTGTCGGTGTCGTACCAGACGCGCTGGAAGTCGCGGAGGGGCGTCCACACGCGGCCGACGATGCCGCGGTGACCGCCGCGGCGGCCGGCGGGCAACGCTTGCGGGTCCATCAGCAGCACGCGGGTCGCGTCGATGCCGGAGACGACGGAGAAATGGCCGCAGTCGCGCTCGCGGCGCTCGGCGAGGGACCAGCGCGGATCGAAGTGGGCGTCGCCGTCGTTCATGGACCACCATCCGACGATGGCGGGGTGGCCGTGGGCGAGGAACCAGCGGAGCTCGGCGATCGAGGCGGCCGCCGAGCCGCCCTCGCGCACGTAGACGCTGGCGCCTGCGCGACGCGCGGCGTCGACGAGCCCGACGTGGTTGATGCCCTCGTCGTCGAGGCCCGCCATGCGGCCGAGCGCGCGCGCGGAGAGGCGCCAGCCGAGGTGCCACATCACCGACTTGAGCGACGTGTTGCCGCACTCGGCCTCGCGCTGCGCGAACACCGGCACGTGCAGGTCGATTCGCGAGCTCATGCCGCCGGCTGGCCCATGCCGAGCTTCGTCTTCACCCAGTCGGCGACGACATAGAACGCCGGCACCACGAACAGGCTCAGCGCTGTCGACACCACCAGGCCGCCGATGACGGCGATCGCCATCGGCGTGCGGGTCTCGCTGCCCGCGCCCAACCCCGTCGCGGCGGGCACCGCGGCCATCATCGTCGCGATGCTGGTCATCAGGATCGGCCGCAACCTCGTCGGACCGGCCTCGATCATCGCGTCGCGCGCGCTCAGCCCGCGATCGCGCGCGTGGTTGGCGTACTCGACCAGGATGATCGAGTTCTTCTTCACGATGCCGGCCAGGAGCAAGAGCCCGATCATCGAGAAGATGTTCAGCGTCTGGCCGGTGTACAGCAGCGCGAACACGGCGCCGACCAGCGAGAGCGGCAGGATGGTCAAGACGGTGAAGGGGTGCAGGAACGAGTTGAACTGCGAGCCGAGCACCATGTACGCCACCGCCACGCCGACCAGGAACGCGAAGCCGAGCCCCGCGAACGACTCGAAGAAGCTCGCGCTCGCGCCGCCCAGCACCAGCTTGTACCCGGGCGGCAGCGACTTGCTCATCCCGCCGACGTACTCGAGCGCCTCCGACTGCGAGTGCCCGGGCGCGATGTTGGCGGTGATCGTGATCGCGCGCTCGCGGTCGCGTCGCGTGATCGATTGCAGCGCCGGCCGCTCGTCGAGATCGACCAGCGCGGACAGTGGGATCATCTCGCCGGCCTGCGACTTCAGGTACATGTTGCCGAGCGCGTCGGGGCTCGACCGCTGGTCGCGCTGCACCTTGACGCGCACGTCGACGCGCCGCCCGTTGCTCGTGTACTTGCCGGCGCGCACGCCGCCGACCATCGTGTTGACCGCGGTCGCGATGTCGTCGACGGTGATCCCGAGATCCGCCGCGCGCTCGCGCTTCGGCAGGAGCCGGAGCTCCGGCATGCCGAGCTCGTAGTCGGTGTCCACGTCCATCGCGAGCCCGCTCTCGGCCAGCTCGTCGCGCAGGCGCATGGCCTCCTCGATGAGGGTGTTCCAGTCCGGCCCGCGCACGCTCAGCTCGATCGGGAAGCCGCGGTTGTTCGCCGTGAACCCCGACTGCGACGGGTCCTGCACCGACACGCGTAGACCGGGGATGCCGCTCAGGTTCTTGCGCAGCTTGGTCGCGAAGTCGGCCTGGCTCATGCGCTCGCCTTGCGGCACGAGCGAGACCATCGCCATCACCTGGCTGACGTTGCCGCCGCCCATGCCGCCCACGATGAACATCGTGCGCGCCACCTCGGGCTGGCCGTTGATGAACTCCTCTGCCTGCTTGACGATCCGGTCGGTCTCGTCGAGCGACGTGCCGACCTCGGTGAACATGCGCACCTGCAGGCGGCCCTGATCCTGCGACGGCACCATCTCGCCGGGCAGCGCGCGGAAGCCGTACACGAGCGCGATCACGCTGCCCACCGCCAGGAGCAGCACCACGACCGACCAGCGCAGCGCGTGCACCAGCAGCCAGCGGTACGCGCGCGCCAGCGTCGAGAACCCGTCGTCGACCTTGCGCCCCAGCCACGAGCGCTCCTGGCGCCCGGCCTTGAGGAACTGCGCGCAGCGCGCCGGCGCGAGCGTGATGGCCTCGACGTACGAGAGCACCACGGCGATCGACAGCGTGACGCCGAACTGGAGGAAGTACTTGCCGACCACGCCCTCGATGAAGACCACCGGCACGAAGATCGCGACGACCGCGATGGTCGCGGCCAGCGCCGCGAACGTGATCTCGTGGGTGCCCTCGCGCGCGGCGGTCACGCGGTCCTTTCCCATCTCGGCGTGGCGATAGATGTTCTCCATCACCATGATGGCGTCGTCGACGACGATGCCGACGGCCAGCGACAGCGCGAGCAGCGTGAACGTGTTGAGCGTGAACCCGAGGAAGTAGATCGCCGCGATCGTCCCGAACAGGGACATGGGGATCGCCATGATCACGTTGACCGTGCTCGACAGCGACCCGAGGAACATCCAGCACACCAGCGCGGTCAGGAACACCGCGAGCACCAGCTCGATCTCGATGTGGTGGACGTTCTGCTCGATGAAGCGCGCCGAGTCGAACACGACGTTGGCCTGCATCCCCTCGGGCAGCGTCTCGTTGATCTTGCTGATCTCCGCGCGCACCTCCTGCGCCACGGCGACGGCGTTGGCGCCGCGCTGCTTGCGCACGCCGATGCCCTGCACCGGGAAGCCGAGGCTGCGCGCCATGCGCCGCTCGTCCTCGAACCCGTCCTCCACCATCGCCACGTCGCGCACGCGGATGGGCGCGTTGTCGATGCGCTTCACGACGATGTCGCGCAGCGTGTTCAGATCGAACGCCTCGCCCATCACGCGCACCGAGATCTCGCGACCGGCGGCGTCGATGCGGCCGGCCGGGCGCTCCACGTGATCGTTCTGCAGCGCCGTCAGCACGTCGTTCGGCGTCAGCTTGTGGCGCGCGAGCGCCTCGGCGTTCAGCCAGATGCGCACGTTGCGCTCGAGGAAGCCGCCGAGCGTCACCTCGCCGACGCCGCCGATGGTCTGGAGCCGCTCCTTGATCTGGTACTGCGCGGTGTCGGTGAGGAGCGCGCGCGGATACGGCCCCGACAACCCGATCCACAGGATCGGCTGATCTTCGGGGTTGGACTTCGAGATGGTCGGCGGGTCGATGTCCGTCGGCAGGCGGCGCTGCGCCTGCGCCACGCGCGTCTGCACGTCCTGTAGCGCCAGGTCCACGTTGCGCTCGATGTCGAGCTCGATCGTGATGCTGGCGGAGCCCTGGCGCGCGCTCGAGTTCACGCTGCGCACGCCCTCGACCTGCATCACCGCTTCTTCGATCTGCTCGACGACGTCGCTCTCCATCACGTCGGGCGCCGCGCCCTCGCGCGTGACGCTCACGGTGATGGTCGGGAAGTCGACGTCGGGGTACTGCGACACGCCGATGCGCATCACCGCGACCACGCCGAACAGCACGGTCGCGAGCATCATCATCCAGGCGAACACCGGCCGCCGGATGCAGACCTCGGTGATGTTCACTTCTTGCCTTCTCCCGCGGCGGCCTTCTCCGGTCGTTTCCCACCTTGAGGCTTGGCGCCCGGGGCGGTGCCCATGCGGATCGGCGCGCCGTCGCGCAGCGCCTCGGCGCCGCGGATGACCAGCTTGTCGCCCGGCACGAGGCCCTTCTTCACCTCCACCAGCCCGTCGGCGGTGCGCATGCCGAGCTCGAGGATGCGCTCCTTCGCGACCTCACCCTCGACGACAAACGCCAGGAAGCCCCGCTCGCTGGGCCGGATCGCGCTCTCGGGCACGACCGGCGCCGTCGCCTTGCCGCCGATCGGCACCATGACCTGCGCGAAGCCGCCGGCGCGCAGGCGCGCGCGCTCCGGGTCGTCGATCTCGGCGGTGACGCGCACCATGCGCGAGGTCGGGTCGGCCGCCGCCGCGACGTGGACGATCTTGGCCTGGAACTCGTGGGTGTCGCCTTCGACCGTGAAGCGCGTGGTCGCGCCCTTGCTCAGCGGCGCGGCCTCGCCCTCGGCGACGTCGAAGCGCAGCCGCAGCGGGTCGCGCCGCACCATCGTGGCCAGGACGGTGCCCGGCTGCACGTACGCGCCCGTCACGACCTGGCGCGACTCGATCTCGCCGGCGATGGGCGCGCGCACGAACGCGTCGCGCTGGTCGAGCGCCGCGCGGTCACGCGCGACGTTGCGTTCGTTGAGGTCGGCCTTGGCCCCGGCCAGCTTGTTCTTCCACGTCTCGAGCTCCTCTCCCGGGATGAGTCCCGGGTTCGACGTGTCGGCCGTCGTGCGGCGCGCCAGGCCGGCCTCGGCGTCCGTGACGGAGATCTTCGCGCGCTCGACGGCGGCGCGCGCCTGTCGCTCGGCCAGCGAGAAGCGGGCCGCGTCGATCGCGACCAGCACCTGGTTGTCCTTCACGACGTCGCCCTCGTTGAACTTCACCGCGTCGACGACGCCGGCCACGCGCGCGGTCACCTGCACGCGCTCGTACACGTCGATCGTGCCCAGCGACTTGATCGAGTACTCGACCGCGCGCGCCTCGACCGCCTGCACCTCGACGGGAAACTGCACCGCCTTGCGCTGCGCCGGCTTGCCGCTGGCCTTGCCATCGCTGCACGCCGCGCTCGCGGCAAACACGCACGTCGTCGCGATCACGAGCAGCCGCTTCACTTCGTACCTCCCGGCGCCGGCGCGCCCGCCGCGAGCGACAGCTCCAGCCAGGCGGCCGCCAGATCCAGACGCGCTTGCGTGACCTCGACCTCGGCGTCGAAGCGACGCGCACCGGCGTCGACGACGTCGAGCGCGCGCGCCAGCCCCTGCGCGTACAGGATCGCGATCTCGTCGGTGTGACGCGCGGCCGCGGTCGCGACCTCTTCCGCCGGCGGCAGCGCCGCCTGCGCGCCGTGCAGCCGCGCCAGCGCCGTGCGCAGCTCGCTCTTCGATTTGCGATCGGCGGCCGCCGAGTCGATCCGCGCCAGCTCGACGTCGATGGCTCGCACGCGACCCTCGGCCGCGCGCCGGCCGCCGTCCCACAGCTCCCACGTCGCGCCCAGCGTCACGAGCCAGTCGGCGTTGTTGCCCGACAGGCCACCCTCGTTGGTGAACCGGTACTGGCCGGTGAGATCGAGCGTCGGCCACACGCGCCGGCCCGGCTCCTTCGCGGTCTCGCGCGCCGCCTCGATGCGCTGCCGCGCCGCCGCCAGATCCGGCCGCTGGCGCTGCGCGTCGACGGCGAGCGTGTCGAGCCCGGGCGCGGTGCCGCGCGCATCCGCCATCAGCCCGGCCGGCTCGACGAGCGGTCCGCTCACGTCGGCGCCGATCCACCACGTCAGGTCCGCGTAGGCGAGCTCGAGCTGCGCGCGCGCCTCGGCGACCTCGCGCGTCGCCGTCGCGACCTCGAGGTCGGCCTGCGTGCGATCGTTGGTCGACACCAGGCGCGCATCGACGCGCGCCGACACGTCGCGCCGGCGCGCCACGGCGAACTCCTGCCGTCGCACCGCGGCGTCGACGACGCGCTCCTGCCCGAGCGCGACCAGGTACGACGCCGCCGCGGCGTACGCGATCTGCCGCCGCCGGTCCTGCTCGTCGAGCGCGGCCGCGTCACGCGCATGTCGCGCCGCGCGCAGGAGCGGATACGCACGCCCGTCGAACAGCGTGGCCGCGACGGTGACGTTGCCGGCCAGCGCATTGTGGCTCTGGATCGTGACGTCCTCGCCGCCGACGTTGCGCGTCACCTCGTTCTGTCGCCGCGTGTACGAGCCGTTGAGCGTCAGCGACGGGAACAGCGCCGAGCGCGCGACCGCGACCTCGGCTTCGGCCTGCGCGCGTCGTGCGCTCGCCGAGCGCGCATCCTCCGACGTGACCAGCGCCTGCTGCACGGCGTCCTCGAGCGTGAGCGGCGCCGCGGCGACGGGGCTCGCGCTCAGGATGACTGCAGCCAGGGCCAGGATAACCTTCGGGTTCACGGGGTCACTCCGAGTGCTCGTACCTAGCATCGGCGCAGGGGCCGGCCATCTGCGGATTCTGCAAGGACGGCTGCGGAATCTGCGTGAATCTTACCGCCGGCTGAGGGCCAGCGCTGCGCCCACGACCATCGCCGCGCCGACCCATGCGACCGGGCCCAGGCGCTCGTCGAACCACGCGGCCGCGAGCCCGGTCGCGACGACGGGCTCGATCGAGGCGATGACGCTCGCACGCGTCGCCGGCAGCCGCTTGAGGCCCGCCGCGTACGCGAGGTACGCGAGGTAGGTCGAGGCCACGGCCATGCATGCGAGCAGGAGCCATGCACGCTGCGTGCGCGCGCCGAACGACACGAACGGCAGGAGCCCGACCGCGCCCACCGGCATCGCGACCGCGTACACCGCGGCCGCCGCATAGCGCTCGAACACGAGCTTGCCCCAGATGTAGTAGAGCGCGTACGTCGCGCCGGCGACGAGCCCCCACGCGATCGCGGCCGCGCCCGCGTCGACGCTGCCGCCACCGCTCCCACCGCTGGCGATCGACACCAGCGCGACGCCCGTGATCGTCACGCCGACCGCGAGCCACTCGCGCGCGCCCGGTCGCTCGCCGAAGCGCCACCACGCCATCAGCGCGACGAACGCGGGCGCGGTGTAGAGCAGCACCGCGGCCAGGCTCGCGCCGCCGTCGCGCACGGCGAGCTGATACGAGCCGTAGAACACGCTCACGCCGACGACGCCGAACGCGACGGTACCGGCGAGGTCGCGTCCGCGCGGCCAGGTCGCGCGCGTGACGAGCGCGTGCGCCGCGAACAGCGCGCCGCCGAAGGCCGCGCGCCAGAACGCGATCTCGAGCGGCGCGACGCCTTCCGCCTGCGCGGCCTTGCCCAGGACGCCGAGCGCTCCCCAGAGCACCGCGGCGACGAGGACCCAGCCCGCCTTCACTGCGCCGGCGGCGTGGCGAGCCAGACCGCGGCGCCGTCGACGATGGTCTCGACCAGCGACGGCCGCTCGGTGTACGGCCCGTTCAGCTTGGCGCGATAGAGCGACCGCGGTCCCCTGGGCAGCGCGCTCGTCTCCTCGACGGTCACGTCGTCGTCGCCGCCGCCTTCGCCGCCGCCTTCACCACCGCCGCCGCCGCCGCCTTCACCGCCACCGTCGCCGCCGCTCTCCTTCTCCTCGACCACGGCCCCCGCTGCGCCGCTGCGCGGTCCGAGCACGAGCGCGTACGCGCCGTCGGGCGCGATCGACACCGCCGTGAAGCCCTTCCAGCACTTGAACTGCCCGCCGGTCGCGCGCGCGATGCACGCCTTGTCGCCGTCCTGCACCAGCAGCCAGTGCGAATCCCACGACCAGTCGATCACCACGCCGTCGCGGATGAGGCGACGCTTGGCCGCGACGCCGTCGAGCGCGAAGCCGAAGAGCTCGTCGCGCTCGGGCGCGTCCTTGGGCTTGAGCGGCTTGGCGCGATACACGCCGACGCCGCGGCTGCCGTCGGGCGCCGCCAGGAAACCACGCAGGGGAGCCACCGGCGCCAGGACCTCGGGTGGCGTCGGCGACGGCTGCACCACCGGCGCCATCGTGACGTGACCGCTGTTGTCGACCCACACCAGCGAACGCACGTCGCCGCGCACGGACAGCGACGCATTCTCCGCCGGGGCGTCACGGTCGAAGATGCGACCGTCGGAGAGCCGCACCATCCGCGCCCGTCCGTCGGGGGCCGCGCACAGGACGCTCGCGCCTTTCGCCGACAGTCGCGCGGGCCCGGGGCCGCACGGCAGCTCCGTCAGCCCCTCGAGGCCGCCGTCGTCGAGGAGCCCCCAGAACCATCTGCCGCCGACGTCGACCACGATGGTATCGGCGGCGGCGTTGGTCCGGATCATGCGCACGTCGGCCGTCGCGGTGCCCGGCGGCAACGGCGCCAGCGCCAGCGGCTTCGACTTGCCTCTGGCGTCGGTCGTCCACAGCTGGCCGTCGCGCGCGAAGATCACGCTGGCCCGCGCCAGCCCGTCGTCGACGCCGGCGCGCGCAGCCCGCGCACCGCCCGCGGCGGCGATGGTCGACAACCCCACCGCGACCGCGAGCCGCCTCACCCGGCCACCAGCTTGACGACCTCGTCGGTCTTTTCCTTGAGCGAGCTGACGAAGCGGCCCTTGCCCGGCACCTCGAGCAGCATCACCGAGCCGAAGCGCGGGAAGTGCACCTCGAGCTCGCGCACGCCGCCGGCCACGCTCTTCGCGCCCGCCTCGAACGCCGGCTTCGACAGCGGCTTCCCGTCGACGAACACCTCGCTCAGGAACTCGAGCGGCGCGACCCAGCCGGCACCGTCGCGCTGGATGCGATCGCGCATCGAGCCGGCGAGGTGGTCACCGGTGCGGATCACCTGATCCCAGTCGCGCTTTCCGAGCGCCGCGGCGATGTCGAGGTTGAAGCGCTCGGCCGGGAAGATGATGACGACGTTGCCGCCGACCTCGGCGGTCGCGAGCGGCGGTCCGGCAGGCTCGGGCGCCGGCGGAGGCGCCGCGGGCTTCTCCACCTTCGGCGCGGGCTTGGGCTGCTCGGGGACGCGCTTCTGCGCGGGCGCACCCGGCAACAGGGAGAAGCGATCGGTCGCGGCCAGCTGCGCCTCGAGCTGCATCGACGCGCGCTGGTCCCAGCTGCCGTCCGCTCCGAGCACGTCGACGACGAGCAGCTCGCCGCGCCGCTCGAACGTCACGCCGGTCAGCGATGCGATGATCTCGTTGTCGTCGAGCTCGTCGAGCCGCTTCTCGTAGGCCATGATCTTGGCCTCGAACTCGCTCTTCGAGAGCTGGCTGGCGCGGCGCTTGCCGTCGACGTCCACCGTCGGGTCGAGCACCCACGACAGCAGCGAGATGGCGCGCAGGTCGCGCGCCTCTCGCGCCACCAGCACCGCGTCACCCCACGAGCCGAGCGCGAACAGGCGTCCGAGGCGCACCGGCAGCGTCGTGCAGAGGCCGATCAGCGCCTCCTTGGCGTCGCGCAGGTCGACCTTGATGAGCGGGTCCTGCGGGTCCTCGCGCAGTGGGTGGCTGTCGTCGATGATCATCAGCCGGCGCTCGCCGCGGCGGCGGAACGGCATCGATGGCGACAGCTCCATCTCCATGCGCGGATCGAGCATGTCGGGGTCGAGCAGCTTCTTCTGCTTGGCCGCCTCCATGCCGCCAAGCGCGTCGATCAATTGCTTCTGATCGAGCTGCGCCGCCTGCTTGAAGATGAGGTCGGTGACCAGGCTGTCCAGGGCGAGCATTGGGTCCGTTCTTACAGGTAGCCGCTCCGCTGGCGCAAGAGCCACTCCAGCCCCAACACGAGCAGTGCGAGAAGCACGAGCAGAGGGCGGCTCCACAGCTCGACATCGGCCCGGCGGTCGACACGCACCACGCGCGGCTCGTCGAACTGCAGATCCGCCGGAAGCGAGTCGATGGGCCCCAGCGCACGCCCTCCGGTCCCGGCCGACACGCGCGCCAGCGACTCCTTGTCGCCGGCGGGCAGGTCGAGCTCCGCCGAGGCGTCGCGCACGAGGAAGATGTCGCCGGCCGTGACGGTCTTGCCCGCGACCTCGGCGCTGGCCTCGATGCGGTACGCGCCCGGCGTCAGCCCGGCCAGCTCGTACGTGCCGGTGCCGTCGTCGCCGGTCGCCACCTGCGTCGTGCCCACCGCCACCGCCGACGCGGGGTCAGCGCCGCGCTTCCACGCCAGGGACACCTTGCCGCCGGCGAGCGGCTGGTAGTCGCGGCCGAGCAGGCGCACCGCGAGCCGCACGCGCGCGCCCGGCTCGTACTCGACGGCGTCGGAGTCGACGTGCAGGTTGCGCAGGTCGGGATCCTGGATGAGCCAGCGGATCGCGTTCTCCCACAGCTTGGTGTAGGCGCGCCCGTCGTCGCCCGGCCGCTGCGACGCGACGAACCCGTACCGCCACAGGCTGTCGGTCGTGATCGCGAGGCTCTTGCCCTTGCCGTAGTCGCCCGCGACGATCACCGGCATGGGCTTGCCGCGCGGCGTCTTCACGCGCGGATTCACGGCGAGGACCGTGGCATCGGGCTTGGCGCCCGCGACGAGGTTCGTGCCCTCGAGCGGGGGCAGCGCCTTCCACGCCGCGACGTTGTCGCCGACCGCGTAGCGCAACGCGGTCACGGGATGGTTCTTGCCGGCCTCGGTGAGCTCGGGCGTGTAGGTCTGCGTGTCGACGAGATCGGCCTGGCTCCACGGATCGATGAGCTCGACCGGCAACGCGGCCGCGACCGGCGTGCCGTGGTAGCCGCCCGACGAGAACGACATCGAGCCGCCCAGCATGGCGAGCCCGCCGCCGCCCTCGACGTAGCTGCGGATGTTCTCGAGGTAGTCGCCGATGCCGTAGGGCAAGAACTCGAAGTTCTGCAGCACGATCAGGTCGAACGACGGCAGCTCCTGCTCGAAGAGCTCGCGGGTGGGGAACGGGATGAGCGACATCTCGTCGTTGGGCACGAGCGAGATCGTGTCCTGCGTGCGCAGGATGAAGAACGAGATCAGATCGACGTTGGGGTTCTCCTCGAGCATCGCGCGCAGCGCGCGCACGTCCCACGACGGCGCGCCCGCCACCTGCAGCACGCGGATCTTGTCGCGGATGACGCGGATGACGAACGCGCGCAGGTTGTTCGACTCGACCGCCTCGCCGCGCTCGACGGGCACCGAGATCTCGTAGAGGTAACGGCCGACCCGCGGCGGCGTCACCTCGAACACCACGGTGGTCTCGCCGCCGGGCGTGAGCTCGACCTCCTTCTGCCGCACCACCGCGCCGTCCGACGAGAGCGACACGGTCACCTTGCGCGTGTCGTAGCCGGTCGAGCGGATGACCGCCTCGAGCCGCACCACGGTCCGCACGAACGCGAACTCGTCGGCGAGGACGCGCGCCACCGCGATGTCCTTCAGCCCTGGGCGCGCCGCCCAGACCGTGTGCACGCGCGTGTCGAGCGAGCGGAGGAAGTCGCGCAGCGCGCCGTCGCCGCGATCGGCGTCGAAGTCGCCGGTGGCCGCGCCGTCGGAGAGCAGCACCACGCCGGCGAGGTCACGGCCGTCGTAGCGCGCGCGCACGGCCTCGAGCGCCTTGCGCATGAGCGTCGCGTCGCCCTTGGGCTCGGCGGTCGCCACGCGTTCGAGCGACGCCGACGCCAGCGCGTCGCTGAACGTGTACACGTCGAGCTGGTGATGCTCGCGCCACGCGTCGAGCGCGCCCGACGACGCGTCGAGCAGCGAGCGCACGCGCTGCGTGCGGCTCGGGCCCCGGGCGTCCTCGCGCAGCCCCATGGAGCGCGAATCGTCGACGAGGATGGCCACGCGGTTGGGCTCGCGCGCCACCTGGCGCAGCTCCACCGCCGGCTGCAGGAAGACGATGAGCGCGATGCCGGCCGCCGCCGTCCGCAGCGTCACCATGGCCGCGCGCCGCACCGGGCCCGCGCCGCGGCTGGCGCGCCAGGCGAGCACGGCGATGGCGACCACCGCCGCACCGCCCAGCCACAACCCGCGATGCCGCCACGGCGCGAGCAGCACCCAGCGGAACTCGTTGAACTCGGCGGTGCGCGGCGCCGCCAGCCGCACCGTCAGCGCGACCAGCGCCTCGACGGCGAGCGCGCCGGCGCTCAGCCCCGCGAGGCAGAGGAGCACCGTCACCGGCGTCCGCGCGCCGCGCTGCCACAACCCGAACGCGATGATGATCGACAGGACCGTCGCGAGGGCGAGCCCCGCCCGCACCGTGCCGTCGATGAGCTCGATCGTCATGGTCGTGCCTACGGCTTCTTCGGCGTGGCCGGAGCCGGGACGACCGCGCCGTCATCGGGGCGCCAGCGCCGGCGCCGCATGATGAAGGGCACGTGCACCTGGTCGGTCTTGTAGTCCAGGCACAGCGCGTACATCACGAGGTTCACGCCCATGCGGAACGCGAGCTCGCGCTGCCGCTCGCCGCCCGGCTGACACGCGAGCTCGTAGTTGCCGAGGTTGTCGCGCGCCCACGCGCCGCCCAGATCGTTCTGGATGTAGGAGATGACCAGTCGCCCGCTGCGCGTGACGCCCTCCATCACGGGCGACAGCGCCAGCCGGCCCAGCGGCCGGTCGAGCAGGTAGAACGACTTGTAGACCACGTGGTCGGCGGGCACGAGCTCGAGGCCCGTCGACGGCCGCGGATAGATCGCGCCGACCAGCGCGCGCACCGACTTGTCGAACGCGCCGTCGGTCGAGCCCTCGGCCGAGTCGATGACGAGGAACCCGCCGAACGTCAGGAACCGGCGCAGCGTCTCGATGCCCGCCGGCGGCGGCAGCGAGAACTCGCGATCCCCGGCGAGGTACAGCATCGGCGTCTCGTGCAGCTTGGGCGAGTCGAGCGCGACGATGGGCGACTCGAGCTCGACGTCGATCGACGTGCGCTTGGCGAGCTCCCACGCCATGCGGCGGATGGCGTTGGGCCGCGGCGGCTGATCCTTGCCGAGGACGAGCTGGCCGAACCGGAACTTCGAGCCGGGCCCGATCGCGTCGGCGCGCCTCGCACCGCGCAGGGCCATCCCGGCCCCGGCGGCGAGAGCGGCGGCGATCACGCGGCGTCGCGTCGGCACGCCCCGAACATAGCAGCCCGATGGCGAACTGGCGTCCGCCAGTGATACGGTCCGGGCCGATGGGATTCCTCCGGGGACTCGCCGTGCTCGTGCTCGCCGGCACGTTCCATCTACACGCGGGCGCGCGGGCCTGGGCCGACGACGCCACCGAGGTGCCGAGCGAGACCGGGGCCAAGGACCTCGGGTCGAAGCGCCTCGGGCACTGGCACCAGCTCGGGCTGTCGGCGCAGATCGTCAGCGGAAGCCGCTTCATCAAGACGTGGGACCCCGCCGACTACTGCGGCGACCGCGGCGAGAGCTCGACCGGCAACGCCGTCTACTGCTTCAGCCGCGTCCCGATCGCCCTCGACCTGACCGCGACGTACGGCATCCGCCCCCACATCGAGCTCATGCTGGAGATGCGCTTCGGCCTGGAGCGAGACTTCGGCTCGACCTCGGCCACCGACGGCGACGGCCCGCGCCTCCGCCACTACTCGCCGGGCGTGCGCTTCTTCTTCAACGAGAAGGGGCTCATGAAGTTCTTCTCGACGGCGCAGGTCGCGCTCGACGCGACCGGCTACGAGGACGCCAGCGGCGACAGCCGCGGCGTGGACTTCGCGCTGCGCAACGCCAACGGCATCTTCCTCGACTTCCACGAGGCCTACGGCGCGTACGTGTTCTTCGGGGAGGAGCTCGAGTTCAAGCGCTGGCTCGAGGCCGGCCTCGAGCTGGGATTCGGGATCCAGGGCCGCTATCCTTGAGCCGGCGCAGTCGACGATGAAGGTCCTCGAGACGACCAACCTCGCCAAGACCTACCGCACGCCGTTCCGCCGCAAGAAGGTAGAGGCGCTGCGCGGCGTCAGCTTCGACGTGAAGCAAGGCGAGGTCTTCGGCTTCCTCGGCCCCAACGGCGCCGGCAAGACCACGACCATCCGCTGCCTCATGGGGCTGTGCCAGATCACGGCCGGCTCCGCGATCATCCTCGGGCAACCGGTGCCGACGCGCGCCGCGCGCCAGCGCATCGGCTTCCTACCCGAGCACCCGTACTTCTACGACTACCTCACCGTCACCGAGCTCCTCGATCTGGGCGGCCGCCTGTTCGGCCTCGACGCGGCCGAGCGCACCAAGCGCGCCGATGCGCTCGTCACCAAGGTCGGCCTCGATCATGCGCGCGGCCTCGCCCTCAAGAAGTTCTCGAAGGGCATGCTGCAGCGCGCCGGCCTCGCGATGGCGCTCATCAACGACCCCGAGCTGGTCGTCCTCGACGAGCCGTCGAGCGGCCTCGATCCGGTCGGGCGCAAGGAAGTTCGCGACCTCATCCTCGAGCTGCGCGACGCCGGCAAGACCGTCTTCTTCTCGTCGCACATCCTCGCCGACGTCGAGCAGATCAGCGACCGGGTCGCCATCGTCGTCGGCGGCAAGATCCGCGACGTCGGCACGCCGCGCGACCTCGTCGGTCAGGTGAAGCTCGCCACCGAGATCGTCCTGCGCCTCTCCGGCGAGGGCGAGGCGCTGGCGGCGGCGACCAAGGAGATCAGCGGCCGCGCCGAGAAGGTGCGCGGCGTGGAAGGCGAGCTCGTCGTCACGCTCGGCGCCGGCACCGACGTCGACGACTTCCTCGCGTTCGCGCGCGGGCAGGGCGGCAAGGTCGTGAGCGTGACGCCGCGCCACGAGACGCTCGAGGATCTGTTCCTGCGCCGCGTCGAGGAGAACCCGCGCACATGATCGGGAGGATCTGGGCGATCGCGCTCAACACGTTCCGCGAGGCGGCGCGCATCCGCGTGCTCTACGGCATCCTGGTGCTCGTCATCGGCGCCAACCTGCTCGCCATCGTCCTCGGCGAGATGTCGATCAACGAGCAGGCGCGCGTCGCCCGCGACGTCGGCCTGGCCAGCATCTCGTTCCTCGGCTCGCTGACCGCGATCTTCCTCGGCGTGTTCCTGCTCTACAGCGAGGTCCAGCGCCGCACGATCTACGCCATCGTCACACGCCCCATCGCGCGCTGGGAGTTCGTCGCCGGCAAGTACCTGGGGATGGTGCTCGTCCTCTCGGTGCTGGTCGCGCTCTTCACGGGCGCGATGGTCGCGCTCCTCGCGTGGCAGGGCGTCGCCGTGACCGCGGCGGTCGGAAAGGCGGTCTTGCTCGCCTGGTGCGAGGTCATGACCGTCGCGGCCATCGCCGTCTTCTTCTCCGCGTTCTCGAGCCCGTTCCTGTCGGGGATCTTCGCGCTCGCCCTCTTCGTCATCGGCCGCCTGACGCCTGACCTGCGGGCCGCCGCCGGTGGCGCCGACGCCGGCTGGATCCGCGCGGTCGCGCGCGGCACGCTCGAGGTCGTGCCCGACCTGCACCTGTTCGCGGTGTCGGGCACCAGCGTCGGCGACAAGGCCGTGAGCGTGCACGGCGACTTCGTGTCGTGGGGCTACGTCGCGTCGGCGGTGGGCCACGGCGTGTTCTGGATCGCGGCGCTGCTCGTGCTCGCCTGCGTGATCTTCCAGCGCCGAGACTTCGTGTGAGACGCGCGCTCGTCGTGGTGGCGATCGCCGTGGTGGTCGTCATCGCGGCCGCGGCCACGCGCGCGGTGTGGGCCGGCGGGCGCGCGCTCGACGACGGCGACGCGGCGCTCGCGCGCGGCGATCACGCCGAGGCGATCGCGTCGTGGCGGCGGGCCGCGCGCTGGTACGTGCCGCTGGTCGGCGCGAGCGACGATGCGTTCGCGCGGCTGGCGCGACTCGGCACCGACGCCGAGGCCAGGGGCGACGCGGCGACGGCGCGCGCCGCCTGGCAGGCCGTGCGCGGCGCGGCGCTGGCGATCCGCGGCGCCACCGCGCCCTTCGACGAGCGGCGGCGCGAGGCGGACGCACACCTCGCGAAGCTGTACGCCGCCGACCCGAATCTCGGCGCGGGCGCGACCGTCGAGGAGCGCACGGCGTGGCACGCGCGCGTCCTCGCCGGCTCGGCGCGCCCGACGCGGGGCTGGCTCGTGCTCGCGCTCGCGGTGCTCGCGGCGATCGTCCTCGGCGGCGCCGTCGTGGCGCGCCGTGGCCGCCCGATTCGGTGATACCGTCGCCGGCGACATGCGCAGCGCGCACGAGTTCCTGGAGGCGGCCGCCGCCGTATCGCGGCGATGGATCGAGGCGGCGCTGCACCGCACGACGCGCGCGACCGAGACCGTCGACGGCGTGCCGCGCTCGCGCTACGCGGTGTCCGCCGACCACGCCGTGCGCCTGCTCGTCGCGGGCGGACGCCCCGGCTTGCCGGCGCTCGCCGCCGAGGCTGACGAGCGCTGGCGAGCGCTGACCGCCGCCGCCGCCGCGGCGAGCCCCGCGTTGCCGTTCTCGGTGATCGTCGCCGGGCTCGGCCTCGACGACGCCGCGGCGCGCGTGGTCGTCTTCCTCGCCACGCTCGAGCACGATCCCGAGCTGGAGCGCGCGTGCGCCTTCGTGTGGGACGACTTCACGCGCAAGCGCCCCGACGCCGGCTTCGTCGTCGACATCCTCGGCGCCGGCGACGCCGAGCAGCGCGCCCGCATCCGCGCCGCGCTCGCGCCCGATTCGCCGCTGCGTCGCTACCGCGTGGTCCTGATCGGCACCTCGAACGACATGGAGGCGAGCTCGCCGGCGCGCCGCACCGTGCGCCTCACCGATCGCGTCATCAGCCACATGTTCGGCGACGACACGTTCGATCCCGTGCTCGACACGGTCGCGAGCCTCTCGCCGCCCGCCGCGGTCACCGAGCTCGTGCTGCCCGCGGACACCGTCGCGCTCGCGCGTCGCGCGCTCGGTGCATCACCGACGACGCGCGTGCTCCTCCACGGCCAGGCCGGCACCGGCAAGCACCTCCTCGTGCGCGCCATCGCCACCGAGCTCGGCCGGCCCATCGTCCGCGTCGACGTCACCGAGCTCCTGCGCGCCCCCGACCGCATGGACGAGCGCGTCGCGCGTCTCGGCCGCGAAGCCGCGCTGCGCGGCGCCGTCACCGTCCTGCGCGCCGGCGCCTCCGCCGACGACACCGCGCCGCCCGCCGACGCCGCGCGCGTCGTCGATCTCGTCGCGCGCATCCGCGGCCCGGTCGTCATCACCTGCCACACGCGCCCGGCGTGGCTGGTGCACGCCATCCCGGCGCTACTCGAGGTCGGCGTCGCCGCGCCCGCCATCCGCGCGCGCGTCGCGCTGTGGCAGCAGGCGCTCGGCGAGGAGAGCGACCTCGTCGGCGAGGAGGCGATCGCCGCCGTCTCCGCCCGCTTCGCTCTCGGCGGCGAGGCGATCCATCGCGCCGCGCATCGCGTGCGCGCGCAGGCGCACCTGCGCAACCCGTCGTCGCCGCGCGTCGACATGCCGATGCTCACCGAGAGCGCGCGCCTCATGCTGCAGCACCGCCTCGGCACGGTCGCGCGCCGCGTGTCGCCCGGCTTCGAGTGGAACGATCTCGTCCTGCCCGAGGACACCCTCGACACCATCCAGGAGTTCCTCGGCTTCGCGCGCCACCGCGCCCGGCTCCTCGAGGAGTGGGGCTTCGAGAAGAAGCTGCCCTACGGCCGCGGCGTGTCCGCGATCTTCGCCGGCCCGCCCGGCACCGGCAAGACCATGGTGGCGCAGCTGGTGGCGCGCGACCTCGGCTACGACCTCTACGTCATCGAGCTCTCGCAGGTCGTGAACAAGTACATCGGCGAGACCGAGAAGAACCTGGCCCGCGTCTTCGACGAGGCCGAGCGCTCGCACGCCGTCCTCTTCTTCGACGAGGCCGACGCGCTCTTCGCCAAGCGCACCGAGGTCAAGAGCAGTAACGATCGCTACGCCAACCTCGAGGTGAACTACCTGCTCCAGCGCATGGAGAGCTACGACGGCGTCACGCTGCTCGCCACCAACCTCGAGCAGGGCATCGACGAGGCCTTCAAGCGGCGCGTGCGCTTCACGGTTCAGTTCGAGATGCCCGAGGCCGACGTGCGCGCGCAGCTGTGGAAGAGCATGTTCCCGACGGAGACGCCGCTCGCCGGCGACATCGACTGGGACCGCCTCGCCAAACGCTGGGAGATGGCCGGCGGCTACATCAAGAAGGCCGCGGTGCGCGCGGCGGCGCGCGCGATCGCGCGAGGCGAGGGCGCCATCGTCACGATGGCGGACCTGGAGCTCGCCGGCACGCTCGAGTACCGCGAGATGGGCCGCATCGGCTAGCGAGGGCGATCAGATGGACGACACGGGCGACCAGGCACCTGGATGGGATGCGATCGACGCGGCCGTCGCGGAGTTGTACGGCGACCAAGAGCCGGCCCACGTGGGCACGGGCATCCCGTGGATGTTCGGCGGTCCCGATCCGCTCGACGGGCTGAGCGCGTACCGAGCGGAGGATCCGCCGCACTGGCACATCGTCAGCTACGGCCTCTCCGAGCTCTACCGCAAGGAGACCGACGACCCCGCGTTCTCCGGGTATGGCTTCGAGTTGACCTTTCGACTGTCACGCACTGCGGACGAAGCGCAACCGCCCACGTGGGCGTTCTCGTTCCTGCAGAACCTCGCCCGTTACGTGTTCGAGACCGGCAACGCGTTCGGGCACGGCCATCACATGAACGCCAACGGTCCGATCGCGCTCGAGCGGCGCACAGATCTCACGGCGGTCGCATTCGCTCGCGATCCCGATCTGCCGGGGAAACGAACCACGCCCCACGGCAGCCTCGAGTTCCTTCAGGTCGTGGGCGTCACCGAGGACGAATACGACGCCATGCGCGCCTGGCGTACCGACGGCGTGCTCGGAGTCATGGCGCGCCAGAACTCGAAGCTGGTCACCGACCTCGGTCGAACCTCGATCCTGCGCGATCCGCAGTCCGCGCGTGCAGTCGCGGAGGGAACCGCGGCGGACGGCTCGTATTGCGCGAGTCTGTTCATCGACAGTCTCGTCGTGACCGGCACTCGTGTGCGCCTCGGCGCGAACAACGTGGCGTCCGTCGCCGCCGTACTCCCTGGGCGCCTGGGCTTTGGCCGCGAGTTGCGCATGGCGTCGCGCGAATCGTGTGTCCATTTCCGTCCGGCGGGAGCCTGCGCGCTGACCACCACCGACGACGGGCTCCTCATCGAGCTCACAGCGGAGGCCGCCCGGAAGCTCGCCGCGACACTGCGGCCTCTTCGGGGCGAAGTTCGGATTCCCGACGTGCCCGAGCTGGTGTTCGAGATCGTGCCGTCTCACGTCAAGGACCGCGACGGCAACGTCGCCGCCGTGGTCGGCTAGCGAGGGCCGGTCAGAGTGGCGGCGGAAGCTCGTCGCTGGTCGGCGCTTCCTGCTTGGGCGCCTCGACGGGCATGAGCTGCCACGCGAGATCCGCGGTCGACTGACCGATGCGGCCGTCGGGGTCGATGCCGTTCTCGGCCTGCCAGCGCGCGATCGCCGCCGGATCGGGGTTGCCGCTGGCGTCGCGCGCGGCGTACCCGGTCGCGATGTTGAACAGGTTGACCTCGTCCTCGTGATTCGAGTTGTACGCACGCGCGCGTACGACCCAGCCGGGCTCGGCTTCGTGCTCGGGCGTCTCCTCGGGAGCCTGGTCGGGACCGACCGGCTTCTTGTCCTCGGCCTGCGACTCGACCACGTCGGCCGGCGTCGTCTCTTGCTTCGGATCGGCGGCGGCCTTCGAGCGCTCGGTCTCCTGGCGCACGATCTCGAGCGCCTCGTGGATGGTCGAGTTGCCGTGGAAGCCGGCCGCCGTCGCGAGGATCTGCTCGTGCAGATCGGGGTGCTTGAGCAGCAGCTCGGCGAGGCCGACCTCATCGGCGTACTCGAGCTGCGGCACCTGGAACAGCAGGACCTCGGACGCGACCGGGTCCATCTGCTGCTGTTCGGCCGCCTGCGCCTGGGTGTGCTCGCCCAGGGCTTCCTTGGCCCACGGCTCGAGCTCCGGGCTCGGGGCCACGGTGAAGTTGCCGGCGTCCATTGGCTCGCTCATCGTCCAGAGAATACGTCGGGGGCCCGCGGGATCTCCCTCGCAAAACGTGCATTATCCGCACCCATGGGTAAGAACCTGGCAACGCAGGTGATCGGGCTCCTGGAGCACGATCGCGTGGATCTGCGCGCCGCGGCCGTCACCGTGCTCGCCGCGGTCGGGGAGGGCGACCCGACGGTGCAGAAGGGCCTGGTCGCCCGCCTCGACGACCCGGACGCCGTCGTGCGCCGGATCGCCCTCGAAGGTCTGGTCTCCCAGGGTGCCACCGGGATCGCGGCCAACCTCGTCGCGATCCTCAAGCGCGACGACGAGGCGCTCGCCGAGCGCGCCGCGCAGGTGCTCGCCACGCAGGGCGCAGCGGCCGAAGGCTCGCTGCGCAAGGAGCTCGGCCACGGCCCCGTCGCGGCGCGGCGCGCGATCGCGCAGCTGCTCCTGCGGCGCGGCACGACGCCTGCCATCGAGGCGATCCTCGATCAGCTCGGGGACGCGGAGCTCGGCGAGCAGGCGCTGCAGCTCATCCGTCACGAGCTCGACGGCGGCGACGAGAAGCTCGCCGAGCTGGTCTACAAGGTCGCGTCGTCGCGCGTCGGAGACGCGGGCAAGCGCCTCGCCGACGAGATCAAGCGCGTCGAGAAGGAGCGCGAGAAGGTCGAGAAGGAGAAGGGCAAGGACGCGGCGAAGAAGGGCAAGGCGAAGCCCCAGAACGGGTCGAACGGCGCCGGAGCGCCCTTCGATCCGACGCGCGCCCCGAGCGTCGCGCCGGCGCTCGCCGAGCACACCGGGCTCCTGCGTCTCCTCGGCTATCTGGCGCGCACGAGCTCGCAGAGCCTGCTCGTGAAGGAGTCGAGCGAGGAGCGTCCGCGCGCCGTGCGCTTCGCCGCCATCGCCGCGCTCCGTCGCATCGTCGCCGCGTCGGAGGCCAAGGGCACCGAGGCCGCGATCGAGGCGCTCATCGAGTACGCCGACGGCGAGGACCTCGGCATCGCGCAGGCGGCGATCGACACGCTGCGCGGCGCCCGCATCCCCGAGAAGCTGGCCAAGCCGTTCTCGGCCCTGGCCCGCTCCAAGAACCCGTCGGCGCAGAAGCTCGCCATGGAGCGCCTGCCCGCCGGCGGCGGCGCCGGTGCCGTGAAGGCGCTGGTCGACGCGCTCGGCGGCGACGACGTCACCGCGCGCGACGCGGCCGCCCGCGGCCTCTCCAAGGCACCGGAGGCGGTCCTGCCGCTCGTCCGCGCACTGCTCGCCGCCGAGGACGAGCACGTCGCCCGCCGCTACGCGGGTGCGCTCCGCTCGCACCGCGGTCACGTCTCGTCGACGGCGCTCCAGGAGCTGGTCGAGCGCGCGAAGGGCTACCTGGAGAAGAGCAGCAAGGGCAAGTTGCCTCCCGACGAGATGGTCCTCGAGCGCGTGATCTCCGAGCTCATCGCCGACGTCGCGCCGGCCGCGCACGTCGAGCTGCTCTTCGACCGCGCCAATCGCCTGCGCCGCGCCGGCAAGCCGCTCGAGGCGTTCGGCGCGCTCAAGCCGCTCCTCCGCAGTCGCGCCGACCTCGACGCCGTCATCGACGACGAGGGCCGCTTCTTCCTGGCCGTCCTCGGCCTCAAGGCGATGGGGCAGGGCATCCTGCGCGCCTCCCACGCCGACGACCCCGTGCTCGAGCAGTTCGGACGCCTGGCGGCCAGCGGCTTCCCGGTGGCCAAGAAGCTCGGCAAGGAGAAGGACGTCGAGGACGAGGAGATGTACGGCCTCGGCTTCCGCCTCCTCGAATCACCCGAGGACAACGACAAGGAGCTGGGCGCGGAGCTCCTCCAGGGCATCATCGAGGACCGCCCCCGGGCCAAGCTGGCCAAGGCGGCCAAGAACAAGCTGAAGCTCACGGGCTACCTGGACGAGTAGCGGTACTCCACAGGCCCGGGGCCGCGGTCCACGCGGGTTTCACATCTTGTCCACAGGGAATCCCCAACGATTCCTACATGTAGGACTTAGTAGGGCGCCCCACCAGAGCGGATGCGCTCGATGAGGTTCTCCAGGCGCTCCCGGGTGGGCTCGTCGGGGTCGACGATGCGGACGCCGAACCCGGTCGGCGACTTGTCGGCCTCCGGGCTCCCGGGCTCGACCACGCGCGCGACCACGACCTCGAGCGCGATGGCCTGGTCGTAATCGAACAGCTCGATGTGGAGCCGCGAGCCGAGCTTGAACGGGTACGACTGCGCGACCCGCGTGTAGAGGAACAGGCCGGAGCGCGACAGATCGCGGGTGCGAAACACCAGCTCGTGTCCACCCGACGCCGCCTTCACGAACGCGTCGACAGAAACGCGTTCACCATCGCGCGCCGAACCAGTGCTCACGACAGGATCATATACCCGTTCCGTGCTACCTCTTGGCGGGGAACGCGCATGGACGTCCGTTGCGAGAAGTGCAACACCGAGTACGAGCTGGACGAAGCACGGCTCAAGCCCGGTGGGGTGACCGTCAAGTGCACGACGTGCGGGCACATGTTCAAGATCCGCAAGCGGTCGCCGACGCAGAGCTCGGGCGTTCCGCAGCAGCCACCGGCGAGGGCGGGCACGGGATCGGGGCCGGTCAGCGGACCGCATAGCGGCCCGATCGGCACCGGTGAAGGCGATCGCAACTGGATCATCCGCCTCGACAACGGCGAGCAGCGTCAGTGTCGCGAGCTCGGGATCCTGCAGCAGTGGATCATCACCGGGCTGGTCTCGCAGGAGTCGATGATCTCCCGCAGCGGGAAGACGTGGAAGCGGCTGGGGGACATCCCGGAGCTCGCGTCGTTCTTCGTCGTCGCCAAGGAGGCGCGTGACGCGCGTGCGCAGCGCGAGTCGGGCGCGGTCACGCCACCGCGCGGCACCGGTCCCGCGCCGTCGCCCACCGCGGGCGGCGTCGCGAAGTCGGCGGTGTTCGAGCGCGAGACCGTCGTCGAGCCGCTGCGCATCCCCGGGACGGGGCGCCACGTCGCGCCGCCGGCTCCCGCGCCGCCGCCACCGCGTGCTCCGACGGGCGGGCCACCGGCGCCGCCGCCGCGCGCGACCAGCGTCGGTGCGGCCGTCGGTGCGGCGGTGTCGCCTCCCGCGCGTCCCGGTGCCACGCCTCCTCCTCCGCCGCCGCGTGCCACGCCGCCGACGGGCAACCCGCAGACGCCGCTGCCGCCGCCGGGTCCGTCGCCCGCGTCGACGCTCCTCGGCATGGCGGGTGGTGCAGGTGCGCCGTTGCCGGCTCCGCCGCCGCCGGCTGCGCCGCCGCCGCCGCCGCGACCACCGACCGCTCCACCTCCGCTTCCGCCTCCGATGATGAAGCTCGCCGACGAGCCACGCTCGACCGGCGCCTGGGCCACGAACGAGGTGAAGCCGATCCCCGAGGTGCCGGACGACGTCGACACCGTCGGTCCGCGCCGCGGTGCGGTGCGTCCGAGCGCCGGCGATGCGTTCGGTGGCGTCGTGCGTCCGGTGCCGACCGACGACGTCGCCTTCGCCGGCGGCCTCGCGGCGCGTCGCCCGCTCGACGACGACAACTTCGACGCGTTCGCCGACGAGGAGCCGCGGCGCCGCGGCGCCGGTCTGTGGATCGCGCTCGGCTCGCTCGTCGTCATCGGCGCGGCGGTCGGCGTCGTGTACTTCACGGTGCTGCGTCCCTCTCCGGCTCGCTCGGCGGCGCCGCCCGCGGGTGACGCGGGAGATCTCGTCGCCCTCGCCGATGCGGGCGGTGTCGGGCCGGCGATCGACGCGGCGCCCACGGTGTCGCCGTCGGAGGATCTGCTCGATCAGGCGCGCGTGCAGCTCGGCCGTGACTCGGGCGCGGCGCTGTCCGCCGCCGAGAAGATGCTCGCGGAGGGCGGCAAGGCCGACGCGATGACGCTCGGCTTGCGCGCGCGCCTCGTGTCGGCGCAGGCGCAGGTGATCGAGGACGAGGCGGAGCTCGCTACCGACGCCAAGACGGCCGAGAAGGTCCGCCGCGAGTCGAAGCAGCTCGTGCTCACCGCGCTCGGTCTCGCGCAGCGCGCGATCAAGGCCGGCGCGAGCGATCCGCTCGCCAACATCGCGATGGCCGACGTCCTGCGCCTGCAGGGCAAGCCGATGAAGGATCTCCGCCGTTACCTCGACACCGCGCGACAGGCGTCGCCCGGCGACAAAGAAGCGTCGCTGGTCGAGGCGCTCGCGGCGATCCGCGACAAGGACTACCCGCGCGCCGAGCAGCTCCTCAAGGGGCTCGACAGCGGCGCGCTCGAGGGCACGGGCGACGTACGGCCGCGCTGGCACCTCGCGCGCGTCGCGTTCCTGCAGAAGAAGCAGGCCGACGCACGCACGGCCGCGGACGCGGTCATCGCGGCGGCGCCCGAGCACGCCGGTGCGCGCGCCATGCTCGCGCGGCTCGGGACGGTCGCGGTGGATCCGCTGCCGACGGAAGATATCGACGCGGGTGCTGGTGCCGGTGGTGGTGGTGGCAGTGGCAGCAGCAGCGGCTCGTCGGGCACGGGCACCGGCACGGGTTCGAGCGGCGGTGGCGGCGGCGGTGGCGAGCCGACCGGCAACGACTACGACAAGCTCCTCGCCAAGGCGAACAAGCTCGCCGAGGTCGACTGCGGTCAGGCGATGCCGTACTACCAGCGCGCGCTGGAGGTGCAGCCCAACGGCGTCGAGGCGCTGTCGGGCATGGGCTTCTGCCACATCGACGCCAAGCAGTTCGCGTCGGCGCACTCGAAGTTCCGCGCCGCGCTCGGCATCTCGCCGCGCTTCGAGCGCGCGCTGTGGGGTGTCGCCGAGGCGTACCAGCAGCAGGGCCGCACCGACCTCGCGATCACCGCGTACGAGAAGTACCTCGAGACCTATCCGAACAGCGCGGCGGCGCAGCGTCAGCTCGACCGCCTCAAGGGCACCGGCGGTGGTGGACCGACGCCGCCCGACAACGGTGGCGGAGGCAGCGGCAGCGTCGAGAAGCCGCCGGATCCGCCGCCCGATCCCAAGCCGGAGACGACGCCCGCGCCGGAGACGACGCCGGGGCCCGCCTCCAATCCCTGATCTCAACTGCGATCCGAAACCGCGAGGGACGTATGAAGTGCATCGCTGGAGCCATCACGACGTGTGTGCTCCTGGCCGCCGCGTGCGGTGAGGACAAGAAGCCGAACTGGACCACGCCGTCGGCGGAGTCCTCCGATCCGTGGAGCGGCGGCGGTTCCGGCGCAAGCGGTGGTGGTGGCGGCGGCGGCGGCGGTGGCGGCGGGTTCGGCGACCCGATGCAGATGCTCAAGAACATCGCCGAGAACATCGACAAGCCGGGCCCGTACGAGGCGCCCGAGTCGAGCCCGGGCTTCGACGATAGCAAGCCGTACCTCGGCATCATGACGCTGGGCGGCGACGTCGCCGAGCTCGAGAGCTTCTCGTGGACGAGCGGCCCGAGCGACGCGATCCAGGTGCGCGTCCTCGCCGAGCGCCTGCGCGAGCTGGCGAAGAAGGACAAGCTCACCGGCCTCGTCCTGCGCGTCGACGGTCTCTCGGTGTCCTTGCCCGACGCCGCCGAGCTGCAGACCGCGCTCGCCGCGTTCAAGGCCAAGGGCAAGAAGCTCCACTGCCACACCGAGGCCGCGTCCAACGCCGAGTACATGGTGCTGGCGGCGTGCGATCGCATCGGCCTCGCGCCGAGCGGCGAGGTCGTGGTGTCCGGCCCGGCGGCGATGCCGGTGCACCTGAAGGGCCTGCTCGATCAGCTCGGCGTCACCGCCGACTTCCTGCACGTCGGCGCGTTCAAGGGCGCGGCCGAGCCGCTCACGCGCGATCGCCCGTCGAAGGAGATGGAGGAGACCATCGCCGCGATCCTCGATCGCGAGTACGCGTCGATGGTCGACGCCATCGCCGCCGGCCGCAAGCTCGCGCCCGACGCGGTGAAGGCGCTCATCGACGAGGCGATGTTCACGTCCGACAAGGCGCTCGCCGCCAAGCTGGTCGACGTCGTCGAGCCGTTCGAGAAGTTCCGCGACGGCGCGGCCGGGGACGCGGGCTGGACCAAGATCCCGCTCGAGGAGAAGGCCGACGGCGCGGCCGCGATGATGAAGGTGATGCGGTTCCTCGGCGCGACGCCGACCACCCGCCCGACCGACGATCACGTCGCGCTGGTGTACGCGGTCGGCGACGTCGTCGACGGCGGCGGCGACGGCATCGTCGGGGCGCGTCAGGAGATCGCGTCGCGCACGCTGGTGCCGGCGCTGCGCGTGCTCGCGGCCGACGACAACGTGAAGGCGGTCGTGCTGCGCATCGACTCGGGCGGCGGCAGCGCGCTCGCGTCGGAGCTGATCTGGCACGCGGTCGCCGAGGTGAAGGCCAAGAAGCCGGTCGTGGTGTCGATGAGCGACGTCGCCGCGTCGGGCGGCTACTACATCGCGTGCGGCGCGACCAAGATCTACGCGCTCCCCGACACGCTGACCGGGTCGATCGGCGTGGTCGGCGGCAAGATCGCGCCGGGCGGCGCGCTCGCGAAGGTCGGCGTCACCACGTTCCCGATGGGGCGCGGCAAGCGCGCCACCATGATGCACAGCCTCGGACCATGGAACGCCGACGAGCGCGCCGCGGTGCAGGCGTCGATGCAGGCGATCTACGACGTGTTCGTCGGTCGCGTCGCCGCCGGTCGCGGCAAGACCGTCGACGAGGTGCACGCGATCGCGCAGGGCCGCGTGTGGACCGGCACCGACGCCAAGCGGCTCGGGCTCGTCGACGAGCTGGGTGGCCTCGAGGACGCCATCAAGGGCGCGCGCGCGCTGGCCAAGCTCGACGACGACGCGACGATCGAGGTGTATCCGCCCGATCTCACGCTGCGCGATCTCTTCTCCGGGTTCGGCGAGGTGCACCTGCCGTTCGGCCTGTCCACCGCGGTGGCGGCGGCGGCGCACGACGTCTCGCCCGAGGTCGCCGAGGTCATGCTGCGGACGCTGCAGCAGGTCGCGCGCTTCCGCGACGAGCGCGTGCAGGCCGTCGCGATCCTGCCGATCGTCTTCCGCTAGGCGGGCGCTGATCGGCGCCCGTCAAGTACCGAGCCGGCCGGCGCGGTAGTCGGCGACGGCCTGGTCGAGCTCGTCCTCGGTGTTCATGACGAACGGACCGCGCCGGGCGACCGGCTCGCCGATGGGCGCGCCCGCCACGACGAGCGCGCGCCCTCCGGTCTCCGCGGCGATCCGGATCTCGCGGCCGCGCCCGAGCACGGCCAGCTCACCGCGCTCGACGAGGCGCGCCTCGCGGCCGATCCGCAGCGCGCCCTCGAGGGCGTACACGAACGCGGCGTGACCGCCGGGGACGGCGAGGCGCACGGCGCCGCCCGCGGGCACGGTGGCGTCGACCATCAGCGGGTCGGCGACGATCTCCGCAACGGGACCACGCTTGCCCTCGACCGCGCCGGCGACGACGCGCAGCCGCGACGCTCCGCCGGTGCCGGCCGCAAGCTCCAGCACCTCGCTCGCGGCGAGATCCTGGTAGCGCGGCGCGGACATCTTGTGGCGCGCCGGCAGGTTGACCCACAGCTGCAGGCCCCACAGCTCGCGCCCGGCGGCGGGCTGCGCCGGCATCTCGCTGTGCACGATCCCGCGCCCGGCGGTCATCCACTGCGCGCCGCCGTCGGCGATCGAGCCGCGGTTGCCGACGCTGTCAGCGTGCTCGAACGCGCCGGCCAGGACGTACGACACGGTCTCGAAGCCGCGGTGCGGGTGCGTCGGGAAGCCGGCCTGCCAGTCGGCGGGATCGGCGCTGCGGATCTCGTCGAGCAAGAGGAACGGATCGAGCAGCGGCAACGTCGCGCCGCCGAGCGCGCGTCTCAGAGAAACGCCGGCGCCGTCGCGCCGCGGCTCGGCGGGGACGACCTCGGCGACGATGCGCGCGTCTCCGTCGAAGCGCCGGGCCAGGCACCCGACCAGCCACGCGCCGGCCGAGCCTGCGACGAAACCACGCCGGGACAGCATGACGTCGATTGTACCTGGGGCGTACGCTCGGAGCATTCCGACGTCAGCAGCAGCCGTCCGTACTGCGATGGATTCCATCCGTCGCATCGTGCGCGCCTTGCGCGAGACCTCGCGCGCCGCCGAGCAGCGCTTCGGAGTGAGCGCGGCGCAGCTGTTCGTCCTGCATCAACTCCAGGCGCGCGGCGCGCAGACGATCGGCGAGCTCGCGGCCGCCACGGCCACGCACCAGAGCTCGGTGTCGGTCGTGGTGCAGCGGCTCGTCGATGCGGGCCTGGTGCGGCGCACGACGTCCGAGCGTGATCGCCGGCGCCGCGAGGTAGCGCTCACGCCGCGCGGCACGCGGCTCCTCGGGCGCACGCCCGACGTCGCGCAGGAGCGCCTGCTCCGCGGACTCGCCTCACTCCCGGCCGCGGAGCTGCACCAGCTCGCGTCGGCGCTGACGTCGCTGGTCGTGGCGATGGGCGCCGAAGGTGAGCCAGCCAGCATGTTCTTCGAGGACGGCGGCCGAAAAACCATGGTATCCCATGGAAATGCAGCTCAGCGACATCAGGCCCGCTCACTGCCACGCTCGCGCGCGTCGCGTGCTCGGCGAGGTCGGGCTCATCCGCGAAGAGATGGGTCGTAGCGAGGACGCGCGTCCTCTCCCCCAGATCACCGGCGCCACGCCGCGCGAGGTCTACTTCGAGGCGCTCGGCCTGTGGCGCAAGGCCGATCGGCTCGCGTCCGAGGTCGGTGGCGCGGTGCGCGCGTCGCCACCGTCGGCGCCGGGGCTGACCGAGATCGTCCCGGGTCACGTGCTCGCGGTGATCGACGCGACGCTGGCGCGGCTCGACGACGCCAAGGTTCGCATCGGCCTGGGCGCGAGCGTCCCCGAACCATCGATCGAGGATGAGCGCCAGCCCGCCGACGTGCTGGTGACGCTCATGAAGACCAGCCGCGAGCTGTCGCGCGCGCTCGAGCGTCCGTTCACGCCATCCGACGTGTTCGAGCAGGTGTCGCTCGCGCTGGCCTACGCGACGCGCATCGCGCAGGCACGCGGTGTGTGGTCGCCGTCGCCGGCCGCGTACGAGCGCCGCCGCCGTCCCGCCGATTGCTACGAGCGCCTCGAGGTGTGCCTGTCGCTCGCCGGTGCGACGATCGAGCGCGCCGGTCATCGCTCGCTGCACGAGCGCGGCACGCCCAGCGAGGTCCAGCCCGGTGACGTGTTCGATCTGGCCTGCCTCGTCGTCGGCGAGCTCGCGTTCCTCCACGCGATCACACCGGGCGCGGTCCCGGTGCACGCGTTCGAGCCGGCGTGGCACGGCCACCGTCTCCCGGCGCACGTCGATCAGCTAGCTCGCACGCTCGAGTCCCAGCTCGAGTCGCTTCAGGCGTAGCTCGGAGGCGAGCTCCTCGAGCGCGGCCGTGGGGAGGCCGGCGGCCTGGCCCTTGGCGATGTAGCCCTCGAGGAACTCGCGCGTCTGATCGCCGACCTTCGTGAAGTGCTCCTCGAGATAGATCTCGAGCGGCAGCGGGATCAGCGGACGCGCGAGGAAGACCCCGCTGCGCAGGATGGTGGGGCGGGCCAGGATGCCGAGGCCGAACGGCGGCTTGCCGAGGCGCGCGCGCACGATCTCGACCGCCTCGCGTGCGCCGCGACCGCCCAGCGCCAGCTTGCCGCTGCGCCTGGCGCCGCGCACGGTCCAGCCGCCGAGCTCGAGCGCGACCAGGTACGGCATCATCACCGCCGTCGGGAAACCGGCGGTGCGTCCCACGTCCGCGTGCTTCCTGGCGGGGAGCTTGCCGCGCTTCAGCGCGGCGATGACGGCGTCGCGGCGCGCCGTCGGTCCCGAGAACGGCGACGGGCCCATCGGCGGGAACCAGTACGCCATGCCGGGCCCCGGAAAGCGCGTCTCGCCCGGGAGCGGGGCGTGGTAGCTGATGAGCGAGATGAGCCCCTGGACCAGGCGGTCGTCGGTGGCGCCGGCGGCGAGATAGAGCGCGCGATCGTCGAGGCCGGGCTGCAGCGCGACGATGGTGGCGTCGCGCGCCGCGGTGACGAGCTCGGCGAGCCACGGCCCGCGCAGCGCCGGTGACGCGACGGTGATCATGACCTGATCGAACGTGCGCGCCGCGACCTCGTCGGCGCGCGTGACGACGTCGAAGCCGGCGAAGCGGACGGCCTCGCCGCGGCGCGCGCTGCGCTCGTTGAGCGGGTACATGTCGAAGCCGCGCTCGACCTCGGCCTTGTACTTCTCGCGCACGAAGAACGTGACCTTCGCGCCGCCGAGCTGATAGTGGCGCGCGTAGACCTGGCCGACCGAGCCGGCGCCGACGACGAGAACGCTGGTCACGAGGCCGACTCTATCGTGTGCGCGCCGGCGCGGAGGACAACCCCTGCAAAATCACACACGTAGCGGGCGCGCGAAGGGTGGTGTCGCCACCACCGCATGTGCTACGACTCCGCGCCCTCATGAACGTGCGCATCGAAGACGTCTCTCCCGTCGAGAAGAAGCTCATCGTCGAGATCCCGTGGAACACCGTCGCCGATCGCCTCGGTGCGGCGTACCGCGAGCTCGGCAAGGGCGTCGCCCTCAAGGGCTTCCGCAAGGGGAAGGCGCCGCGCTCGGTGCTCGAGCAGATCTACGCGCCGCGCGTGCACGCCGAGGTCGCGTATCAGCTGGTGCGCGAGTCGTTCTTCACCGCCAACGCGCAGCACAAGCTCGGCGCCGTCGCCGAGCCCCGCGTCGAGCAGGGCGGTCAGATCAAGAAGGGCGAGCCGTTCGCGTTCGCCGCGATCGTCGAGATCAAGGGCGACGTCACCGTCGACGGCTGGCAGGGCCTCGCCATCGAGCGCCGCCGCATGACCGTCGAGGAGGCCGAGGTCGACAAGGCGCTCGAGGCGCTCCGCAAGGAGCACACCGAGCTGGTCCCGATCGAGGATCGCACCGTCACCCAGGCCGGCGACGTCGTCATCCTCCACGTGAAGGGCACGATCGGCGAGCACCCGATCGATCAGCCGCGCTTCGGCGTCGACCTCGACGATCCCGAGCGCGAGCCCGTTCCGGGCCTCCGCGAGGCGCTCACCGGCATCGCGCTCGACACCAAGGACAAGGTGATCGACGTCGAGATCCCGGCCGATCACCCCGACGAGAACCTCAAGGGTCGCCACGCCATCTTGACGGTCACCGTGGTCGAGGCGCGCGCCAAGGTCGTCCCCAACCTCGACGACGACTTCGCCAAGGACACCGGCAAGGGCGACACGCTCGACGCGCTCAAGGCCGCGCTCCGCGCCGACCTCGAGGCCCGCGAGGGATCCATCATCAAGAGCGAGGCGCGCCAGCACGCGCTGCGCGCGCTCGTGAAGAAGTTCCAGATCCCCGTCGCCTCGTCGCTCGTCGATCGCGCGGTCGAGATGCAATACAACCGCCTGCGCCAGATGATCGGCATGCCGCCGGATCGTGAAGGCAGCGGCCTCACCAACGATCTGCGCGAGAAGATGAAGCCGGCCGGCACCGACGAGGTCCGCGGCCAGCTCCTCCTCGAGGCGATCGCCGACGCCGAGAAGGTCGCCGTCACCGACGACGAGCTCATGACCCACGTCGCCAACGCCGCGAAGGCGCGCAACGTCCCGCCCGCGCGCCTCAAGGCGGAGTGGGAGCGCGACGGCCGCCTCGACTCGGCGCGCTGGTCGATGCGCCAGGACAAGGTCCTCGATCTCCTCGTCGAGAAGGCCGCGGTGACCGAGGTCGACAAGCTCTCCGAGCCGGCCGAGGGCGGTCTGCTCGGCGGCGGGCCGATCGCCACGGCTGCGGAGCATGGTCACGAGGGCCACGTCCACGGTCCCGACTGCGACCACTGATTCCGCTACAGCGGAAGCTCGATCGCCTGCTAGTTCGGCTAGGTAGCGCCCGTTCGCGTTGCGCCCTTGCCGGGGGCCTCGTACAGTCGGGGACAGGCCATGGATATCAAGAACTACCTCATCCCGACGGTCATCGAGCAGACTCACCGCGGCGAGCGCGGCTGGGACATCTTCTCGCGACTGCTCAAGGAGCGGATCATCTTCCTGGGCACGGCGATCAATGACGAGATCGCCAACGTGGTCATCGCCCAGCTCCTGTTCCTCGAGTCCGAGGATCCGGAGAAGGACATCATGCTCTACATCAACTCGCCGGGCGGTCACGTCACGGCGGGCATGGCCATCTACGACACCATGCAGTACGTGCGCTGCGACGTGGCCACGATCTGCATGGGCCAGGCCGCGTCCATGGGCGCCTTCCTCCTCGCCGCCGGCCAGGCCGGAAAGCGCTACGCGCTGCCCCACTCGCGCATCATGATCCACCAGCCGCTCGCCGGCTTTCAGGGTCAGGCGACGGAGATCGAGATCCACGCCAAGGAGCTGCTCAAGACGCGCGAGACCTTGAACGATCTCCTCGCCAAGCACACCGGCCAGCCGATCTCGAAGATCCAGACCGACACCGAGCGCGACTACTTCATGGGCGCGCCGCAGGCGAAGGAATACGGAATCATCGACGAGGTCTTCATCCGCAAGAAGGCGGAGGAGAAGCCCGAGAAGAAGTGAGCCGCCCCGTCATGCCCGCCGAGAAGCGCGATTCGTCCCTGACCTGTTCCTTCTGCGGCAAATCGCAGAAGGAAGTGAAGAAGCTCATCGCCGGGCCGACGGTCTACATCTGCGACGAGTGCATCGGTCTCTGCAACGACATCATCGCGGAGGAGATCGAGAAGGACGAGCCCGGCTACGGCGCGGGCGTCATCCCCAAGCCGGCGCAGATCAAGAAGGTGCTGGACGAGTACGTGATCGGTCAGGACCGCGCCAAGAAGATCCTCTCGGTCGCCGTCCACAATCACTACAAGCGCATCGACCAGAAGCCGGGCAGCCGCGACGACGATGTCGAGCTGCAGAAGTCGAACATCCTCCTGCTCGGGCCAACCGGCTCGGGCAAGACGCTGCTCGCCCAGACCCTGGCGCGCATCCTCAACGTCCCGTTCGCCATCGCCGACGCCACCAACCTCACCGAGGCGGGCTACGTCGGCGAGGACGTCGAGAACATCATCGTCTCGCTCCTCCACAACGCCGATCACGACATCGAGCGCGCCCAGCGCGGCATCGTGTACATCGACGAGATCGACAAGATCGCCCGCAAGAGCGACAACCCGTCCATCACGCGCGACGTGTCCGGCGAGGGCGTGCAGCAGGCGCTCCTCAAGATCATCGAGGGCACGCTGGCGTCGGTGCCGCCCAAGGGCGGCCGCAAGCACCCGCAGCAGGAGTTCCTGCAGGTCGACACGACCAACATCCTCTTCGTCTGCGGCGGCGCGTTCGTCGGGCTCGAGGACATCATCGAGAACCGCATCGGCCAGAAGATGATCGGGTTCGGCGCGGCCATGAAGAACGGTCCGCCCAAGCTGTCGCAGTGGGATCTGCTCCAGCAGGTGCAGCCCGAGGATCTGCTCAAGTACGGCATGATCCCCGAGTTCATCGGCCGCCTGCCGGTGATCGCGCCGCTGCACGAGCTGTCGGAGGAGGCGCTGGTCCAGATCCTCACGCAGCCCAAGAACGCGCTCGTGAAGCAGTACCAGAAGCTGTTCGAGATGGACGGCGTGAAGATCAAGTTCTCGAAGGGCGCGCTCGCCAAGGTGTCGTCGCTCGCCGGCCTGCAGAAGAGCGGCGCGCGCGGTCTGCGCGCCATCCTCGAGTCGGCGCTGCTCGACATCATGTTCGAGATCCCGGGCCAGTCGGTGAGCGAGGTCATCATCAACGAGGACGTGATCGAGAAGCACGCCCAGCCGCTCATCACGTACGCCAAGGAAACTCGCGTCGCTGACGCCTGACTCGTCTTCAGCCTGCTTGTATCCTCGGGCTATGCCCACCAAGGCGCAGGAGTTTCGTTCCGCGCAGCAGCGAGCCGCGCGTCCGCCCAAGCCGAAGAAGCCCAAGAAGCGGCGCCGCGACGCGGTGGTCGACACGTCGCAGCCGGGCACGAGCGCGACCGATCGCAAGGTCGAGCGCCGCCGGACGCGCTCGATCCTCGCCGGCAATCGCGGCGGCGCGGTGACCGAAGATCCGGTCTCGTCGTCGACGCGCCCGTCGCGCAAGTCGACGCGCAAGAGCGCCGACCACACCAAGCGCAGCACCAATCAGCAGCTCGAGGCCGTGCGGAAGTCGACCTCTCCGACGGCAACGGCGACGCGAGCCCGAGCGGCGCGTCCGGTGCGCGGCCGCGGTGGCGGTGGCACGCCGCGCTGACGGGACGTTCAGCGAGCTTGCAGGCCGAGCTCCGCCGCGTGCGGGCGCAAGGCCTCGATCAGAAACGCCAGATGCTCGTCGAGCGGCACGCCCAGCAGCTCCGCACCGGCGGTGACCTCGCCGCGATCGACGGTCGCCGCGAAGCGTTTGTCCTTGAGCCGCTTCTTCACGCTCGCCACTTCCAGCGACGCGATGCCGTCGGGCCGCACCAGGCAGCACGCCATCACGAAGCCGGTCGGCTCGTCGCACGCGAGCAGCGCGCGATCGAGCGTGCTCTCGTACGGCACGCCCCACTTCGTGTAGTGCGCGCTGATCGCGTGCGCGAGCGCGTCCTCGCCGCGCTCGCGCAGCCACGCGACGACGCGGTGCGGATGCTCTTCGGGCCACGCCTCGTAATCGGCGTCGTGCAGCATCCCGGCGATGCCCCATCCCTCGACGTCGGCCTCGCCGCCGCCATAGCGCGGCGCCGCGGCGCGCATCACCAGCTCGACGGCGCGCGCGTGCCGCCGCAGCGAATCGCCCTTGGTCCACTCCGTCAGCAGCGCCCAGGCTTCGTCGCGCGATAGCGGCATCGCGCGATGATAGTTCAACGCCGCGGCGTGAGCGTCATCGTGCTCTCGCCGGCCACCTTGGTCGTGGTGTCGGTCTTGACCACGCCGGTGAACGCCAGCGTGAGCTTCGAGGTCGGCACCACGCGCGTGAGGTCGACCTCGACGTCCACCGCGCCGGTCCCCTCGACGAACGCCGGCTGGTCCGGCGCGGATCGAAACGTCATCGCGCCGCGGATGGTCGCGCGGTCGCGGGTGTGCGCAACCAGCTCGAACGTCATCGTCATCGTCACCGGCGTTCCCGCCTGCACGTACTCGGTCTCCACGCGCCAGCGCGCACCGATGCCGACCGGCGTCTGCGGGAACACGACCAGCCAGGCCAGCGTCTGACGCGCCGACTCGGCGAGCGCGGCGTCCATCATCCCCGGCGCCTCGGCCAGCACGTCGAACGAGGCCACGGCGGCGGTGGGCAACAGCGTGTACGTGAACCCGACCTGGCCGTGCTCGGTCGGGCCGCCGCCCATCTCGAGGCGATCGAAGCGGTTCTCGACGCGGATCGCCTCGCCCGCGCTCATCACGCCGCCGGTCCAGCCGAAGCTCATGTCGAAGCTCGTCTCGGTCGCCGGGGCGCCGAGGCGCGTCGTCATCTCGATCGCGACGTCCGCGCCGGCAGCGGTCCCGACCGTGGGCCGCAGCCGCAACGCCTGCCGAGGCTGGGCACCCAGGCTCACGATCTCGATGCGCGGCTGCCCTGCGTCGGTCTTTTCCTCCACGATCGGCTCGGACGGCGTGTTCGAAACGACCGGCCGCGGCGCGGACGCGGTACCTCCACCGCAGGCCGCCGTCGCCGCGAGCACGAGCGTCGCCGCGAGCGCCTGGCGCATCATCCGCCCGCGGCCATCGGCAGCTTCGTCGTCGCGGGCGGGCCCTCGATGTCGGCGAAGAAGTCGTTGCCTTTGTCGTCGACGACGATGAAGGCCGGGAAGTCGACGACCTCGATGCGCCACACCGCCTCCATGCCGAGCTCGGGATACTCGAGCACCTCCACCTTCTTGATGCAGTCCTGCGCCAAACGCGCCGCCGGCCCGCCGATCGAGCCGAGGTAGAAGCCGCCGTGCGCCTTGCACGCCGCCGTCACCTGCTTCGAGCGGTTGCCCTTGGCGAGCATCACCATGCTGCCACCGGCCGCCTGGAACTGATCGACGTACGCGTCCATGCGCCCCGCCGTCGTCGGACCGAACGAGCCCGACGCGTAGCCGACGGGCGTCTTGGCCGGCCCCGCGTAGTAGACGGCCATGTCCTTCAGGTACTGCGGCATGCCGTCGCCGGCGTCGAGGCGCTCCTTGATCTTGGCGTGGGCGATGTCGCGCGCGACGATCAGCGGGCCCGACAGCGAGAGCCGCGTCTTGATGGGATAGCGCGACAGCTGCGCGCGGATCTCGCTCATCGGCTTCGACAGGTCGACCTTCACGACGTCGCCGTCGAGGTGAGCGTCGGTGACCTCGGGCAGGTAGTGCGCGGGCTCGCGCTCCAGCGCCTCGAGGAACACGCCCTCGCGCGTGATCTTGCCCAGCGCCTGGCGGTCGGCGGAGCACGACACCGCGATCGCCACCGGGCACGACGCACCGTGGCGCGGCAGGCGGATCACGCGCGTGTCGTGCACGAAGTACTTGCCGCCGAACTGCGCGCCGATGCCGGTGCTCTGCGCGATCTGCATCACCTTCGCCTCCCACTCGAGGTCGCGGTACGCGTGCCCGAGCCTGGAGCCGCTGGTCGGCAGCGTGTCGAGGTAACGCGCGGACGCGAGCTTGGCGCACTTGAGCGCGTGCTCCGCCGACGTGCCGCCGATGACGACCGCCAGGTGATACGGCGGACACGCCGCCGTCCCGAGCGTGCGCAGCTTCGCGTCGAGCCACTTGGTCAGCGACGCCGGATTCAGGAGCGCCTTGGTCTCCTGATAGAGGTAGCTCTTGTTGGCGGAGCCGCCGCCCTTGGCCATGAACAGGAAGTGGTACTCGTCGCCGTCGTCGGCGTAGAGCTCGATCTGCGCCGGCAGGTTGTTGCCGGTGTTCTTCTCCGTGAACATGTCGATCGGCGCGAGCTGTGAGTAGCGCAGGTTGGACGTCAGGTACGTGTCGAACACGCCGCGCGCGATCGCTTCGGTGTCGCCGCCGCCGGTGACGACGAACTGACCCTTCTTGCCCATCACGATCGCGGTGCCGGTGTCCTGGCACATCGGCAAGACGCCGCCCGCGGCGATGTTCGCGTTGCGGAGCAGGTCGAGCGCGACGAAGTGGTCGTTCGCCGACGCGTCCTTGTCGTCCAGGATTTTTCGCAGCTGCGAGAGGTGGCCCGGCCGCAGCAGGTGCGCGATGTCACGCATCGCTTCGCGCGTGAGGAGCGTGAGGGCTTCGGGCGCGACCTCGACGAAGGATCGCCCGCCCGCGGTGAACGTCCCGACATGATCGCCGCTGAGCTTGCGGTAGGGCGTAGCATCGTCGGCCAGTGGCAACAGCTCGGAGAACTCGAAGTCGGGCATGGCGGGCGGAGGCTAGCACGTGCACTGCGACGGCCGTGGCGATGTTGATGAGCGGTTGCAACCTGGTGTTCGGCCTCGATCCCGCCGATCGCACCGACGCCGCGGTCGACGCGCCCGGCGACGCGGACGAGGATTCGACCACCGACGCGTCGCTCGGCAAATGGGGCGCGGCCACCACCATTCCCAACCTCGCCACGTCGAACATCGAGGAAGATCCGTTCCTCTCGCCCGACGGGCTCGAGCTCTACATCGGCTATCTCGCCACCGCGAGCCCGACCAGTTACGACATCGTGCGCAGCCGGCGCGTCGCCACCAACCAGCAGTGGCCGCCGCCGGTGCGCGTCGCCGAGGTGAGCGGCACCACCTTCGACTGGACCCCCAAGCTGTCCGCCGACGGCATGACGCTGTACTTCTCGACCGATCGCCTCGGCACGGTGGGTGGCTTCGACACCTGGCGCTCGCTGCGCTCGTCGAGCGTGGTGGCGTGGTCGCTGCCGTCGCACGTCGAGGACCCCGCCATCAACACCACCGCCAGCGACCGCTCGGTCATGTACTGCCTGGGCAGCACCCGCGGCGTCTTCACCTCCGACCGCAACGGTAACCAGTACGACCTGTACGAGCTCGTGAACGGCGACGCCGAGCCCATCGCGGTCGCCGCGTCGATGGCCGTCACCGAGGCCTCGCCGTGGGTGAGCGAGGACTGCCTGACCGTCTACTTCACGTCGAACGCCGCCAATCCTGCCGACTTCGACCTGTACGTCATGTCGCGCACGTCGATCGACAACCCGTTCGACACGCCGGTGCGCATCGAGGAGCTCGCCACCACCGCGATCGAAGCCGACCCGTGGGTCTCGGCCGACGGTCGCCACATCGTGTGGGCCAGCGATCGCGCGGGCACCCTCGACATCTGGGAAGCGGTGCGCTAGCGAGCGCCCATCGCGCCCATCGCGCCCATCGCGCCCATCTCTGGCATTTCCTGTTTCCTGTTTCCTGTTTCCTGTTTCCTGTTGTCTTAATCTGCCTAGCTGAAGACCTTCGCGAGCCGCGCCACCGCCTCGTCGACGTTCGCGCGCGAGTTGAAGGCGCTCAGGCGGAAGTAGCCCTCGCCGTTGGGGCCGAAGCCCGAGCCCGGCGTGCCGACCAGGTGCGCCTTGTCGAGAAGCTGGTCGAAGAATTCCCACGACGTCGTGCCCTTCGGCGTCTCGAGCCAGATGTACGGCGCGTGCTGGCCGCCGTAGACGGTGAAGCCGGCGCGGGCGAGGCCGTCGCGGAGGATGCGCGCGTTCTCCATGTAGAACGCGATCTGCGCGCCGGTCTGCTGCAGGCCCTCCGGCGAGTACACCGCCGCCGCGCCGCGCTGCACGACGTACGACGCGCCGTTGAACTTCGTGGTGTGGCGCCGGCTCCACATCGCGTTGAGCGACACGCGCTCGCCGCCGGCGCCGGTCGCGCGGAGCTCCTTGGGCACGACGAGGAAGCCGCAGCGCACGCCCGTGAACCCGGCGCGCTTCGAGAAGCTGCGCATCTCGACGGCGACGTCGCGCGCGCCCGGGATCTCGAAGATCGAGCGGGGCAGGGCGTCGTCCTGGATGTACGCCTCGTACGCGGCGTCGAACACGATGAGCGCGTCGTGCTGCTTGGCCCACGCGACCCAGGCCGCGAGGCCCTCGCGCGTCATCACCGCGCCGGTCGGGTTGTTGGGCGAGCACAGGTACACGACGTCGGCGCCGCGATCGGGCGGCGCCGGCGCGAAGCCGTTGGCCGCGGTCGACGGCAGGTACACGAGCCCGGGATACCGGCCGTCCGGCCCGGGCGTGCCGGTGCGGCCCGCCATGACGTTGGAGTCGACGTACACCGGATAGACGGGGTCGGTCACCGCGATGACGGCGTCGGCGGCGAACAGCTCCTGGAGGTTGCCGCTGTCGCACTTCGAGCCGTCGCTCACGAAGATCTCGTCGGCCGCGACGTCCACGCCGCGCGCCTTGTAGTCGTTGGCGCGGATGGCCTCGACCAGGAAGTCGTAGCCCTGCTCCGGGCCGTAGCCGCGAAACGTCTCGCGCACCGCCATCTCGTCGACCGCCGCGTGCATCGCGCTGATGATCGCCGGCGCGAGCGGCTCGGTGACATCGCCGATGCCGAGCCGGATGACCTTGGCCTCGGGATGCGCCGCCGCGTACGCGCGCACGCGACGCCCGATCTCGGGGAACAGGTAGCCGGCGGGAAGCTTCTGGAAGTTCGGATTGGCGCGCATCAGGCGCGCGAAGATAGCCGATAGCATCTTCTTAGCGAATGCTCAGCGACCTTCTAGGATCGCATTCGCGGCGTCGATGCCAGGCTGCTTCACCAAAGGAGCCTCATGTCGGATTCGCTGCCCCCGCTTCACCGCGACGCCCGCCAGCTGCTCGCGCTCGTCGCCGACGACGTCGCGACGACGGCGTGGGGGCTGCGGGCGAGCGCCGAGGCGACCTGCGAGGCCATCGAGCGCGCGATCGACGCGCTCGACCTCCACGGCGACGCGCCGCCGATCGACGCGCTCACCGCCTTGCGCCTCGAGGTGCGCGCGCAGGTGCGCCGGGTCCGGGCCACCGAGCCCGGGGCGGTCAACCGCCTGGAGAGGCTCCTCCATCTGCTGATCGAGGCCGAGCACCGGCACTTGCAGCGGCAGCAGCGCTAAGATGAGCCTCCATGCGCGAGCTGAACGACGAGCTGATCGCTTTCCTCGATCAGCACATCTCGTTGCTCGCCGCCGGACGTGATCGCGAGCTGCGGCCGTCCATCACGCGCGCGGTCGGGTTTGTCGCAGGCGCCGACCGCAGGAGCTTCACCGCGTTCCTGAGCGATCGCCCGGGCGCGTCGCTGATCGCGGTCCTCGAGCAGGGCTCCCCGTTCGCGCTGATCGCGACGCACGTGCCGACGCTGCGCAGCATGCAGATGAAGGGCGTCATCACGGGGATCCGCCCCGCGACCGAGGCCGAGCGGCCGCTCATCGAGGCGTGCACCGACGGCTTCGCCGCCGACCTCGCCGGCACCGGATATCCGCTGGAGGTGGTGCGCCGCCTCGTGAACTGGCCGGCGACCGCGATCGAGGTCGCGCTCGACGCCGTGTTCGATCAGACGCCGGGCCCGGGCGCCGGTCGACCTGCGGGGCAAGCGTGATCCCGCGCCTGTCGCGCTACGCGCGCTGCTTCCAGGGCGTCTTGCCGTCGGGCATCGCGACCTGCGCGCGCGACGGCACGCCCAACGTCACGTACATCAGCCAGGTCTATTTCGTCGACGACCGCCACGTCGCGCTGTCGTGCCAGTTCTTCAACAAGACGCGCCGGAACCTCGAGGAGAACCCGCACGCGCAGATCGAGATCTGGGATCCGCTCACGTTCGAGTGCTTCCGCATCCGCGTCCGGTTCCTGCGCGCCGAGACCACCGGCCCGCTCTTCGACTCGATGAAGCTGCGCATCGAGTCGATCGCGTCGCAGTTCGGCATGACCGGCGTGTTCCGGCTGCTGTCGGCCGACGTCTGCGAGGTCATCGCCTTCGAGGAGGTCGACGACTACGTCTCGCCGGGGACACCCGCGATGGCGACGCTCGAGCCCGAGGCCGGGCCGCTCAGCGAGATCCGCGCGCTCCAGTGCCTGTCGGCGCGTATCTCGCGCGCCACCAGCCTCGACGAGCTCCTCACCTCGACGCTCGACGCGTTCCAGGACGTCTTCGGCTTCGGCCACTCGATGGTGCTGGTCCCCGAGGGCGAGCGGCGCCTCGTGACGATCGCGAGCCGCGGGTATGGCGAGTCGGGCGTCGGCGCCGAGGTCGCGTTCGGCGAGGGCCTGATCGGCCTCGTCGCCGCCGAGCAGCGGCTCCTCCGCGTCGGTGGTTCCCGCGACATCACGTACGGCCGCGCCGTGCGTGCGCGCGTCGTCGCCAGCGGCGGCGGCGACGCGCTCCGCCCCGAGATCCCGCTGCCGGGCCTGAAGGACGCGGCGTCGCAGCTCGCGCTGCCGCTGGTCACGCAGGATCGTCTGCTCGGCGTGCTCGCGCTCGAGAGCAAGAACGCGCTCGCGTTCGACGAGTGGCACGAGGCGTTCCTGCAGATCATCGCCACGCAGATCGCGATGGCGATCGATCGGCTCGTCGATGACGAAGTCGAGGAAGACGACTTCGCGCCGACGCCGAGCGAGATCCGCGCGGCGGCGCCGGCCGCCATCAAGCTCACCTTCTACAAGAGCGACGACTGCGTCTTCATCGGGGACGAGTACCTGGTGCGCAACGTTCCCGGGAAGATCCTGTGGAAGCTGCTCACGGCGTTCGCGAAGGAAGGCCGCACGACGTTCACCAACCGCGAGCTGCGCCTCGACGCGTGGCTCGGGCTGCCCGAGATCCGCGACAACCTCGAGAGCCGGCTCATCCTCCTGCGCCGCCGCCTCGAGGAGAAATGCCCGGAGATCCGCATGGTCCCGGCCGGGCGCGGACGCTTCGCGCTCGAGGTCGATCGCAAGCTCGAGCTCGCCGAACGCGACTGAGCCGGCGCGACGAGGCAGCAATAGACTGTTCCGCTTAGGGAACATTTAGCGAACTCGCAGCGAGTACTTAGGAACGCGCGTTTTCCGGAAGGCGCATGGTGGGCTCATGGAAACGAGCCGCACCGCTCTCGCGATCGCAGCCGCCCTCGGGGCGGCCTGCACCGAGGCGAGTAGTCCGGTCTCGTCGACCGTCGCCTCACCGGTAGCCCCGCCGGAGCACCTGCACGACACCGGGATCGACGCCGACGGCGTGCTGCCGTTCGCGCCGCAGTACCCGCTGTGGACCGACGGCGCCACCAAGCGCCGGTGGATCTGGCTGCCACCCGGCACGTCGATCGACGCATCGGACCCCGACGCGTGGGTGTTTCCGGCGGGCACGAAGCTGTGGAAGGAGTTCGCGTTCGGTGCGCGCGTCGTCGAGACGCGCCTGGCCGAGCGCCTCACCGACGGCACGTGGCGCTACGCCGCGTACGTGTGGACCGCCGACGGCAGCGACGCCGTGGTCGCGCCGCACGGCGCGAGCATCGAGCTCCCGGAGCTCGGCGCCGGTCGCCGCCACGACGTGCCCTCCGCCGGTGACTGCCTCCTCTGCCACGACACCAGCCCCGACCGCACGCCGATCCTCGGCTTCTCCGCCGTCCAGCTCGGCGCCGCTCGCATCGCTGCGCGCACGCCCACCGAGGCCGCCGCGCTCGGCTACCTGCACGCCAACTGCGGCCACTGCCACGACGCCACCGGCGAGCTCGCCGAGCTCGGCCTCGATCTGCGCGCCGACGCCGTCCATACGACGGTCGGTCGCGCCAGCCGCGCGCCTTTGCCCGCCGACGTCACGGCAGCTCGCCTGCGCGTCATCCCCGGCGATCCCTCGCACAGCGTGCTGCTCGGCCGGATGGCCTCGCGCGCGCCGCAACACCAGATGCCTCCGCTCGGAACCCGCGTGGTCGACGACGAAGCCGTCGCGCTCGTCGGCCGCTGGATCACCGAGCTCGAACCCTAACCGACCGCCACAGGAGACTTCCATGACCGCCACGAACACCGCCGCCGCTCTCGCCCTCATCGCTTCGATCGCAGCTTGCAACACCACCTCCTCGAAACCCACGCCCGCCGAGCGCGGCAAGTACCTCGTCACCGCCGCCGGCTGCAACGACTGCCACACGCCGCTGATCATGGGCCCCAAGGGCCCCGAGCGCGACGCCAACCACGTGCTCGCCGGCCACCCCGCGTCGATGGCGTTGCCGCCGGCGCCCGCCGCGCAGGGCCCGTGGATGTACACCGCCGCCGCGACGATGACGGCGTGGAGCGGTCCGTGGGGCGTCTCGTTCACCGCGAACCTCACGCCCGACAAGGAGACCGGTCTCGGCACCTGGGACGCGCAGACCTTCATCGCGACCCTCCGCAACGCGCGCCACATGGGCAAGGGGCGTCCGCTGCTCCCGCCGATGCCCGCCGAGATGATCGCGCAGTACACCGACGAGGATCTCACCGCGATCTTCGCGTATCTGCAGTCGCTGCCGCCGGTGAAGAACCGCGTGCCCGATCCCATCCCGCCCACCGTCGCCACCGCCGCCGTTCCCTCCAGCTGATTCCCACCGAGGACCCTCACATGTCTCTCCTCATTCGTTCGCTTATCGCTACACCGCTGCTCTTCACCGCCGCCTGCTCCGACACCGGCGACGACGGCCTCGACACGCCGCGCAGCGAGCTCCCCGCCGCGCTGGCCGGCGACTGGTTCACCGGCACGCTGTCGTCGATCCAGTACTACGACCGCGACACCGGCGCGTGGCAGAACCCGTCGGGCAGCGGGTTTTAATACGTCTTCGGTGACGACGGCGCGTACGAGACCGGCGCCGTCATCGACTCCACCGTCGCTGGCTGCAACATGCGCCTCCTCGGCAACGAGACCGGCACCGTCACGATCGACGGCGATCGGCTCACGCTCTATCGCCA
>DATLEB010000132.1:0-30602 GCA_035525615.1 Kofleriaceae bacterium | reverse complement strand
GTTCTGAAGGGTGATGGCCGCGCGTTCCGGGAACTCACCCACACATCGATGCGCCAGCGCGACGATTGTCGCGTCGTCCAGTGCCTCTAGAACCTCGCGCACGTACTTGGGCTTGCCCGAACCGGGATTGAGATCCTCACGCCAATCGAGCTGTACCCGGTGATGGTCGGCCTTGATCTCCGCCCAGGTCCCTACCGAGAGGACGGACACGAGCACTTCGCGAATTGGTGACACACGCGCCATCACGTAGCTCGACTAGAGTCTCCGCTTGGAGAGGAACCCCGGGCGGTCGAGCGCCTCCTGCCTCACATGCAGGTGGTGCTTCCGAGCTTGGAGATGGAGCCGATGTGCGGGTTTGAACCGCAGACCTGCGGTTTACGAAACCGCTGCTCTGCCACTGAGCTACATCGGCGAGAAGTGAGGAGGTGTTCTAGACGAACAGGGCCGCGATGGCAAGCGGGGCGGCGTCGCGGACGATCATCCGAGCGCCGCGAGAAGAACGATCAACTTCCGCCGCAACGCCGCAGGGTCACGGGTCGAGAGCCACGCGGTCTGAGCCATCAGCAGCTCGCACAAAATCGGGTCCGGAAAAATGGTCGCGACGCTCGCGTCGCTGCCCGGTGAGTGTGCTTCCGTTCGCGTCGGTTCACTCGTCGCTGCGTCGGTGGTGCGCGTCGGTTCGCATCGATCCGCATCAGGGCTAAGTCCTTGACACGCCTTACGAAACCGTTGCTCTGCCACTGAGCTACATCGGCGAAGGCCAAGGTGATTACCCGAACGGAGGGCCTGGCGCAAGGGGCCAGGTAGGGTTCGCGCGGACCCGGCTGAGGCGGCGTCTGAGTCGCGGCGGACCCGGCGGTGCCCGGCCGCGGCGCGCAACTAGCGAGACCGGCGCGCCGCGCGCGGTGGCACGGACGCTGCTCTAGGCGACCGCCATGCGTACACACATGATGGCTCTCCTCCTCGCGTTCACCTCCATCACCGCCACGGCCTGCGGTAGCGATGCGTCGCTCGGCGACATCGAGAAGCTCAAGACCGAGGCTTGCGCGTGCAAGGACAAGGCGTGCGCCGAGAAGGTCGAGAAGAAGGCCGACAAGATGCTCAGCGACTCGACGATCAAGAAGCACGGCGAGAAGGGCATGGAGCTCGCGTTCGGCGTCGCCATGTGCCTGGCGCAGGCCAAGGGCGAGTGACCGGCGAGTGACCTAGAGTCCCGCGCCGGCGCGCGCCTTCGCGGCGTCGTCGGGGCTGATGCCGAGCGCGGTCGCCAGGCGATCGAGGAAGACGCGCTCGGACTTGGCGATGTCCTTGTCCATCGCGGACACGCCGCACGCCACCGAGTAGATGTGGACGCGCTCCGACGCGGGGATGCGATCGAGCGCGAGGTCGTCGATCTTCACCGGCTCGTCGAGGTACGCGGCCGCGATCTTGCGCTCGTCGTCACTGATCTTGGCAGCGGCGATGATGGCCTTCATCGTCATGCGCTCGGCCTCGACGATCTTGCCGTCCGCCCACGCCACTGCCGCCCAGGTCTTGATCGCCGTGAGGAGGTGCTTGCTCTCGTTCATGCCGCGACTATACGGCTGACGCGCGACGAGCGGAGGTAGACTGGTCGCGTGGTGGACTCGGACGGGCCGGAGGCCAAGACGGTGGCGACCAAGACGTCGGCGCCGGCGACGGGGCCGGCCAGCCCGCTCGAGGCGCTGGTCCGCGACACGCGCGCCCGCGCGGTCTCGGACGCTCGCGAGAACGGCTCGGCGATCGGGCGCTTCACGATCGTCGACCGCCTCGGACGCGGCGGCATGGGCGCGGTCTACCGCGCGTACGATCCGACGCTCGATCGCGCGGTCGCCATCAAGATGCTGCACGAGGGCCACGACCCGCAGCGGCTGCTCCGCGAGGCCCAGGCGCTGGCGCGGCTCCAGCATCCCAACGTGCTCACGGTGCACGAGGCGGGCGTGGACGGTGGGCATCCGTACCTCGCCACCGAGCTCGTCGACGGCGACAACCTCGCCGACTGGCTGCGCGCCGAGCCGCGCGAGCGCGAGGACATCCTCGAGGTGTTCGCCGCGGCGGGCCGCGGGCTCATCGCCGCGCATCACGCCGGCATCGTGCACCGCGACTTCAAGCCGGCGAACGTGCTGGTCGGTAGCGACGGCCGCGTGCGCGTCGCCGACCTCGGTATCGCGCGCGGCGACGGCGCGGCGCCGCCACACGAGACCACGGCGGTGAGCAGCGGCCACGACGACGTGACCACGGGCTCCGCGACCGGCAAGGGTCGGCTCCTCTCGACGCCGCTCACCGTCGCGGGCGCGATCATCGGCACGCCGGCGTACATGGCGCCCGAGCAGGCGGAGGGCCGCACCGCCGACGCGCGCTCCGATCAGTTCAGCTTCTGTATCTCGCTGTGGGAGGCGCTCACCGGCAGCCGGCCGTTCCTGCGCCCGTACCCCGAGCGCCTGCAGGATATCATCAAGGGCGTCGCCGACGCGCCGAAGGCGTCGACCATCCCGCCGCCGATTCGCCGCGCCCTCGCGCGCGGGCTCTCGTACGAGCCCGACGAGCGGTTCCCGTCGATGGAGGCGCTGCTCGCGGCGCTGTTCCCGCCGCCGCGCGTGCGCCTGTGGATCGTCGCGGTCGCCGTCGCCGTGCTCGCCGCCGCCGCGGTCGCGCTCTTCTTCGCGCGAGGCGAACGCGCCGCCAGCTGCGACGTCGCCGCCGAGCTGGACGGCGCGTGGGACGCCAAGGTGCGCGACGCGATCGGCGCCGCGTTCGCGAAGGCCGGGCCGGCCTACGCCGCCGAGGGCACGCGCGCGCAGGCCGCGCTCGAGACCTATGCGCACGCCTGGCTCGACGAGCGCGTCACCGTCTGCCGCGAGCGGGCGACGTCCGCCGCCGATCGCGCCGACCGCCGCCGCGAGTGCCTCGATCGCCTGCAGCTCGAGCTCGGCGCGCTCACGCGCCTCGTGTCGGCCGGCGATCCCGCCGTGCTCGGCCGCGCCACCAGCGCGGTGCTCGCGCTGCGCGCGCCGTCGCTGTGCGCACATCCCGACGCGTTCGCGCGTCGCCCCACGCCCGCCGACGCCGACGGCCGCGCGCGCCTCGCCCGCGTCGAGACGGGCCTCGCCGAGCTGAAGGCGCTGCACGACGCCGCCCGCCATCGCGACGGGCTCGCCCGCATCGACGCCGTGCTCGCCGACGCGCGTGCGCTCGCGGCGCCGGCGCTCGTGGCCGAGGTCTTCCTCTGGCGCGGCAAGCTCCTGCGCCAGCTCGACGACTACGAGCCCTCGCTCGCCGCGTACCGCGACGGCGTGCGCGAGGCCGAGGTCGCCGGCGCCGACCGGCTCCGCTTCGAGCTCACCGTCCGCGCGCTCGACATCACCGGCTACTTCCTCGAGGACCGCGCGCAGAGCGCGTGGCTCACCGAGGCCGCGCTCGGCGTGCTCGGCCGCCTCGGCAATCCGGCGGATCTCGCCGCCGACCTGGCCGAGTCGCGCTCGAACGCCGAGATGCGCTTCGGGCGCCTCGACCTCGCGCGCGAGCAGGTCGAGCTGATGCTGAAGCTCCGCACCGGCGTCGTCGCGCAGGACTCGCCGCTCTGGGCCAAGACGCTGCGCTCGTACGCGCGCGTGACGCAGAACCAGGGCGAGCTCGACATCACCGATCGCTACATGCGGCAGGCGCTCGCCATCATGGAGCGCCACCTCGGCCCCGATCACCCCGACCTCGGCTACTACCTGAACGTCATCGGCATCCTGCACAAGCAGCGCGGCGAGCTCGACGAGGCCGAGCGCGTGTTCCGCCGCCTCCTCGAGTCCGACACGCGCGCCTACGGCCCCGACAACGGCAAGACCGGCCGTACCTGGAACAACCTCGGCGGCGTCCTCGCCGAGCGCGGCAAGCTGCCCGAGGCGCTGGCGGCGTTCGAGCGCGCGCTCGCGATCCACGGCACCGCGGTCGGCCCGACCAGCGAGCTCTACGCCGGCACCGCGACGTCGATCGCCGGCCTCCTCGTGCAGCTCGGCCGGCTCCCCGAGGCGCGCGCACGCATCGACGCCGCGCTCGCGATCTACGCCGCGCATCCCGACGATCGCGGCGCGATCGGCACGCTGCTGGTCGCGGCGCGCATCGAGGACGCCGCCGGCGATCGCGCGGCCGCGCTCGCGCACGCCAGCCGCGCCGTCGCGCTCGCCGACGGCGACACCGCCACGCCGGCGCTGGCGATCGATCCGCTGCTCGTGCGGGCCGAGCTCTTGCGCGACGCCGGCCGCCGCGACGACGCGCGCCGCGACGCCGAGCGCGCGCTCGCGATCCTCGACGCGCATCCGCAGTCGCCGGCGCGGCGCGCCGAGGCCGCCAGGCTGGTCGGCGAGCTCGCGCGCTGACCGGCGCTACGGGCGGCGGACCTTGGCCCGGGCCGGGGCGACGAAGCTGTCCTTCTGGCGGGCGCGACGCCCGAGGAACCACTGCGAGACCACGAACGTGACGACCCACGCCAGCCCGGTCATGAACCCGACGAACCGCCACGCGCCGCCGCGCGTGCGCGCCGCGTACGCCGAGGTGGTCTCGAGGTCGGCCTTCGCCAGCTCGTAACACACGAGCGCGGCCACCACGGCGACCAGCGTCGCCACCGCCGCCGAGATGCCCATGCGGCGCAGGCGTCCGCGCGTGTCCAGCAGATCCGGGACCGGGGCGTCGGTCAGGTCATCACTTCCGCGATCGTCGTTGCGCACGCGTGGCATGATACGCCCATGCGCGCCGCCGTCCTCGTGCTCCTCGTGTTCGCGGCGGCGTGCGGCAACGACGAGGTCATCCCCGACGCGCCCGCGAACCCGGACGACGCGGGCGTGGTCGACGCGCCCGACGCCGATCCGACCGACGCCGGCATCGACGCCGACGTGCGCTGCGCGGCCTGCACCGCGACGCAGGTCTGCGTCGCGTTCCACGACGGCGTGTGCAGCTCGAACATCCGCGTCGAGTGTCAGGAGCGCGCGGCGTCGTGCGAGGGCCTCAACTGCATCCAGGACACCGACTGCGCCTTCCATCATTGCCGCGAGGGCACCGATGCCGGCGTGTACACCTGCTACTCGTGCCCCAACGATCTACCGGCCGCGATCAACTGCCACGGGCCGTGAGCCAGCGTTCCGACGTCAGGCCTTCGCGCTTCGGCGTCAGCCCCAGCGCACCTCGATCTCCGGCTCGTCGACGTCGAGGCGCAGGAGGCTCGACTCGAGCTCGCGGTGCACCTGCACCAGCGCCTGGGGCGTGACCGAGACGTCGGGCAGCGGGCCGGCGGCGTAGAGGATCCAGCGCAGGTTGCCGGCGACGCGAATGGGCACCACGATGCCCTGGGCCTCGCTGACCCCCGCGGTCCACAGCGCGACGCGATAGTCGAGCGGCGATTGCGGCTCGAAGACGTGGGCGCGCGCCTCGCTCGCGAGCGACACGATGCTGCACGGGCCGTCGCTGAGGAGGTGCAGCTTCTGGAGCATCGGCCAGTCGCGCACGCGGCCGGCGCACAGCGCGGCGTCGAGCCGGCCGTCGTCGACGGCGTACGCCACCGCGCCGGTGTAGTGGTTGGCGAGAAAGCGCAGCGCGGTCTGCACCGCGCGCTCGCTGTCGGTCACGCCGTGCAGGAGGCCGATGGCGGTGCTGGCGTCGACGGTGTCGTCCATGATCGGCGGCGACTCCGTGCCGCGCGCGCGGATGGCCGGCGCCGAGCCGAGCGCGAGCGACGGCGCGCGACGGCGCGTGAGCGGCACGACCGTGGCCTGGCGCCGCATCGGCGCGAGCTGCTCGCGCAGCTCGGTGAGCATCGACGGCGAGATCTCGACCTTGGCCGGGACGGCGTCGGTCTCCGCCACGCGCGTGCGCGGATCGTCGCAGAACAGGTGCAGCGAGCGGCCGCCGCGACGCACGGCCTGGCCACGGCGCAGGTCGACGAGCGCGATCAGCTCGGTGCGCGTCCCGTGCTCGATGTTGACGATCAGCTGCGTGCAGTAGGAGAGGGCGGTGTAGAGCCCGAGCCCGGCGCCGCCCGCCTTCTGCTCGATCTGATCGCCTTCGTCGGTGAGGCAGCGGCGCAGGCACGCGCGTACGTGCTCGGGGCGCAGCGCGCCGAAGCTGTCGGAGACGGAGATGGCGATGTGGTCACCGCTCGAGCCCCAGCGCACGTGCACGTGCTCCCACGGGTCGAGCGTGAACTTCTCCTTGCGATCGCGCGCCGCGTAGCGCGCCTGGCCCTCGATCGTGCGGGGCGCGTCGTAGATCGCGTTGGTGACCAGCTCGTCGACCACGGCGGCGACCGCGCGGCGCGTCTCGCTGCCGGCGCCCAGCCACGTCACGTGATCGGCGACGCACTCGACCACGTCGTCGCGCTCCTGCGCGCTCTTCACCTCGAACGTCGTCAGCTCCATGCCGAAGGACGGCAGGTACTTCTCGATGCCGAAGAGATCGCGGCGCAAGAGCTTCTCCGCCGTGACCACGACCTCGCGCGCGAGCGCATCGAACGACTCCTCGCCGTCGTCGGAGCGCGCGAGGAAGTGCTCGACCTCGAGCTCGCAGACGAAGTCGAGCATCACCTTCGAGTCGCCGCCGGTCGACAGCACGACGACGGGCGCGCGATCGCGCGCCGCGGTGACGACCTCGTGCGGCTGCGGCGCCGCGACGTCGACGAACGCGAGATCCACCGCCTGCGCGCCGAGGAGATCTCGCGCGGCGCTGGCGCTCTCGGAGATCACCACCTCGTTTCCCGCCGCCCGCAGGTGCCCGCTCAACCTACGTGCACGTGCCTTGTCACTCGTATGAATGAGGATCGTTTTCCCGAGCATCTGCGGGATGGATGAGCACAGGCCGTGCCGTAACCTGTGTCCGCGGTTTCATTCGAGGCACACATCGATGATCGGATTTGTAGGCGTGGCATCGGTGCACAACGCTGCGCAAAGCTGTCACAGGTTCTGTGAACTTGGTGAGGGCCACGACGATCCGTACGCCGTGACCGCTGTAATCAAGCGGACATCGGCTACGTCAGCGCGAGCGCGGCCGCGCCCGGATCGGGTGAGGTCCACACCGCTCTCACCACGGCGACCGCGTCCGCTCCCGCCGCGCGCGCTTCCGCCGCGCGGGCTGGTGAATCGACCCCTCCAACTGCAACCACGAGGCAGCGTGTGCTCATCCGCGCGCGCGCCCACGTGAGGGGCACGGTGCCGATCGGCGCACCGTAGCGCTCCTTGCTGGGCGTCGCCCACACCGGCCCGAGCTGCACCAGATCCGCGCCGGTCTCCGCCGCAACAACCGCCCCCTCCGCCGAGTGCCGCGAGCACCCGACGATCATCGCCGGCGCATCCGCACACGGCGTCGGCCCATCGACACGTCCCACCGCCTCTCGCACCGCAACCACATCCATCCCGTCCTCGGGCAGATGAACACCACCCGCCGCCGCCGCGAGCGCCACATCCAATCGATCGTTCACCATCACGATCTGCTCCGGCGCCGCCGCGATCGCCGCGCGCACCAGCACCAGAAGCTCCCTCCCTCCAAGATCCTTCTCGCGCACCTGCACGATCGCGCTCCCCGGCGCCAACCCGCTCACCGCCCTCGCGATCGCGTCACCAAATCCCGCCACACCGCCCATCAACCGGCGATCCGTGATCAGCACCAACCTTGTTCCGAGCACTCTTCGTCCTCCTGAGGACCGAGGTCCGAGGCCCGAGGCCTGCGCGCGAGCCTATTCGATCAACCCCGCCGTCGGACTCGAGGCATTTGCATACGCGCGCACCGGCATTCGCCCGGCCAGGAAGGCCTTGCGCCCCGCGTCGCACGCGAGCCGCATCGCCTCGGCCATCAGCACCGGCTTCTTCGCCAGCGCGATGCCGGTGTTCATCAGCACCGCCGTCGCGCCGAGCTCCATCGCCACCGCCGCGTCGCTCGCCGTGCCCACGCCCGCGTCCACGATCACCGGCGCCGCCACCTCGTCGATGATGATGCGAAGGCTGTGCGGGTTGCGGATGCCGAGCCCCGAGCCGATCGGCGCCGCCAGCGGCATCACCGCGGGGCACCCGGCGTCGACGAGCCGCTTGCACGTGATGAGGTCGTCGCCGCAGTACGGCAGCACCGTGAAGCCCTCCTTCACCAGCACCTTCGCCGCTTCCACCGTGCCTGCGTTGTCCGGATACAGGGTCTTCGGATCGCCGATGACCTCGAGCTTCACCATGTCGTCCATGCCGAGCTCGCGCGCCAGCATGCAGGTGCGCACCGCCTCGTCGGCGGTGTAGCAGCCGGCCGTGTTCGGCAGGAGCAGGTACTTCTTCCGGTCGATCACGTCGAGCAGGTTGGGCCCGCTGGCCTTGAAGTCGATGCGTCGCAGCGCGACGGTCACCATCTCGGCGCCCGACGCCGCGATCGCGTCGCGCGTCTCGTCGAGCGAGGCGTACTTGCCCGTGCCCACGATGATGCGCGACGTGAACGTGCGGCCGGCGATGGTCCAGGTGTCACTCATACGTCTTCATCCTCCACGTCTCAGCCGCCACGTCTCAGCCGCCGCCCACGAAGGCCACGACCTCGAGGCGGTCACCGTCGGCGAGCTGGGTCGCCGCGTGCTGGGCGCGCGGCACGACTGCGCGGTTGCGTTCGACCGCCACGCGGCGGCCACCCAGTCCCAGCCGCGCGAGCAGATCGCTGATCGTCAGCCCGGCGGGCACCGCGTGGGTGTCGCCGTTCACGATGATCGCGATGTCATGCGTCGCGTCGGACATGAGCGGTCGCACGCTAGCACGAGCGACGCACACACCAGCTCCAGCGCGCAGAACGGCAACGCGCCTGACGTTTGCTGCCTCATCGGCGTCGGAAATCTGCCCATCGGTGCTGGATTTCCGGCCCTGACGCGACGCACGAAGCGTGATGATCACGACACGGGCGCCGTGGTCCACACCAGAAATGTGAAGCAGCGGTCACGTGCGGGCGTGACACCCCCCTGGCAACCCCGCGAAACCTGGGTTCCGTCGCTGCGATCTCGGCCACGGCCCGAGCCTTGCTCTACTCCCGTTCACTAAGCCGTCGACAACCCCGTCGACTCACCAGGAGCTCAGTCTTATGGCGCTTGGCATCGCTCGCCCCCAGCTTCCGCCGACGTCAGTCTCGACCGTCCTCGGTCGCCCCACGCTCGCCCCCGAAGATCCTGCCCGCATCCGCGCGTCGATCGCACGCGCCACCCTCTTCGCCGCCCTCCCGATCTCCGCTATCGAGGATCTGTCGACGAGAGTGCAGGTTCGACGCGTCGCCGCTGGCGCCGCCGTCGTCAACCAGGACGAGCCAGGTGAATCGGTCTTCGTCATCATGACGGGCCGCGTGAAGGTGGTCATCTTCGGCGAGAGTGGCCGTGAAGTTACCCTCTCCATCCTCCGCCCCGGCGATTCGTTCGGTGAGATGTCGCTGTTCGACGGCGCGGTTCGCTCGGCGAACTGTCTCGCCATCGAGCCGACGGCGCTGCTCGCCCTGTCGCGCGAGGACCTGATGAAGCACATCGCGTCGCACCCGCGCACCGCGATGAACCTCCTCGGTGAGATGTCGCGCCGCCTGCGCCGCGCCGACGAGACCATCGCGCAGCTCGCGCTCTGCGACGTGAACGAGCGTCTCATCCACCGCCTCGTCGGCCTGGCCCGCGAGGAGGGCGCCGAGTCGCCGGACGGCCTGGTCGTCCGCCGCCGCCCGACGCAGCAGGAGCTGGCCAACATGATCGGCTCGTGCCGCGAGACGATCTCGCGCGCCTTTAACCAGCTCGCCCGCGACGGCCTCATCATCCCGCGCGGCCGCGCCCTGATCGTGACCCCGGCGCTCATCGAGAAGGCGGAGCGAAAGAAGGCCGCCTGAGGTACGTAACGCCCGGGTGAGATCGGTTATTTTCCTCGCAAATCCGGGCCGTTAGTTTGACAGCCCACGCTTTGTGGGCCAAATCTGGAATCGTGCGAGCAGCTCCACGCGTGGAGGCGGGCGGACCGAGCGCCGATCACGGCGGTCCCATCCGACCGACGGCGGTGGAGATCGATCTGGCGGCGCTCGCCGATAACGCGCGCGCCATCGCATCGCTCGCCGGCACGTCGCTCTGCGCGGTCGTGAAGGCGGACGCGTACGGCCACGGCGCTCCCGGCGTCGCCACCGCGCTCGAGGCGGCCGGCGCCGTGCGCTGCTTTGCGGTCAGCCTGGTCGAGGAGGGCGTGCAGCTCCGCGACGCGGGCGTGCGTGCGCCGATCCTCGTGATGGGGCCGGCGCAACGCGGCGGCGCGAGCGAGATGCGCGCGCGGACGCTGACGCCGGTGGTGTCGGATGCCGGCGACGTCGACGAGCTCGCCGCCGCCGGGCCCATGGACGTGCACCTGAAGGTCGACACCGGCATGGGGCGCCTGGGCGTGCCCGTCGGCGACGCGACCGCCGTGGCGACGCGCGCGTCGAGCCGCGGCCTCGGCATCGCCGGCGTGATGACGCACCTCGCGAACGCCGACGTCGACGACCCCGGCGAGCCCGACTGCCTGACGTGGCGACAGCTCGATCGTTTCGGCGAGGTGGTCACGCGCGTGCGCGCGGTCGCGCCGGGTGCCTTGCGCCATGCCGCCAACAGCTCGGGAACGATGCTCTTCCCGAGCGCGCGCCTGGATCTGGTGCGGGTCGGGCTCGCGCTCTATGGCAACGGCACGTGGTCGACGGACGCGTCGTTGCCCGCGCCGCGCCGCCAGGCGATGCGCTTCGTCACGCACGTCGCGCAGCTGCGCCGGCTCGCCGTCGGCGAGAGCGTCGGCTACGGCGCGCTGTGGACGGCGTCGCGTCCGACGGTGTGCGCGATCCTGCCGGCCGGCTACGCCGACGGGATCCCGCGGCGCGTGACGGGGAAGGGCGCGGTCGTCATCGGCGGCCGGCGCTGCCCGCTCGTCGGCGCGGTGTCGATGGACATCGCGATCGCCGACGTCACTGACGTGCCCGGCGTCGCGCTCGGGGACGAGGCCGTGCTCCTCGGCAGCGGCCGCGGCGCGCACGGCACCGACACCATCACCACCGCCGAGCTCGCGTCGTGGAGCGGGCTCACGCCGTACGAGGTCACGTGCGGGATCAGCAAGCGCGTCCCGAGGGTCTACCTGTGAGCGCGTTGGTGAGCGCCAGCCGCAAGGAGCGGGGCCGCGAGCGAAGCGAGCCCCGGGGTGGCGCCCGCGACGCAGCGGCCGAGCGCGTCTGCGCGCGAGCCGGCGCGAACGAGGAACAATGAGTGCCCCCGGCGAGCCTTCGTCCTCCGATCACGAGCCGCCCTCGCGCGAGCACGTCGGGATCACCGCCGGCAAGGCCGTCGTCGACGGCGTGCGCGACGCGTTCGCGCCGGCGCTTCGCCTCATCGACCTCATCGGCGATCACGTCATCCTCTTCGCGCGCGCCATGTCGTGGCTGCCGCGCCGCCCGTTCCGCGCCGGCAACTACCTCGAGGCGTGCGAGTACATCGGCTTCGGCAGCCTGCCGATCGTGCTCCTGGTCGGCGCGTTCACCGGCATGGTGATGTCGCTCCAGTCGGTCTACGCCTTCCGCGCGTTCCAGCTCGAGTCGTTCGCCGGCGGCACAACCGGCAAGGCGCTCGCCGTCGAGCTCGCGCCGGTGCTCACCGCGCTCATGGTCTCGGGCCGCGCCGGTGCCGGCATCGCGACCGAGCTCGGCACCATGCGCATCTCCGAGCAGATCGACGCGCTCGAGTCGATGGCCGTGAACCCGGTGCAGTACCTCGTCCTGCCGCGCCTCGTCGCCGGCATGCTGATGGCGCCGATCCTCACGCTGCTCTTCTTCGTGATCGGCATGACCGGCGCGTACTTCGTCGCCGTCATCGGCGAGAACGTCGACAGCGGTCAGTTCATCCTCCACACGCGCGACATCCTCAAACCCATGGACATCATCCAGGGCGAGATCAAGAGCGTGGTCTTCGGGCTCCTGGTCATCCTCATCGGCTGCTACCAGGGCTACAACGCGCACGGCGGCGGCCGCGGCGTCGGGCTGGGCACCACGCGCGCGGTGGTGTTCGGCTCCGTGATCGTGCTGATGTCGGACTACTTCCTCTCGCAGATCCTGCTGCAGATGTTCCCGCCGGAGGCGACGTGAGCGGGACCGTCATCGATGACGACGGCACGCCGCTGAACCAATCACATCCGCGCTGGCATGTGCGCGTGCGTGGGCTCGACAAGCGCTTCGGCGCCAACCACGTCCTCGACCACATCGACCTCGACATCGAGCGCGGCAAGGTGAACGTGGTGATCGGCGCCTCGGGCGCCGGCAAGAGTGTGCTCATCAAGCACTTCATGTGTCTCCTGCGCCCCGACAAGGGGAGCGTGTGGGTCGATGGCACCGACGTGTTCGCCCTCGCACCCAAACCCCTCGCGGAGTTTCGGAGGAAGTTCGGCCTGGTGTTCCAGTTCTCGGCGCTGTTCGACTCGCTCACCGTCGAGGAGAACTGCGCGTTCCCGCTCAAGGAGCACACCCGGAAGAACAAGGCCGAGATCAAGGAGATCGTCCGCGATCGCCTGAGTGCGCTCGGGCTCGACGGAACCCAGCGGAAGTACCCGGGCGAGCTGTCGGGTGGTATGCGCAAGCGTGTGGGATTGGCACGTGCGCTCGTGCTGGAACCTGAGATCCTCATCTTCGACGAGCCCACCACCGGCCTCGATCCCCTCGCCACCCGCAACGTCGACGAGATGATCCTGGCAGCGTGCGCGCGTTATAAGGTCACCTCCGTGGTCATCTCGCACGACATGGCGTCCGTGTTCCGCATCGCGGATCGCATCGCCATGCTCCACCAGCACAAGATCCTGGCCGCGGGCACGGTCGCCGAGATCCAGGCCAGCACCGAGCCGTACCTCTACGAGTTCATCCGCACGTCGGGCGTGGCCGCGGCGTTCGGTCACGAGGCCATGACCGCGGAAGGGGGGCCGCCGCAATGAAGTGGCTCTCCTCCGGCGTCAAGGTCGGCGTCCTCTTCCTCCTGCTCGTGGCGGGCGCGTACGCGATCGTCACCGGGCTGGGCTCGGATCCCGCGGGCGACAACTCGATGGAGCTGTCGGCGCGCTTCAAGGACGCCTCGGGCATGCCCATCGGCTCGAAGGTCGTGGTCGCCGGCCTGCCGGTCGGCAGCATCACGAGCCTGTCGATCGAGGGCCGCTACGCGCGCGTGAAGTTCCGCGTCCGCAAGGACGTGCCGGTGTGGTCGAGCTCCGTCGTCTTCAAGAAGGCGACCTCGCTCCTGGGTGACAACTACCTCGAGATCGATCCCGGATCGGCGGACCAGCCCGATCCCGAAGGCAACGCCGCGGTGCGCCTCAAGAGCGGCGACAAGATCCTGCGCGTCGTCGAGGCGACCTCGCCCGATCAGCTCCTGCGCCGCATCGAGCAGAGCCTGCCCAACGTCGACGCCGTGCTCGTCTCCGTGAAGGACCTGTCCGAGGACATGCGCCGCGTCGTCAACGGGCCCATCGCGTCGGTGGCCAACCGCGTCGACGCCCTGGTCCAGAAGGAGGCCGGCACGGTCAGCGGCATCCTCGAGAAGGCCGACCGCTCGATGGCGCGCATCGACCAGATCACCAAGGACATCCGCGCCATCACGGGCGGCGCCGACGACCGCGTGAACAAGATCCTCGACAACCTCGAGGAGGCCTCGGCCGAGGCCAAGGATCTGGTCGCGACCGCCAAGTCGGAGGTCGAGATGACCGGCGACAAGCTGCGCGAGAAGCTCGACAAGGTGGACGAGATCGTCGCCAACACGGAGAGCATCACGGAGAAGATCGACCAGCCGGTCGGCACGCTCGGCAAGCTGGTGAACGATCCGGCGATCGCCGACAACGTCGAGGAGCTGACCGGCGACGCCAAGGACTTCCTCGGCACGATCTTCACGCTGCAGACCTACGTGGGGCTGCGCAGCGAGATGAACTACAACTCGAGGCTGGCGCGCCACTACATCTCGGTCGAGCTGCACACGCGCCCGGACAAGTACTATCTCATCGAGCTCGAGAAGGGTCCGCGCGGCGACTACCCCGACGTGACGCTCACGTTCGACCCCACCGTCGATCCCAACAACTGGATCCGGAGGAGCGTCATCGAGGACAAGATCCGCTTCACCTTCCAGTTCGCCAAGCGGTTCAACTGGCTGACGCTGCGCTATGGCCTCAAGGAGTCGACCGGCGGCGTGGGCGCCGACGCCGACGTGCGCTGGTGGGGCCGCGAGCTGCAGCTCTCCGCCGACGTCTTCGACGCCACGTTCGACCAGCTGCCGCGCGTGAAGCTGGCGGCGTCGTACGAGGTCTTCCGCCACGTGTACGTGCTGGGCGGCGTCGACGAGCTCATCAACCCGCCCGACACGCTGACGATCACGACCGGCATGGACGACGTGCCGATCCAGTTCGAGGAGTTCCACTTCGGCCGCGATTACTTCGCGGGCGCGATGATCAAGTTCAACGACAAGGATCTCGCGGCGCTGCTCGCCATCGGCGGCGGCGCGCTCGGCGCGCTCGGCAACTGACGAGTTTTCTTGCGGGCCATGTCGAAGGCGGCGGATCGGCTCCGACGTCTCTGTGGAGGAACGCCGATGAAATACATGATCCTGATGAACGCGACGCCCGAAGGTCTCAAGGAATTCGGGAAGATGACCCAGGCCGACTTCGTGACTCACGTGAAGTTCATGCACGACCTGAACGAGGACCTGCGCAAGCGCGGCGAATGGGTCGTGGCCGAGGGGCTGACGGGGCCCGAGGAAGCCAGGATCGTTCGCGCGCGCGAGGGTGGCGGCGCGCCCATCGTCACCGACGGGCCGTTCGCCGAGGGCAAGGAGTTCCTCGCCGGTTTCTGGATCGTCGACGTGAAGAGCCTCGAGCGCGCGATCGAGCTGTGCGGGTACATCTCGACGGCGCCGGGCCCGGCCGGCAAGTCGATCAACTTCCCGGTCGAGCTGCGTCCGGTCGGCCAGGCGCCGGCGTGATCGAGACGCTGCTGCGCGATCTCGCGCCGCAGGTCCTCGGTGCGCTGATGCGCCGCTATCGTGACTTCCCCGCGGCCGAGGATGCCGTGCAGGAAGCGCTGCTCGCCGCGGCCCAGCAGTGGCCCGAGGCGGGCATCCCCGACAACCCGCGCGGCTGGCTCATTCGCGCCGCGTCGCGACGCCTGACCGACGAGATCCGCAGTCATGCGGCGCGGCGGCGGCGCGAGGACGTGATCGTCATGGAGAGCGACACCACCACCGAGCTCGATGCCGAAGGTCTCGTCGAGAGCGACGACACGCTGGTCCTCCTCTTCATGTGCTGCCACGCGTCGCTGACGGCGCCGTCGGCGATCGCGCTCACCTTGCGCGCGGTCGGCGGGCTGACGACCGCCGAGATCGCGGCGGCGTTCCTCGTCCCCGAGGCGACGATGGCGCAGCGGATCAGCCGCGCCAAGGCGACCGTGAAGGCGTCGGGTGTCGCGTTCGCGCTGCCGGCGAAGGAGGAGTGGGGCGAGCGGCTGCGCGCCGTGCTCCACGTCCTCTACCTCGTCTTCAACGAGGGCTACACCGCGCAGCGCGTGGACCTGGCGCGCGAGGGCATCCGGCTCGCGCGCGCGATGCACGCGCTCCGCCCCGACGACGGCGAGATCGCGGGCCTCCTGGCGCTCATGCTGCTCACCGACGCGCGGCGCGACGCGCGCACGGGCGACGAGGGCGAGCTGATCGCGCTCGACGAACAGGATCGCTCGCGCTGGGATCACGCCGCCATCGCCCTTGGCACGGCGCTGGTCCACGGCGCGATGCAGAAGGGCGCGATCGGTCCGTACCAGCTGCAGGCAGCGATCGCGGCGCTCCACGACGAGGCCCGCTCCGTCGACGAGACCGACTGGCCGCAGATCCTCGCGCTCTACACGCTGCTCGCGCGCATGGGCGACAATCCGGTGGTCACGCTCAACCGCGCCGTCGCCGTCGCCATGGTGCACGGACCTCGCGCCGGCCTCGCCGAGCTCGACGCCATCGATCGTGACGGCCGCCTCGCGGGCAGTCATCGGACCGTGGCCATCCGCGCGCACTTGCTCGAGCGCGCCGGCGATGCGGCCGGCGCCGTGGTCGCGTATCGCCGCGCCGCGACGATGACCGAGAACGCGACGGAACAGCGGTACTTGCTCGCGCGCGCCGCAAGGCTCGCGATCGATTCTGTCTGACGCCATACGCTCGCGAGCGCGAGCGATCGTTCACGACAGCGATCGCGGTGATGTCCTGTGAGCGGATTCGCTCGACGGGTGCGACGGCGCTGCGACACGCGGTGATAGCGTCCCGCCCCATGCAGGGTCCCAGGCGTAGGTCGCGGTCGCTTCTTCGTGCATTCACACTCTCCGTCGGTGCGCTCGTCGCCAGTAGCTGCGGCGACAACGCCAGCCCGACACCTCCCGGCGGACCGGATGCGGGCGGCAGCGCGATCGCGCCACCGTCGGCGGCCGTGCCTCCGGCGGTCTCGCCGCACGTCGTCTCGCGCGACGAGCTCGCGCAGGTGCCGACCTTCGTGTGGGCCGATCCCGGCCTCAAGGGCCTCGCCGCGACCCAGGGCATCACGACGCCCGCGGTCGCTGCGCGCACGCAGCTCCGCTCCTACGCGTCGCTCTATCGCCTGAAGGCGAGCGACGTCGCCGCGCTCGATCTGCGCGACGTCCACGACACCGGCCGCGGCGCGATCATCGCGCGCTTCACGCGCCAGGTCGGCGGCGTCGAGGTGTTCAACGAGGTGATCTCGGTGGCGATGGACCGTCAGCTCGATGCCGTCGCGCTGACGGGCTTCGTCACCGGCGACCAGCCGGCGATGCACAAGCTGCGTCGCGGCTTCGGCGTGGCCGCCGGGCAGGCGACCGCGTCCGCGCTCAGCGACGCGCTCGGCTCCGTGGTCGGCGCCGCGCAGGTGTCGGCGCCGCGCGCCGCCGACGGTGGCTACCAGCTCCTCGCCACGAGCGTGACGGCCGACCCGGTCCGCATGAAGAAGGTGTGGTTCCGCGCCGCCGACCGCTCGCTCGTCGACGCGTACTACGTCGAGGCCGACCTCGGCGCCGACGCCACCGGCAAGCCGCGCTTCTACTCGTACGTCGTCTCGGCGAGCGACGGCGCCGTCCTCTTCAAGAACGACCTCACCGCGTACGACCATCCGGTGACGTATCGCGTGTGGGCCGACACGACGCCCGGCGCGCTGCCCGTGCCGCAGGACGGTCCGCAGGGCAACGCGACCACGCCGCTGCCCGGCGCGCTCATGAACGAGTACGTGGCGCCGTTCATCCCGCAGAGCTCGATCACGATCTCGAGCCTCACGCAGGTGGGCATCACCGACGACTGGCTACCGGCCGGGTCGACCGAGACGCTCGGCAACAACGTCGACGCGTACGCCGACCTCGCGCTGCCCGACGGCTTCACGCCCGGCTCGGACTTTCGCGCCGACGTGACCGCGCCCAACGTGTTCGATCGCATCTTCGACACGGCGACGGATCCCAGCACGACGGAGACGCACCGCAAGGCGGCGATCACCCAGCTCTTCTACAACGTCAACTTCTGGCACGACTGGTACTACGTCGCCGGCTTCGACGAGGCGTCGGGCAACGCGCAGGCCGTGAACTACGGCCGCGGTGGGTTACAGGGCGATCCCATCCGCGGCGAGGCGCAGGACTCGACCAGCCGCAACAACGCGACCATGCAGACGCCCGCCGACGGCGCGCGCCCGCGCATGCAGATGTACGTCTGGGACTTCGCGACGTCGCGGCTCACGATCACGGCACCCACCCCGTCGATCTTCGCCACGGTCGGTCTGCCCTCGGGCTGGGGCGTGGCCAACCACAACGTTCCGGGCACCACGACGATCGTGCGCGGCGTGCCCAACGACGCGTGCGCGGCGCTGACCGGCACGTACACCGGCCAGATCGTCCTCGTCGACCGCGGCACCTGCGGCTTCAGCCAGAAGGCGTTCAACGTGGAGGCCGCCGGCGCCGCCGGCGTGATCATCGCGAACGTCGCGGCCTCGGGCAACCCGACGGTCGCGCCGGGCATGGCGCTCACCCCCGGCTTCGCGGCGACCATCCCGGCGTTCTCGGTCAACCTCGCCGACGGCGACGCGCTCCGCGCGCTCGTGGCCGGCGGTCCGGTGACCGGCGGCATGACGCGCAGCACGCAGGTACGCGACGGCGACGTCGACAACCAGGTGATGGCCCACGAGTGGGGCCACTACATCTCGAACCGCCTGGTGTTCAACGCCAACGGTCTCGGCTCCAACATGGCGCGCGGCCTCGGCGAGGGCTGGGCCGACTTCCACGCGCTCCTCATGACGGTGCGCGAGGGCGACGACCTCGAGCCGACCAACGCGACCTGGAACGGCGTGTACTCGCTGTCGGGCTACATCGGCGCCGGCTTCTCTCGCAGCAACCCCTACTACTTCGGCATCCGTCGCTATCCGTACTCGACGGACATGACCAAGAATCCGTACACGTACCAGCACATCGGCGACGGCAACGCGCTGCCGGTCGGCCCGCCCGTCAACCAGAACTCGGGTCCGAACTCCGAGGTGCACAACACCGGCGAGGTGTGGACCACGATGCTGTGGGAGTGCTACGCGTCGCTGCTGCGTGACACGCAGGGCGCCACGCCGCGCCTCTCGTTCAACCAGGCCCGCGACCGCATGCGTGACTACGTGGTCGCCGCGTACAAGATCACGCCGGCCAACCCGACGCTGCTCGAGGCGCGCGACGCGGTCCTCGCCGTCGCGCTCGCCGGCGATCCGGTCGACTACCTGCTGTTCACGCAGGCCTTCGCCAAGCGCGGCGCCGGCGCCTTTGCGGTCGCGCCCGATCGCAACAGCGCGAACAACATGCCGCTGGTCGAGAGCTTCGCGGTCGGCGCCGCGCTCGTCGCGACGTCGGTGGTCGTGTCCGACGTCGGCGCGCCGGTCTGCAACGGCGACGGCGTCCTCGACAACGGTGAGACCGGCACGCTGACCGTGACCTTCCGCAACGTCGGCAACGCGGCGCTCGCGCCGAGCTCCGTGACGGTGAGCAGCGCGACCACGGGGATCTCGTTCCCGTCGGGCACCACCATCGCGGTACCGTCGGCGGCGCAGTTCCAGACGGTCACGGCGTCGATCCCGATCGCGGCGGCGGGCCTCGCCGCCGGCCCGGTCAGCTATAACGTGACCCTCACGATCCCCGACCTCGGCGGCGGCGCACCCGCGCCGGTCACGTTCCCGGTGCTCGGCAACTACGACGTCGTCGAGAACACGTCGTTCACCGACACCGTCGAACCGCCGACCACGCGCTGGACGGTGAGCAACACCCCGGCCTCGCTCGGCTCGAGCGAGATCTGGGCGCGCGCGACGGTGAGCGTGTCGGACCACCGCTGGTCGGCGCCGAGCGCGTCGCAGGCGGCGACCTCGGACCTGGTCTCGCCGCAGCTGTTCGTCACGTCGTCGCCGTTCGTGCTCACGTTCCGCCACCGCTTCTCGTTCGAGTCGCAGCTGACGGCACCGATCACGCACTTCGACGGTGGCGTGATCGAGATCAGCACCGACGGCGGCGCCACGTTCACCGACGTCGGTGCGACGCTGGCCGGCTACAACGGCACGCTCGGCAATACCTCGGGCAACCCGATCGGCGGGCGCGCGGCGTACGTCAGCCAGAGCGCGGGCTACCCGGCATTCGCGACGCGCACCATCGACTTCGGCAACACGTACCTCGGCCGCAGCGTCATCGTGCGCTTCCGGGTCGGCGCCGACCTGGGGACGTCGTCGGCGGGCTGGGACCTCGACGACATCCAGGTCTCGGGCGTGTCGTCCGCGCCGTTCGCGGCGCTCGTGGCGCAGCCGGCGAGCTGCAACAACGCGCCGGTCGCGAACGCGGGCTTCTCGCGCGCGGTCGGTGAATTCACGCCGTCGCCGGCGTTCGGTCCGGTGACGGTCTCGCTCGACGGCTCGGCGAGCTTCGACGGCGACGGCCAGCCGCTCACGTACGCGTGGCAGCAGATCCTGGGCCCGACGGTCGCGCTGTCCGACGCGACGGCGCGCATCCCGACCTTCATCGCGCCGAGCATCGCGCGCGCGTCGTCGCCGGTCGCGCTGGTCTTCCAGCTGACCGTCTCCGACGGCGTGGCGCCCAGCATCCCGGCGCTGGTGCAGATCAACGTCACCAACGTGAACCGCCCGCCGGTGGCCAACGCCGGTCCGGCGCAGAGCGTGAACGAGCGCGCGACGGTGACGCTCACCGGCGCGGCCAGCTCCGATCCCGACGCCGACGACACGCTCACGTACGCGTGGACGCAGACCGTGGGCCCGGCGGTGACGATCACCGGCGGCACCACGGTGTCGCCGACGTTCACGGCGCCCGAGGTCACGGTGGCCACGCCGCTGACCTTCTCGCTCGTCGTGCGCGACGGGCTCGCCAACAGCGCCGCGTCGACGGTGGTCGTCACCGTCGGTGACGTCAACCGGGCGCCGACGGCGAGCGCCGGCGCCGGTCAGACGGTGCCGGAGCTGACGGCCGCGTTCGATCCGGTCACCGTGACGCTGAACGCGTCGGCGAGCGTCGATCCCGAGGGCAGCGCGGTCACGTACCTGTGGTCGCAGACCGGCGGTCCGACGGTGACGCTGTCCGACACGACGGCGGCGCAGCCGACCTTCACGGCGCCGCTGGTGCCGCGCCTCGGCACGACGACCCTCACGTTCCAGGTGGCCGTGAGCGATCCGTCGCTCGCGACCTCGACGGCCACCACCACGGTCACCGTGACCAACGTGAACCGTCCGCCGGTGGCCAACGCCGGCGCGGCGCAGACCCGCGACGAGCGCACGGTGGTCACGCTGAACGGCACGGCCAGCGCCGATCCCGACAGCGACGACACGCTCACGTACGCGTGGACGCAGAGCGCCGGTCCCACGGTGACGCTGGCGTCGGCGGCGGGGCCGCAGCCGAGCTTCACCGCGCCCGAGGTCACCGGCGCGACCGCCCTGACGTTCGAGCTGGTCGTGAACGACGGCCTGGCCTCGAGCGCGGCGTCGACGGTGACCGTGTCGCTGTCCAACGTGAACCTCGCGCCGACGGCGAACGCCGGCCCGGCGCAGGCGGTCCCCGAGCGCTCGGTCGTGACGCTCGCGGGCAGCGCGACGGACCCGGAGAGCGACACGCCGCTCACGTACGTGTGGACGGCGCCCTCGGGCATCACGCTCAGCAGCACGACGGTCGCGGCGCCGACGTTCACGGCGCCCGACGTCGCGGTGACCACGCCGTACGTGTTCACGCTGGTCGTCAGCGACCCGTCCTACGCGGAGAGCGCGCCGGCGCAGGTGATCGTCACCGTGACCAACGTGAATCGCGCGCCCGTGGCCAGCGCCGGCGCGGCGCAGACGGTGCACTCCGGTCAGGTCGTGACGCTCGCCGGCTCGGCGACGGATCCGGACGGCGATACCGCCTTCAGCTGGGACTGGACCGCGCCGTCGGGCATCACGCTCAGCGACCAGGGCAGCGCGACGCCGACGTTCACGGCGCCGGCGGTCACGAGCGACACCACGTTCACGTTCTCGCTCGTCGTGCGCGACGCGACCGGTGGCGTGAGCGGCGACGCGACGGTGATCATCACGGTGCAGCCGGCGCTACGTACGCCGACGGCGGACGCGGGCCAGCCCGTCATCGCGGTGGTCGGCGACAGCGTGCAGCTCGACGGTAGCGGCAGCAGCGATCCCGACGGCGGCACGCTGACCTACGCGTGGACGCAGACCGACGGACCGGACGTGACCCTCGACAACGCGGCGGCGCGCAACCCGCGCTTCACCGCGCCCGACGTCACCGAGGCCACGTCGCTCACGTTCGAGCTGGTCGTGACCAGCCCGAGCGGCGCGAGCGCGCCCGACTCGGTGAGCGTGTTCGTCGCCCCGGAGGACGAGGTGCCGCCGCCGCCCGAGGACGGTGGATGCTGCAGCGCCTCGCGCGGTGGCCCGAACGCGGGCCAGGTGCTCCTGGCGCTGTTCCCGCTGCTGGTGCTCGGTCGCCGGCGCCGGTCGCGGCGGTAAGCGCCGGCGATTCCGCGCCGGTAGGGCGCATGTCGAGAAAGGACGAGCGGCTCCGACGTCTCCATGGAGGAACACCATGAAGACCACGACCCGCTCGATCCTTTCCGTGCTCGCCGGCCTCGTCACCATCTTCGCCGCGTCGAGCGCGGTCGACGCCGTCCTGCACGCGACCGGCTTCTATCCGCCGGTCGGTGACGACATGAGCGACGGCAAGTTCGTCGTCGCGTTCGCGTACCGGCTCGTCATCGGCATTGCCGGGTGCTGGCTGACCGCGCGTCTCGCGCCGGCGCGGCCGATGAAACACGCGCTCGTCCTCGGCGGCATCGGCGTCGTGCTGGCGACGCTCGGCGCCGCGGCCATGTGGAGCCACGGCCACCACTGGTACCCGGTCGGCCTCATCGCGAGCTCGCTGCCGAGCGCGTGGCTGGGCGCGAGCCTCGAGGCGCGCGCCGCGACGTCGGTGGTCACGGCTTCGTGAGCGTGCGCTCGAAGAGCGTCGCGCCGCTCTGGCCGATGAAGCGGCCGTGCAGCGTCGTCGCATCGGCGACGACGTAGAGGAATCCGGCCTCCACGTCCTCGTGCCAGAACACGGGCGTCTCGGCGCGCTCGAACGGCGCGGTGGTGCCGCCCGCGCCGCTGACGACGAGCTCGGTGCCGCCGCAGTGCTCGGGCGCGTTCAGCCACTCCATGTCGTGATCGTGGCCGGCCACGTAGAGGTCGACGTGGCCGCATACGCGCTCGTCGAAGAAGGCCTTCATGCTGGCGCCGTCGTTTTGCGGCGCGAGGCTGTCGCCGCCGCCGTAGCTGCCCATGTTCCCGTGGTGACCGTTCGAGCGGTACGGGTGATGCCCGACGGCGATGCGCCACGGCGCGTTCGCGATCGCGGGATAGGCGTCGTTCCAGAACAGCCGCTGGTCGCCATCGTCGACCATGTCCCACATCAGCCGGTTGGTATCGAGCATGAGGAACGCGACCGGACCCTGCAGCATCGCGTAGTGCGGATGCGGCATGTGCCAGCGCGGCGACACGCTGGAATAGTCGACCTGGATATCCTCGCGCTCCCAGTCGGTGCCGCTCCGACCGAAGTCGTGGTTGCCGAGGATGGCGTGGAACGGCACGTCGAGGCCGGCGTACGGCATCTCGAACGCGGTCTGCCAGACCGGGTCGCTCGTGCTGTCGGCGCCGTCGGGATAGAGGTTGTCGCCTAGGAGGACGACGAAGTCGCAGCCCTCGGCGGCACAGACCTGGCGGATCGCCGCGGCGACGGCGTACTGCTTCGCCGTGCCGGTGCCTTGATCGCCCATCATCACGAAGCGCACGACGGCGCCGCCGCTCGCCTCGGCATCGAACGCGGCCGCGGCGTCCGGCGGTGCCTCGCCTGCGCCGTCGCCGGGCGCGCCGTCGCCGGGGTCGTCGGAGGGCGCGTGGCATGCGGCGAGGGCAGGAAGGGCGAGGGCGATGGTGATCGTGGCGGGCCACGCGGTCAGCCGCATGCACCAGCGTGAGGGCGCGTGGGGTGCGCGTCAAACGTGCGTGTTCGCGCGCCCGTGCGCGCGGCCACGTCAGTAGGCCCCTCAGGGCAGGGTGCAGTTGTTGTGGCAGGCGTCGGTGTCGACCGCGTTGCCGTCGTCGCACTGCTCGCCCGCGATCGTGTTCACGAGGCCGTCGCCGCACACGACCGCGGTGCAGTCATTGTCGCAGCTGACGGACGCGGTGCCGGTGTCGCACTGCTCGCCGGCCGGGAAGTTCACGAGCGCGTCGCCGCAGACGGCGAGCGTGCAGTCGCGGTCGCACGTGGCGGTGTTGACGCCCTGCTGGCCGTTGTCGCACTGCTCGATGCCCTGGACGATGCCGTCGCCGCAGTACCAGCCGCCGGCGTCGATCGACCCGATGGCCGCGTCGTCCTCGACGGTGACGGCGTCGGGCCAGGAACCGGCGTCGAGGCTGCCACCGCCCCAGCCGTCCGGGGCGAAGCCGGCGTCGAGGCTGCCGCTGCCCTGGCCATCGCCGTCATCGTTGTCGACGAACTCGATGGTGCAGGCCGCGAGCGCGGCGGTCGCCGACGTGACGAGGGCGACGGCGAGGAGACGACGGCGGAGGCGGAGGTTCGTGGCCATGGTATCGCTACAGTCGTCGGGCACGGCCGAAGGGAAACGCGAAGATTCTTTTTACCTCGGGCCGGCCTCTGACGACCAACCTGTCGTGCGCGGTCCCCTGATCATCGCCATGCTCGCCGCCGCGGCCGGGGCCGCGCATGCCGGCGTGGTGGTGGGAGCAGGTGTTCCGTTCACGGCCGACGAGCTGGCCGACGCCATCGAGGCGCGCGGCGGCGGGGGTGGCGGGGAGGTCGACGTCGAGGTGGAGCGCTCGGGCGGCGCCGAGTTGCGCTTGATCACGGAGAACGGCACCTGGAAGGTCGCGGTCGGCGAGGCGAGCGGGGCCGTCGCGGCGCGCCTCGTGGCGCTTCACCTCGTCGAGCCGGACGACCTCGGCGCGATCGAGCTTCCGCCGCGGTCGCCGGCGCCGCCGCGGCGCGTGGCGGTGGCCCCGTCGCAGGCGCCGTTTCTCGAGGATCTCGAGGAGCCGCCGGCGGCGGGCGGTGCGAGCGAGCCGTCGGGTGTCGGGCCGTGGCTGACGTTCCGGACCGGCGCCACGCGCGGGATGGAGGGGACCGATCTGGCCGCGTTCGTCGGCTCGATCGAGCTCGGAGGCGAGCGCGAGCGCTGGATCGCGGCGGGCGAGGTCGGCGTGCACCTGAGCGGGTCCAGCACGGATGCCGGCGACGTGCGCTGGGTGGTGCCGCACGGGCGCTTCATGCTCGGGCGGCGCTTCGGGACGATCGAGGTGCTCGGCGGCGTGCTGCTCGGCCAGATGTTCCTCTCCAACGTCGAGGACCGGCCCTCGGCGACGATGGTCGCGCTCGGCGGCACCGGCCGCCTGGTGGTGCCGGTCGGCCGCGGTCCGTGGCGGCTCGTCGCTGGGGTCGGCGGCGACGCGTACCAGAACCGGATCGTGATCCGGCGCGTCGGCGTCGAGGAAGCGTCGACACCGCGGTTCGCGGTGTCCGCGGCCCTTGGCCTCTCCATGGTGCTGGGACGATGAGCCCGGTGTCGCTGGCCGTGGCACCGCGATCGCCCGTGCCCGTCGAATCCTCCGACCTCGCGCTCATCGAGGCGGCGCGCGGCGGCGACCACGCGGCCTTCGCCACGCTCTACAACCGCCACGCGCGCTGGGTGTTCGCGCGCCTGACGCGGCTGGTAGGACCGGGGCACGATCGCGAGGACCTGCTGCAGCAGGTGTTCCTCGAGCTGCACCGCGCGTTGCCTGCGTATCGCGGCGACGCGGCGCTGCCGACGTTCCTGCACCGCATCACGGTGCACGTCGCGTTCGATCACCTGCGGAGGCGCGGCCGGCGTCCCGTGGCGTACGCGGCCGAAGCGCTCGACGAGCTCATCGATGGTCACCCGACGCCCGAGGAGCGCACGCGCCGGCGCGACGAGCTGCGCCAGGTGCTCGAGCTGCTCGAACGACTGAAGCCCGACAAGCGCATCGCGTTCGTGCTGGTCGCCGTCGAGGGCCTGTCGCTCGACGACGCGGCCGCGATCGTGGGCGCCAACACCCCGGCCGTGAAGCAGCGCGTGCTCCACGCGCGCCGCGAGCTCGTGGAGCTCGTCGCGCGCGACGACCTGAACGCCGCCCGGAGGTCCCGATGACGGCCCCACGAACCGCCGACGCCCGCCTCGACGCGATGCTCGCGTCCCTGCGCCAGGTCGAGCCTTCGCTCGACGATCTCACGCGCGCACGCGTGGGCGCCGAGCTGCAGACCGCGCTGCGCACGCCTGTTGCCGACGGCGGCAGGGGCACGGGCAGGGGGACGGGGCCGAGGCGCGCGCTGGTCGTCGGTGGTGTCGCGCTTGCCGTCGCGGCGGCGGCTGTGGCCATCGCGTTTGGCAGCGGCTGGCTTTCCGCCGGCGCCGGCGCCGGCGCTGGCGACTCGCGCCGCACCGGCGTGCCGCAGGCCCGCGCGCCCGGCGCTGCCGCCGGCGAACCGTCGCCGCGGGGCGCCATCGACGTCGGCGCCGGCGCCGTCGAGCGCGTGGCGATCGGCACCGCCGAGGTCACGGTGTACGGCCCCGGCCGCGTGAGCTCACGGGGGTCGGCGGGCGGCGTCACGCTTCGCGACGACATCGCGGTCGTCGACGCCGACGCGGCGCTCGTCGATCGCTCGCGCGGTGACGGCACGCTCGTGATCGCGTACGGCGATCTCCACGTCACGGTCACGCGCGCGACCTTCGCGCTCGACCGCACCAATGCGCCGCGCGTCACGGTCATGCGCGGCGAGCTGCTCCTGCGTTGCGACGCTGGCGAACGCGCCGTCCGCGCCGGCGAGAGCGCCACCTGCGAGACGATCGCCAGGACACCGACGCCCGCGATCCAGGCGCCGGCGGCGGGGCAGGGGGCCGCGTTCGTCGACGGCCGCGCTGTCGCCGCCGCGCCGCGTTCGCCGGTTCGCTCCGACGTCGACGAGCCGGCGGCCCCGGCCACGCGCGAGCCGGCGACGCCCACCGACGCATATGCCGAGGCCGACCGCGCGATGCGGCGCGGCGATCGGCCGGCCGCGCGCGTCGCCCTGGAGGCGCTCGTCGCCGCGCAGCCCGACAGCCGCGACGCGGCGACCGCGCTCCTCGATCTGGCGCGCCTCGACGCGTCGTACGACGCGACCGCCGCGCGCCGCCACCTCGACGCGCTCGACGCGCACCCGCACGGCGCCGTCCTCGCCGAGCCATCGGCGCACCTGCGCTGCACGCTCGTCGCCGCCGACGATCGCTCCAGCCGCGTCGCCTGTCTCGCCGACTACTACCGCCGCTTCCCTGACTCGCCGCGCGCCGCCGCCGCGCTCGCCCGACTCGGCGTGCTCCACGCCGCGACCGACTGCGGCGCCGCCGCGCCGCTCCTCCGCGCGTACCTCGCGCGGTTCCCCGACGGTCCTGACCACGCCGCGGTCAGCGCCTGGCGCGATCGCTGCGCGGCACCCTGACCGCGACTACGCGTCGGGGCGCATCGGCACGGTGAACACCACCGTCGTGCCGCGCCCGATCTCGGTCTGGATGCGGAACGCGCCGCCGGACTTACCCACGATGCGCTGGCACTGCGCGACGCCCAGCCCCGTGCCCTGGCGCTTGGTCGTGAAGAACGGCGTGCCGATCCGCTCGAGCACCTCGGGCGGGATCCCACCGCCGGTGTCGCGAATCTCGAAGCGCACTGCGCTCGGCTCGATCGCCGCCGACACCACGACGCCACCGTCGGGCACGCCGCGATCACCGACCGCTTGCGCGGCGTTGGTCACGACGTTGATGAGCACCTGCGTCAGCTCGGTCGCGCTCATGCGCACCGCCGGCAACGCGTCCGGCCCGTCGTAGCGCAGGAAGCTGCGCGCGCGCACGGCGACGTCCGCGCACACACCGAGCGCGTGGCGGATGACCGGCACCGGCTCGCTCGTCCCGACCTGCTGGCGCTGGCCGCCGCGCAGGAACTGATGCAGGTCTGCGGTCATGCCTCGCATGTGGTTCGCGCTCTGCCCGAGCTCGCCGACGATCTCGGCCAGCTCGGCCACGAGATCCATCACGAGCTCGCGATCCTTGGGCGCGAGGTTGGCGCTCTCCGCCATCGTCGCCACCACCGGCACGGCCTTGGCCAGATAGCTCAACCGATCGCAGTTCATGAGCATGCTCACGACCGGCTGGTTGAGATCGTGCACGACCGCACCGACGATGCTGCCCAGCGTCGCCAGGCGCTCGGTCTCGAGCAAGCGGTGCTGCAACGCCGCCGAGTCGCGCGAGAATTGCCACGCCGCGATCGCCCAGCGCAGGAGCTGGTCGAGCTCCTCGCGGTTCCACGGCTTCACGATGTAGCGCGCGACCAGGCCCTCGTTGATCGCCGCCAGGATGGGCTCGATGTCCGCGTACGCCGTGATGACGACGCGCACGACGGCCGGGTGGTCCTTCTTCACGCGCCGGAGCAGATCGTCGCCGCTCATGAGCGGCATGCGCTGGTCGGTGAGCAGCACCGCGACCGTCTCGGTCGCGAGGATGTTCAACGCTTCATGGCCGTCGGGCACCGTCTTGATGCGGAACTTCCCGGCGAACGAGCGCTCGAACACGATGCGGTTCGGACGCTCGTCGTCGACGTAGAGCACCAGGGGTCCGGCGTCGGTCGTCTCGGGTGCGTGGGATGCCGTCATCAGCTCACCTCGGGTGGCTCCGGGAGATCGACCGCAAACACGGTGCGCTCACCCCGAGCCCGGAGCTCGAGTGTACCCCCATGTCGATGGACGAGGTCGCGGGAAGTGGAAAGTCCCAGGCCGGTACCCTGGCCGGGGGGTTTGGTCGTGAAGAACGGCTCGAAGATCCGGTCCCGGATGGCCTGTGGCACACCGGGGCCGCTGTCGGTGACCTCGATCGTCACGCGTCCCGGGCGCTTCGACGTGGAGACCTCGATCCAGCCTCCCGGCCCGGCGGCGTGAGCCGCGTTCTCGAGGAGGTTGGTGAGCACCTGCGACATCACGGGTGCCGCACAGCGGATCGGGCCCGTGTAGGTCTGCTTGTTCCGGAGATCCATCCCGGAGAGCGCGGCCGAGGCGTTTGCGAGCGCGCGGTCGATCACGTCGCCGACCGGCACGCGCCGCAGATCGAGCTCGCCGGAGCGGCGGAAGCCGAGCAGCTGGCGCGAGAGGTACGCGACCTGATCGGCGCACTCCGCCATGACGTCGATGAGCTGCGTCACCGGGTGGTCGGGGTCGGCGAACTCGGGCGGCAGCATCTCCTTGAGGGGCGCGACCGCGTTGACGATGCCGTTGGCCGGGTTGCGCAGCTCGTGCGCCAGGCCGGCGGACATCGCGCCGAGCGACGCCAGCTTCTCCGCGTCGTACAGCTGCCGGGTCAGCTCGCGATGGGCGAGCTGCGAACGCACGCGGGCACGCAGCTCGACGGGATCGAACGGCTTGGTCAGATAGTCGACCGCCCCGACGCCGAACCCGGTCAGCCGATCGTCCATGCCGGCGCGCGCGGTGAGGACGAGCACCGGCGCCGGCGGCACGCCGGGCATCTCCCGGAAGCGGCGCGTCAGCTCGAAGCCGTCCATGCCCGGCATCTGCACGTCGGTGACGAGCAGGTCGGGATGATGCTGCTCGGCGAGCGCGAGCGCGTGCGAGCCGTCGTGCGCGACCAGGATGGTGTAGTCGCCGGCGAGGAGCCGCGCGATGGAGCCGGCCAGCGCCAGATCGTCCTCGGCGAGCAGGATGGTCCCGAGGCTGGTGCCGCGCGCCTCGATGCGCGACGGCACGGTCTCCGTCCCGGTCGACACGCCGTAATCACCCGGGGCGAGGCGCAGCGACGTCATCCCGGTCGCGGGCAGCGACGTGGCGGTGGCGAGCGTGAAGCGGAAGATCGTGCCGCCGCCGGGGTTGGGGAGGCATTCGATGTCGCCGCCGTGGGCGCGCACCAGTTCGCGCGTGAGCGAGAGGCCGATGCCCGAGCCGCCGCGGCTCGCGATACCGCCCTTGCCCTGCTCGAAGCGGCCGAACAGGCGTCCGCGCAGATCGTCGTCGATGCCGATGCCGGTGTCGGCGACCTCGACGGCGACGCGGTCCCCCGGCGTCACCACGATGCTGATGGTCCCGCCCGGCGGCGAGAACTTCACCGCGTTCGAGAGCAGGTTGGCCAGCACGCGCTCGAGCGCGATCGGATCGGCGCTGACCGGCAGGCTCGTCGGACACGTCACGACGAGCGACAGGCCGGCCGCCTCGGCCGCGAGCCGCCAGCCCGCCGCCGACGCCGTGATCGCCGCGTGCAGATCGAGCGGCTCGGCGTGCACCGTGAGCTCGCGCTCGCGCCCGGCGGCGAGCAGCAGGAGCTCGTCGACCATGCGCACCAGCTTGCGTGCGCTCGTGGTGACCGTGGTGTGGTGCGCCGCCGCCGCGGTGTCGTCGCGGTTGTGCGCCGCAGCGAGCAGCGTGTCGACCGACAGGAGGATGAGCGAGAGCGGCGTGCGGAACTCGTGGCTGATGTTCTGGAACAGCTTCTCGCGGCTCTTCACCGTCGCGGCGAGCTCGTCGCGCGCGAGGCTCAGATCATGGGTTCGCTCCTCGACCCGCCGCTCCAGGCCGCGCCGGTAGTCCTGCACCGCGTGGAAGCTGAGGGCGTTGTGCAGCGCCATCGCCACCGTCGGCACGATGAACGCCAGTAGGTCCTCGTGCTCGGCGCGGTCGGCGTCCTCCTTCGGGAACACGCGCAGCTCGCCGATGCCTTCACCTTGCACCTCGAGCGCGCGCGTCAACGCCTGGCCCTCCGTCACGCCTCGGTGAACCGCGCGCGCGACGGCGACGTCACCGACGTGGGCGGAGATCTCGAGCTCGGCGCCCGCGAACTCGGCCTCGTCGACGAGCGCACGCGCGATGGCGTCGACCGTGCGATCGAGGTCGAGGTCGCGCTGGATGATCTCGTTCACCTTGTAGGCCGTGCGCAGCTGCGTGGCCTGCCGGTCGACCTGCTCGCGTGC
>DATLEB010000274.1:0-41628 GCA_035525615.1 Kofleriaceae bacterium | reverse complement strand
CGGCGATGCGCGTGGCGAGCTCCAGCGCCGCGGCGCCGCGCACCACGCCGCGCGCGTCGACGCGAACCGTCGCCGTCGTTCCGGCGAAGTCGCGCGCCCCGAGCGCCGCGAGCGCGCGCCGCGCCGCTGCGGCCGCGCGATCGGGCGCCGCGCCGCGCGTCCACGCCGCGACCACGATCTCCGCGGCGACATGCGCGACCGCACCACCCTGCGCCTCGACGACACGCAGCGCCGTCCCGAGGTCACCGCCGCAGCGGAACCCGAGCAGCGCCGCGTGCACGCTGCGATCGACGGGCGCCGCGAACGCGGTGTGATCGACCGGCGCCACGTCCGCGGTGTTCGATCCCGTGCCGGGAGCGTACGGCGGGCGATCCACGTCGCCGAGCCCCGCCGTCCACGCGGCCTGCAGCGCCGCGCCGTCGACGAAACGCGCGCTCGCGTCCTTGGCGAGACAGCGCGCGACGACCTCGTCGATCGCACGCGACACCGCGGCCTCCCGCGACGGCAACGGCGGTCGCTGCAGCTCGTGCGCCTGCCGCAGCGCCCGGCCCGCACCCGTGAAGGGAAGCCGCCCGGTGCACAGCTCGAACAGGAGCACGCCCATGGCGTAGACGTCGTCGGCGAACGTCGCCGGGGCGCCATCGCTGCCGGGCGCCAGATACGCGGGCGTCGCCAGCCGCCCGCCATCGCGCGTCTCCACGCCGAGCAGGCGGGCCGACCCGAAATCGATCACGCGCACGTCGTCGGTCGCGGTCACGAGCACGTTCCGCCCGCTCAGATCGCCGTGCACGACCCCGCGTGCGTGGATGCCGGCGACGCGCTCGCACAGGCGAGTCGCGACCACGAGCCGGCGCGGCAGCGCGGCGTCACGGCGCCACTGCGAGAGCGTCACGCCGTCGATGGGCTCGAGCGCCAGCGCGGCGCGACCCTCGTCGGTGCGCGTGCGGCCGACCAGGGCGGGTGCGAGCGGCGCATGCAGGTGCGAGAGCACCAGCGCCTCGCGATCGAGCGATGCGATCGAGGCCGCAGACACGTCCGCGACCTTCATCACACAGGGCGTGGCGCCCAGCACCGCGCGATAGACCGTGCTCGTACCGCCGCGCGCCGGCGCCTCGACGGCGTTCACTCGCACGCGTCTCCGCTCGGCGGGCCGCTCTCCGGCGGACACTCCGCCATGCAGCGCGGCGCCGCGTCGAACGGGATGATGACGATGATCCCGTCCGACACCGCGCCCGCCGGAAAGAACGGCGAGAGCGCCAGCTCGAGGTCGGGCGGCAGCTGCGCCGCCTTGCGCTTCACGGCGGCGCCGTCGAAGTGCCAGCGCGCGAGCGCGGCGGGGCATGGATTCCACCGCGAGCCATACGGTCCGTAGCTCGGATCGTCGCAGGTCGACGAACCGTGCACCTCGTCGATCGTCCCGACGTGGTTGTCGGCGAGGAAATGCCGCACCGGCGAGGCGGCGCCCAGCGCGCCCGCCGATTGCACGACAGGCTCGCCGGCGAACGCGACCGGCTCGCCGGCCGGCCCCGACGGCAGCGTCGGGTGAAAGCGCGGCACGGTGGTCACCACCGCCTCGACGCGCGCCTCGACCAGACAGGGCCCCTTCGTCGCGGCGATGTGATAGCTGGCGCGCGGCGCGTCGATCGGCGGCAGCGGCGGCGGCAGTGGCGGCGGCAGCGCGGGTGGGAGCGGAAGCACGTCGACATCGACATCGGGCGTCGTCGTCACGACCACGGGCTCGACGGGCTCGGGCACGGGGTACCGCGGCTCGGGCGGCCCACGCAGGATGCAGGTCATCGTCGGATCGGGCGTCGCCCCGGGCGCGATCGGACGCGCGCCCGCCGACGCGAACAGCTCCGCCAGCGTCGGCGATGGCGGCGCCGCCGGCAGCTGCCCGGCCAGCACGCGCGAGGCCTGCAGCCGCACGCGCACGGAGACGAAGTTGCCGTCGGCCTCGGCCGCATCGGCGTCGGGACACGACGCCATCTGGCTGAGCGCGTAGAGGAACATCGCGAGCGTGCGCGCGACCGCCGGCGACAGGCTGCCGATGACCGGCTGACACGGCGAGAACACGCCGAGGATGTTGTAGTGACCGCGGCCGCGTTCGTCGGTGACCCGATCGAGCGACGTGACCCAGTGCTCGTCGGGCAGCAGCACCTCGGCGATCTTGTGCTGCCAGTTGCGCAGGCCAACCGCGAGGAAGCGATCGAGCCCGTCGACCATGACCTCGAGCCCGTCGTCGTCGTTGCGCTGGCTGGCCAGCTGGATCTCGTCGACGACGACACCGATCGCGGTGCTCTGGCGCACCGTCACCAGCTGGTCGTCCTCGCCGATGAGCGTGATGCCGTAGTTCGCGCCCATGCAGTTCGATCCCTCCCAGCCGCCACCGCCGCCGAGATCCTCGGGATCGGTCTCGGTCGCCGGTGGATCGCCGGCAGCGCAGCCGGCGGCCGTGACGAGGACGAACGACAGCACGACGATGCACACGCGAAGTGCTCGCAACATGAAGAACCCTCCGTTCGCCGGCAGCCTGTAGCACTGGCCGTACCCACTCCCGGGTCGTGAAGAATCACAGGCTTCGGCGGTGCGGGTGATGGCGCGCGCCATCACTGCGCGCGATCGCCTGCACCGCGCATGCAGGCGCGCGCCATCAGCGTGCGAGGGCGGGCACCGTCAGGTACGCGGGCGGCACACGCTCGACCAGCCACACGCCGTTGGCCGTGACGAAGAACGCGAAGCCGTCGGCGTGCATGCGCGCCGCGTCGACGTTCAGCACGACGGGACGCCCGTGGCGGCCGCCCACTTGCCGCGCGGTCGCGACGGCGGCGGAGAGGTGCACGTGGTGGCGCTCGCGGCGGTCGAGCCCGGTCGCCATGATGGACGCGACGTTCGGCTCCGCGGTGCCGTGATAGAGGAGCGCGGGCGGCACGGCCGGCTCGTAGCCGAGGTCGACCTCGACGGAGTGGCCCTGGTTCGCGCGAATGCGCGCTCCGTCGTCGGAGTAAGCGTAGCGGCCCTTGCGGTCCGCGGCGACGATACGGTCGAGGTCCGTGCGCGTGAGCACGGTGCCGCGCGCGTTCAGGCCGCGCAGGAGCGCGTCGACGTCGACCCAGCCCTGCGGATCGAGCGTGACCCCGGCGGCGTCGGGGTGATGGCGCAGGACGTAGCTCAGCAACTTGCTCGTGCGTGTGTCGTCGGTGGTCACGACTCGTGCGATTCTAGGAGGAGCCGCCATGCCGATGCGCGAAATCTTGCTCGCCACCGACTTCTCGGCGCCCGCCGACCTCGCGCTCGCGCGTGCGCTCGCCGTGGCGCGCCAGCAGAGCGCGCACCTCACCATCGTGTTCGTCGAGACGCCGGCCGAACAAGGCGCGAGCGCGTCGATCACGCCCGAGGCGGAGGTCGCGGCCCTCGAGCTGTCGTCGCTGCAGAAGGAGCTCGCCGAGTACGAGGAACGCGAGCTGGCCACGCGCGTCGCGCGCGCCGCCGCCGCCGGCGTGAAGGCGACAGGCGTACGCAAGGTCGGTGAGCCCGAGGAGACCATCGCGGAGATGGCGCGCGAGCGCGGCGCCGGCCTCATCATCTGCGGCACGCACGGCCGCACCGGGGTGCGCCGCTTCTTCCTCGGCTCGGTAGCCGAACGGCTCTCGCGGCTCGCCCACAAGAATGTCCTCGTCGCGCGCGGCGCGGCAGGCGACGGCCGCTTCCACAAGATCCTCGTCGCGACCGACTTCGCCAGGGCCGCCGAGCGCGCGCTCGAGAGCGCGCTGCGTGTCGCCGCGCCCGACGCCGAGGTGCACGTCGTGAACGCGTGGACGTATCCCGTCGGATCGTGGGGGCTGTCGGCGCTGGGCGATCGCACCGGCGCGCTCGGCACGCTGCGCACCGCGCTCACGCAGGCCGCGACCGAACAGGGCGCGAAGCTCGAGGCGGCGCAGAACGCCGCCGGTCGCCCCGTGACGTTCCGCCTCGTGCACGGCTCGGCCGCCGACGTCGTCACCGAGCTGGCCGCCGCGGAGGGCTTCGACCTCGTCGCCGTCGGCACGCACGGTCATCGCGGCCTGCGCCGCATCGTCCTCGGCAGCGTGGCCGAGGCGATCATCCGTCACGCACCGTGCTCGGTGCTCATCAGTCACTCCGACTCGTCGATGGACTGACCGTCCCAGCTGCGCGCCGCGGCCGAGATGTCCTCGCCCAGGAAACGCAGCCCGAGGCGCTTCCAGGCCGCCGTCCACTCGATCTCGCCCTTGGCGACCAGCCCGAAGAACCGGTAGAGCCCGGTCTCGCGCGGCGGTTTGCCGGCCGGCGCCTCGGGCTCGACGTGCGGCAGCGCGAACTCCATCGACATCACGCCGGCGGAGACGGCGGTTGCCGGCGCCTCGGGCGAGAGCGAGAGCACGAGGTCGGCCATGCCCTGGTTCGAGCCGAGCATCTCGCAGCGGAAACGCATCACGCCGCGCTCGGCCGCGGCGGCGACCAGCCGCTGGAAGAGCAGCGAGCCCAGCCCCTTGCCCTGATGCTCGTCGAGGACGGCGATGGCCGCCTCGGCCACGCCCGGCTCGCCGTCGAGCTGGATGAAACGCGCCACCCCGAGCCCCTCGCGACCGTCGAGCGACGTCGCGCCGAGCGCGAAGTGGTGCGTGCCGTCGACCTCCGTGAGGTAGCGCAGCTCCGACGGCGAGAGGTCATGCTTCGCCGCGAAGAAGCGCCGGTACCGACTCTCGGCCGACAGCCGCAGGAACCCGCGCCGCAGGAGCTCCTTGTCATCGCGGCGGATGAGCCGCACCACGACCTCGGTGCCGTCGCGCAGCGTCACCCGCTCTGCGTACTCGGCATCGAAGAACATTCCCCGAGTCTAGCCGCGATCACTCGTCGCCGGCGCCGATGCCGACCGAGAGCGTGAGCCCGAACGAGAAGTACGACTCGTTGTCGCTCTGCATCGTCGACTCGACGTGTGGCATCACGCCGCCGGCCGCCATGAACGCGATGCGGCCCCCGTGGAACCACGAATCGCCGTGCCGCATGATCTCGGCGGCGATGCCGACGTGCGCGGACGGAAAGGTGCCCTCGACCGACGACGACACCACCGGCTTCACCGGCTCGTCGGGCTCGGGGCAGTCCTCGGCCCACTGCATGTTGGCGTCGGTGCAGTACGTGCCGTCGGCCGACAGGTGATGCACGTTGAAGCCGCCAAACACGTGTGGCTCGACCCAGCGGTGCTCGAGGACGCGGACGTCGCCGGCGAGCTCGCCGCCCAGCCGCGTGACGGCGTACGACGCGCCGTACTCCTCGTGCTCGGCGTGCGTGCCGAACAGGAAGCCGGCCAGCGACGCCACGCCATCGCCGAGCTCGCGGCGGTAGCCGATCACCGGCTCGAGCGGCGTGTCGCCCTCGTTGCCGAAGACGCGGGCACCGAGCACGAGCCCCGGGATGCCGATGAGCTCGTCGAACTGCGCGGCCGCGGACAGCTGCTTGATGCTGTTGCCGTCGGGCGACTCGACGACCGACGAGCTGAGGTTGTGGCCGGGCACGAGCCCGACCTGCACGTCGAGCCCGGCGCGCGGCATCGGGCGCGCCGTGAAGCCGGTGGTGGCCGGCGTCGGCCCCATGGTGGTGCACGCCGATGCCGCGGATGCGAGGAGCGCGGCGAGCGCGGCGGCCGGAAGAAGTCGAGCGGGGATCGGAAGACGGTTTCGGTGACGCATATCCCGTAGACACGTGGCCGGACCACGCTGGGAACTGCGCAACCGTTCAGTCTCGCCCTCGGCGGGACTGATCGCGAGATCGATGCGAGATCGCTCAGGGTCCGTCGAGCGAAAGCGCTGCGATCTTGCCCTCTTCCTTGGCGGCGTCATCCGCGCCGGGAAGCGGCTTCTTCTGCTCGGTGATGTTCGGCCAGGTCGACGCGCCATCGATCGCCGAAGCCAGGTGCGCCGGAAGCACGCCCTTGTCGATGTCGCCCGCGGCCTTGGCGCCGGAGACGACCGCGTTGATGTCCTTGTAGACGGCCCACTTCGCGGGGAGCTCGCTCTCCTCGAAGATCGCGGTCGTCGGGCACTCGGGCTCGCACGCACCACAGTCGATGCACTCGTCGGGATTGATCGCGAGCGAGTTCTTACCTTCGTAGAAGCAGTCGACGGGGCAGACCGCGACGCAGTCGGTGTACTTGCACTTCACGCAGGGGTCGGCGACGACGTAGGCCATGGACTCTGGCTCCTCGGGCCGCGCGGTGGCGCGGTACCCCCGTTCATAGCGGGAACCGGCGCTCAGTTCCAGATCCGTGGACGCGTACTATGGTCGCAGCCATGAAGTCCCGACTCGTCCTCACCCTCGTGCTCGCCGCGCTCGCCGCCTGCCAGAGCGGCAGCTCCGCACCCGCGAGCGGCGGCGCCGGTGCCATGCGGCGCGACCTCGACAAGATCTGCAACGCGAAGAAGCTCTCCGGCGCCGACCAGGACTCGTCGGGGCAGGGCACGTACATGATGGCGCAGTGGCTCAACTCGAACATCACGTCCGAGGAGGGCCGCGCGTTCCTCGTCGACTTCGCGAAGCTCGGCCAGGACAAGGACGCGCGCCGCAAGCACCTGCAGGTGGCGGCCACGAAGCACGGCATCGCCGACTGCCCGCTGATCGACGACTGGCGCTAGGCGCCACGCGTCAGGCCGCGCGCTCCTCGAGCGGCACCGGCGTCAGCTTGTAGTGGCGCTCGAGCACCTCGTGCACGCCGTAGATGACCGGCGTCATGCACAGCGCCGCAAACACCTTCACCGCGTACGACGTGATCATGATGTTCACGAGGACGCTGGTGGGCAGGTGCGGGAAGGCGATCGAGACCACCAGGATCGTGTCGATGGCCTGCGACACGAAGGTCGACCCCGTCGAGCGGAGCCACAGGAAGCGGTCGCCGGTGGCCTTCTTGATGAAGAAGAACACGCTGATGTCGAGGAACTGCGCGACGAGGTAGGCCACCATCGACGCGATCTGGATGCGGCCCGCGCTCGTGAAGACGTTCTCGAACGCGGCGGGCGTGATCGCCGTCTTCCCGGAGAACGGCACCGCGGCGGCGAGGTGGATGATCCCGAACGCGAGCGCCGTCATGAAGAGACCGAGCATCGTGATCTGGCGCGCCGCCTTGCGGCCGTAGAACTCGTTGACGATGTCGGTGAGCACGAAGGTGAGCGGGAACGAGAGCTCGCCGACGGAGATGAGACGTTCGTCACCGAACAACCAGATCGACGTGAGCTTGCCGCCGATCAGGTTGCCGATGATCAGGCAGGTCAAGAAGACGCCGACGATGTAGAGGAACAGCCGGAGCCGGGCGTCGATCTGCATCCGTCGCCGACAATGCCACGAGTCGTCTGGGCAGTTCGCCTTGGCAAGCGCCGTTCGCGCCGCGCAAGCGCGCGGAATGCCGGGCGCGGTGCCTGGCGCGCCGACTGCAATTCGCGGCGCCATGCTCAAGCTGCTGCTCGCGTCGTCGGTCCTGGCCCTGCCCCTCGTCGCCTGCGTCGACACCGACGACGCGGCGGATCCGGATCTCGAGCTCCTCGAGATCGAGCCGCCGGCGGAGGTGCGGCTCGACGGCGATCCGGCCGACGCGCTCTTCGGCGTGCACGAGTACGGCACCGGCTGGGACCACGAGTGGATCGAGGTCTGCTGGGAGGACAGCGCCTACAGTAACGATCCCGTCAAGGGCCCGCTCATGGCCGAGGCGCGGCAGTGGGTGAACGAAGCGGTGCGCACCGAATGGGGTCGCGTGAGCAAGCTCAAGTTTCTGGAGATCTGGCCGTCGTGCGACTCGCCGTGGAACCAGCCCGACATCCGCATCGGACATCACGAGGTCGACGGCTGGTCGATGCACGGCACCGAGGCGCGCGCCCTCGCCACCGGCCCGACGATGGCGATCAACCTGCTCGGACCGGCGGCGTCGACCTGCGTCGACACCGGCAGCGGATCTCCGGGCGGCGGCGGCGGCGGTTACATCCCGATGTGCAACGGCACGCTGCTCGGCGCCGACCCGGCCTCGCGCCAGAACTGGACGGAGGCGCTGTCGCTGCACCTCTTCGGCTACGCGCTCGGGCTGCGCAAGGAGGACGTGCACCCCGACGCCGTCGCGTGCTCGAGCCTCTCCGAGACGCTCGACGGGAACGGCGACGGCGAGGCGCTGTGGGCGTTCGACACGACGTCGCTGATGCGGTCGTGCCGCATGGTCCAGCTCGCGTACGGCGCCGCGCGACCGACGCTGAGCGCCGGTGACATCCAGTCGATCAACAGCCTCTATCCCGGCGTGGTCCGGATGTTCCCGAACGACGAGCTCGGCGGGACGTCGTGGCCGCTCGGGCCGGGTTACCACGATCGCGTCTCGCACCCGAACCTGGCGACGGTGAGCTCGATCGTCATCCCGCCCGGATTCCGCGCCAAGCTCTGCACCTCGTCGGTGTGCACGACGTACACCTCGACGCGGCGCGCGCTGACCGCGACGTACAACAACAACATCCAGAACGTGGAGATCACGGTCTGGGCCAACGTCGCCGAGAAGAAGGGCTTCCTCGGCGCCAACCAGTGGTTCACGCCGGGGACGTACAAGGCGTCGCAAGGGCAGCTCGCGATCGTGGGGAACAACGCGGCGTCGTCGGCGTGGGTCGCGCCCGGTCAGGCGATCACGCTGTGCGACGGCGAGACGCCGAGCCTGCTCTCGTGCATCTCGGCCGTCGGCGGCACGTTCGGCGTGCCGGCGCTCCTGAAGCTGCCCGGCACGCCGCAGAACCAGTTCGCGGGGTTCGCCATGGACAACCTCGCGTCGTACGTGAAGGTGGCGCCGCGCGTCGTGACGTATTCGTCGACCGACTTCGCGGGTGCGTCGTACTCGGTGGCCGAGGGGGTCTACAAGGTGTCGACCGGCTCGACGTACCTCGGACAGGTGCGCGCGCTGCTCGTGCCGGCCGGGCTCGAGGCCGAGGTGTGCAACGGGGAGAACCCGCTGTCGTTCCCGCGCCCGACCTGCCAGACGCTCACCGAGAGCGGGCCGCTGAGCGCCGCGCTGCAGAGCAACGTCAAGCGGCTCGAGGTGCGCGTGCCGCTCGTCAACGCGCCCTGAGGGCCGGCGATTGCGCGCTTGAACCGGGCGGCCGTTCCGACGTACAGCTTGCGAACGCCATGAAGCTGTACGTCGTCACCGTCGGGGCTGCCGCCGCTGCGTTCGCGAGTCTCGTGGCGTGCGGCGGCGACGGCCCCGACTGCGGCGGCGGCGCGTGCCAGGCGTGTGTCGTGTCGAATCCGTTCGACTGCACGGGCGACACCATCTGCCTCGACGACGTGTGCCAGCCGGCGTTCGGTCGGAGCTACGTGTTCACGGTGACGACGGGCACGCTGCCGAGCGTGGACGACATGGGCGCGTCGTGGGACGAGAGCGGGGGTCTGCCCGACCCGTTCGTCGAGCTCACCATCGACGGCACGACGTACCGCGCGCCCACGATCACCGATAGCACCGCGCCGGCCTGGAACTACGACACGCCAGCGGTGACGGTGGCGGCCGGCACGTCGATGCGCATCCGCGTCTACGAGGATGACGAGCCGACCGACGCGGGCGCGTGGGTCTGCGTGTCGGACCCGATCGCCGTCGAGTACCTGCGCAGCGGCGGTTTCGGCTGCTCCGGCCCCGGCTCGCTGCCGGGCGCGCGCGTGAACGTGACCGTCACGCCGCAGTAACGGCGGCGCCGCGTGCGCTAGAACTTGGTCGCCGCGGTCCGGACCTCGCCGTCCGCGTCGACATAGATGTAGTAGTCCCTCGCGACCTGCACGCCCAGCTCCTTCAGGCGCTTCCAGGCCTCCGTGCTGGTGAGGCGCTCCGCGACCTCGCGGGATTCGAACAAGATGAAGACCTCGCCCGGGTTGTTGGCCTTCACGAAGGCCGCGAGCTTGGCGGTCGCGGTCATCGTGTAGCCCGAGATGAGGATGCGGGTGTGCTTGCCGATCGCCTTGGGCGGGATCGCGGCGAGGTTGTGCTCGGACCCGTGATGCGGAATCTTGATCACGTCGGGGACGTGGCCGTCGGCCGCGACCGCGGCGTCCACCGGACCCCGGGCCTCGTGCGGCGTCATGTCGCCCATGGTCAACATGCTGAAGAGGCGTTGCTGCGCGCCGTCGTCGCCGCGCTGGTCGACGCGGAGGAGCGCCCCAAGGCTCTCCTCGTTGGCGTCCTGCGCGTCCTCGACGGGCAGCGGCGCGATCGCGCTGCCACCGACGCTGAGCTGGCCGCGTTTCTGACGCCACGCGAACATGGGACCTCCACCTGCCGGTACGGGCTGCACGCGCGCCGCCGCCGCCGCCGGGAGCTCGGGCGCCGACGCGCCCGTGTGAACCCGCTCGAAGGCGCTGCGATCGCCGGGCTTGCCGACATGGTCCGCGTGCGCGTGGGTGAGCAACAGGTGCTTCCGGACCGGCGACCGACCGCGCTTCTCCGCCTTGCCCTTCCCTTTCGCCGGCTTCCTGGCGGCGGCCGCCACGGCGAGGTCGTCGTCGTCTTCCCACTCGGACTCGGAAGCGGTCGGGTCCATCTTGCGCTCGGCGCCGCGGAACCGCGCCGCCTGCTCGCGCTGACCGCCGGTGCCGAGATCGATGGCGAGCTCACGTCGCGACTGGCGCGCGCTCAGGAGCGCCGCGTCACCGGCGCGCGAGCCCGTGCCTCCGCCGAACTGGCCCATGACGAACGGCGAGCCCGCGAAGGCGGCCTGCGCCGCCGCGGAGGTGAGCATCGGCGTGGGGAGGAAGGACGACTCCGACGACGCCTCCTCTTCGTCGTCGAGCTCGCCGTGCTCCGCGCCGAAGGCCCCCATGCCGCCGCCGTCGTCCGCCTCCTCGGCCTCTTCCTCCTCCTCGACCTGCTCGACCTCCTCCTCGCTCGACGCCGAGGACGCGAGCGGGACCTCCTCCATCGCCACCGGGGCGGCCGCGGCTGCAGCCGGCGCGTGTAGATCGGCGGGCTCCGCGAGCTTCCATCGCTCGGTGTGTCCGCGATTGAAGGCCTGGAGCAGCCCGCGCCGGTGCCCCGCCGGGTTACCGGGGTTGTTCACGTACCCGGTGACCCACGCCATGTTGACCACGCCGTTGTGGCCGAGGTGCTTCCTCGCGTAGGCCTGCGCGTCGGAGAGCTTGCCCTGTGCGACCGGCGAGGCGGTCGACGAGGGCTTCGCCGGCGAGGCGACGCGGGCCACCACCTCGCCGCGGGCGGCGCGCGCGCCGTGCTCGTCGGCCTCGGCCTCGAGGGCCGCATCGTCGTTGAGCGCCGCGCCGCTCGCCTGGACCGTGGCGGCGACGCGCCCATCGCGCTGTTGAACCACGTGCGCGAGCTCGTGCCCGATCAGCTCGCGGCCGTGCGTGCTCGACGGATCGTAGTGGCCGGGAGCGAAGTGGAGGTCGTCGCCGCGCGCGAAGGCATGTGCGCCGAGGTCGGCTGCGAAGCTCGAGTCCTGGTGCACCCGCACGTCCGAGAAGTCGGTCTGGAACGAACGGCTCATGCCGGCCTGAAGCGATTCCGGCAGCCCACTACCGCCGCCACGGCCGCCGCCGCTGCCGCCGTCGCCGCGCGCAGGCGTGTCGTGCAGATCCGGGCGTACCGCGGCGTCGCAGAGGCCACGCAGGTAGCCGTCACGCTCGGCGCGAAGCTGCAGCGTCCCACCGTCGCCCAGCAACGCGCCGATCGGAGCCGCAGTGCCGTCGTCCTCGGCGGACGCCGGCGCGGACGACGACGCCGTCAGCGACGCCGTCGAGCTGGTCCGCCCCGCGGCCACGCCGTCGGTAGCGCGACGCTCCGTGGTTCGAGCTCCGGACGGACGGTGGTCGTGGCGGGTTCCCATGATCCCCACATGCGCGTTGGCGCGCGAGTCCCACCGTACCAACCCGCTGGCGAATCGTGAATCACCCGGGTTCGGTGAGCGGCGGGTAGCGACGGTGAGCGGCGGGTAGCGACGGTGGACGGTGAGCCGGACGGCGACGTCCGGTGGGCCGGCCGCGCGTGTCCGGGAATCGGACAGACACGACGAAGATCCGAGGGGTTGCGCGTGGCATGGCGCGAGCAATGGGCGGCGGGCAGGAGGAACGGATGTCGCAGGACAAGAAGCAGAAGGCGATCGCGGAAGCGATCAAGGTGATCCACAAGCAGTTCGGGTCGGGGTCGATCATGCGGCTCGACGGCAGCGAGACGCGCGAGGTGGAGGTCGTCCCGACGGGATCGATCGCGCTCGACGTGGCGCTGGGGACGGGCGGGCTGCCGCGCGGGAGGATCGTGGAGATCTTCGGGCCGGAGTCGAGCGGCAAGACCACGCTCACCCTGCACGCGATCGCGGAGGCGCAGAAGATGGGCGGCGTGTGCGCGTTCATCGACGCCGAGCACGCGCTCGATACCGAGTACGCCAAGCGGCTGGGCGTCCAGCTCGAGGACCTCCTGGTGTCGCAGCCGGACTGCGGCGAGCAGGCCCTCGAGATCGTCGATCAGCTGGTGCGCACCAGCTCGATCGACCTGATCGTTGTGGACTCGGTGGCGGCGCTGACGCCGCGCGCGGAGATCGAGGGCGAGATGGGCGATTCGCACATGGGCCTGCAGGCGCGGCTCATGAGCCAGGCGCTGCGCAAGCTGACGGCGATCATCTCGCGCACGAGGACCGTCGTGATCTTCATCAACCAGCTGCGCATGAAGATCGGCGTGGTCTACGGAAACCCGGAGACGACCACCGGCGGCAACGCGCTCAAGTTCTACTGCTCGGTGCGCCTCGACATCCGCAAGAAGAAGGTGATCAAGCGGGGCGAGGAGTCCGTGGGCAGCGAGGTGCGCGTGAAGGTGGTGAAGAACAAGCTCGCGCCGCCGTTCCGCGAGGCGGAGTTCGACATCATGTACGGCACCGGCGTGAACAAGCTGGGCGAGCTGGTCGACACCGCCGAGAAGCTCGGCATCGTCGAGAAGTCGGGCACCTGGTACTCGTACGAGGGCGTCAAGCTCGGCCAGGGCAAGGACAAGGTGCAGGCGCACCTCGACGACAACCCGGCCCTCGCGCAACAGCTGCGCGACGTGCTGGTGAAGCAGGCCAGGCTGGCGACCGCCGGCGTGACCGCGGCCCCTGGTAGCAACGGGGTGGCGTCGTGATGTCGCGGCGCGCCGACAAGGCGCTCCCGGGCACGGTCGGACCCACGGTGGCGCAGCTCCTCGCCGAGGAGCTGATCACCGAGATGGTGCGGCGGCAGTTCGATGTCATCGGCTTGCTCGAGCTCGAGCGCGACGTGATCGAGTCGGTCGGCGGCATCGCCCAGAACATGGGCGCCGGCGATCAGTCGATCCCGACGGCGGCGCTCGCCGCGACGCTCATCGATCAGGCGTTCCGCAAGGTCGAGGCCGAGTGGCGCGAGCAGCGAAGGCTGTGCGGCACGGACGAATGCGTGTGCTGCGCGATGGAGCTCGCCGCGAACGAGCGCAAGCGCCACCGCGGCGGCTCCGGGCAGAACGGAGGGATGTCATGAGCCGCGACGACAATCCCGACAAGCGAACCATCGTGAAGCTGCCGCGCGAGATGTGGTCGACCCACGACCTGGGGCGCCGCGCGCCGTTCCGCACCTTGGCCGCTCCGCGCGGTCGCGAGCCGGCGCGTCCGCCCGCCGCGGTCTCCGAGGTCGCGGCCGAGCCGACGCTGCCGCTGGCGCTCAGCGAGCTGTGGGATCTGCGGCGCCTGGGGCTCTTCGACGACGACGGCCGCACGCCGCCGAGCTGGTACGACCGCTGAGGAGAACGTCATGAGCGCGAACGAGAACGAGCACGTCACGAACGAGAACGTCACGAACAAGGACGTCGCGAACAAGGACGTCGCGAACGAGATCCCGTGGAACGACACGACGTGGAACCCCGTGCGCGGCTGCACCAAGGTGTCGCCGGGCTGCGATCACTGCTACGCCGAGCGCATCGCGATCCGTGGGCGCGGCGTGCCGGGCCATGCGTACGAGGACGGCTTCGCGCCGCGCACGGTGCCCGACAACTTCGATCAGCCGCTGCGGTGGAAGAAGCCGCGTCGCATCCTGGTCAGCTCGATGGGCGACCTGTTCCACGAGGACATCCCCGACGACGTGGTGCGCATCGTCTTCGAGACGATGGCGGTCGCGACCTGGCACACGTACCAGGTGCTGACCAAGCGGCCGGAGCGGATGCTCGCGCTCACGAGCGCGATGCCGCGCGACCTCGTCCACCAGCCGCACGTGTGGCTGGGGGTGTCGGTCGAGGATCGTGCGCAGGGCATCCCGCGCATCGACGTGCTCCGCGAGGTTGCCGCGGCGGTGCGCTTCGTGTGCATGGAGCCGCTGCTCGAGGACGTCGGCAAGCTCGACCTGCGCGGCATCCACTGGGTCGCCGTCGCGGGCGAGAGCGGCCCCCGCGCGCGCCCGATGCATGCGGAGTGGGTGCACGCGATCCAGCGTCAGTGCGACGCGAAGCGCGTGGCGTTCTACTTCAAGGGCTGGGGCGGCGTGAACCGCGAGGTGACCGGGCGACTCCTCGACGGGCGGACGTGGGAGCAGTTCCCGCTCATGCCCACCGCCGTCGAGCGTTCACCGGCGCCCTGAGTTGGTCGTGGCCACGGTATTTCCACCCGGTACAATCCGGGGATGACCGCCGGGCGCAGGAAGGCGACGTACGAGGACGTCCTGGCGGCGCCCGAGCACGTGGTCGCCGAGGTGCTCGATGGCGAGCTGTTCCTATCGCCGCGTCCGGCACCCAGGCACGCGCTGGCGCACACCGCGGTCACGAGCCTGATCGGTGGCCCGTTCGGCCTCGGGCGCGGTGGACCCGGCGGGTGGCTGATCCTCGCCGAGCCCGAGCTGCACCTGCACGACGATATCGTCGTGCCCGATATCGCCGGCTGGCGGATCGAGCGCATGCCGCGACTTCCGAAGGAAGCGTTCTTCAGCGTCGCGCCGGACTGGGTGTGCGAAGTCCTGTCGCCGTCGACTCGCCGCATCGACCGTCTGCTGAAGCGACCGATCTACGCCAAGAACGGCATCGGCCACATGTGGCACGTCGATCCGCTCGAGCGCTCGGTCGAGATGTACAAGCTCTTCCGCGAGCACTGGCTCTGGCTCGGCGTTTCGGCGGAAGACGAGCGAGTGCGCGCAGAGCCGTTCGAAGCGATCGAGCTGGAGCTCGGACTGCTGTGGGAGCTGCCGGGCGCGGCGTCAGAAACCGAAGCCGCCACGTAGCAAACGATGCCAGACTCGGCGCGCCGGCCAGCTACCCGACCCGGCACCCAGCCCATGCCGAAGAAGCCTGCAAAGAAGCCTGCGACAAAGCCTGCGACGAAATCCGTCGCGAAGAAGAAGCCCGCCGTCACGAAGGTCGCTTCGAGAAAACCCGCGGCCAAGGCGAAGGCTCCGCCAGAGGCGAAGGCGGCGCCGAAGGCGAAGGCTCCGCCAGAAACGAAGGCTGCGTCGAAGGCGAAGGCTGCGCCGAAGGCCAAGGCCGAGGCCGCGCGCGCGCCTGCTCCTGCGCTCGCCGCGGCGCCTGCGCCCGCGCCGAAGATGGCGCCCCGGGCCGACTACGGTCAGCCGGTCGACAGCTTCTTCCGGAAGCAGCCGCCGCACCTGCGCCCCGTCACCGACGCGCTCCGCGCGCTCGTGGAGGAAGCCGCGCCCGATGCGACCTCGTCGATCAAGTGGGGCATGCCCTTCTACAGCATCGGCGATGGCCAGGCCGGCATGATGTGCGCGATCGGCGCGCACAAGTCGCACGTGAACCTCATCCTCTCGGGACCGCCCGGCACGTTCGTCGATCCGGAGGGGTTGCTCGCCGGCGACGGCAAGACCGGTCGTCATCTCAAGGTGTCGACCGTCGACGAGTTGCCGAGCGACCACGTGCGCCGATGGCTCCGCGTCGCCGCCGACCGCGCGCGCGCCGGCGCCTGACCCCCCATTCGGGCTGGATGATGATCATGCGCCGCCACCTCGCCGTCGCCCTCCTGTCGGTCACCGCCTGCGGCAACGACGCGGATCCGGACCTCGTCGCCGAGCGCCAGCTGCCCCCGGCCGTCACCGCCGACGTCCAGGCCGTGTCGACGGCCAACAACCAGTTCGCCCTCGACATGCTGCGCGTGCTGCCGCCGGCGGAGAACCAGTTCTTCTCGCCGTTCAGCATCTCGACGGCGCTGTGGATGCTCGATGCCGGGGCCGCCGGCGACACCGACGCGGAGCTCCGCGCGGCGCTCCACGCGACCTTGCCCGGCACGCAGGCGCACGAAGCGTACGGCGCGATGCTCGACAGCCTCGAGGTCGGACGCAGCTTCGACCTGTACACGCTGGCGACCGCGAACCGGCTCTTCGGACAGGACGGGCTCGCGTTCCAGCAGCCGTTCCTCGACCTCACGGCCGACGCGTACGGCGCGCCGCTCCAGCCCGTGGACTTCCGGACCGACGCCCGCGACACGATCAACGCCTGGGTGTCGGAGCAGACCGACGCCATGATCCCGGAGCTCTTCGACGAGCTCGACGGGGACACGGTGCTGGTGCTGGCCAACGCGATCGTCTTCAAGGGCAAGTGGACACAGGCGTTCGACCGCGCGCGCACCCGGCCGGCGCCGTTCACGCTCGCGAGCGGCGCGCAGGTCGACGTCTCGATGATGTCGAAGTCGGACCTCCTCCGGCGCGCCCGGATCGACGGCGGTCAGCTCGGTGTGATGTCGTTCCGCGGCCGGGACCTGTCGATGGTCGTGCTCGTCCCCGACGAGGCCAGCGGTCTCCCGGCGCTCGAAGCACGCCTGACCGCCGACTCGCTCGTCGCCGCGATCACCGGTGCCAGCGGCGAGGAGACCGTGAACGTGCGGATGCCGAAGTTCTCGTTCGAAGCGGAGCTGCCGCTGCCGCAGACGCTGCAGGCGCTCGGCGTCACGGCGGCGTTCGACCCTGCGCGCGCCGACCTGTCCGGCATCGACGGGACCCGCTCGCTCTTCGTCACGAGCGCGGTCCACAAGGCCGTCATCGCGGTCGACGAGGACGGTGCCGAGGCCGCCGCGGGCACGGGTGTCAGTGACGGTCCGGTGTCGTTCCCGCCCGAGCTCGTGCTCGATCGCCCGTTCCTGTTCCTCATCCACGACCACGTCACGGGCAGCATCCTGTTCCTCGGCCGCGTCAACGATCCGCGCTGACCGCGGCTGCGTGAGCGCGCGGATCAGGCCGGGCGGACGGGCGACTTCGCGAGCGCCTCGATCATCGCGAGCGCATCGCCGCGCGAACCGACCAGGCGAACCACGCCCGGAACCACGATCGTCACCTCGTCGCCGCGATGCTCGATCGTGAGCTCGACGTTGCCGAAACGACGCTTCTCCACGAGATCGGGCGGGCGCGGCGGCGGCATGCTGCGCGGCAGCTCGCCGGGAACGGCACCGATGCCCGGATGTGTGCCCGCGGGAAGCACGACCACGGGCAGATCGCGCTCGGTCACGCGATTCTCCTTGGCGGCAAACGCGTCGCGAATCGCCGTCTCGGAACCAGTCCCACCAGCGCGCCGCTTGATCAGACGGTACGTGCGATCGTCAGACACGAGATCAGCGTAGAGGAGCTCGCGCGATCTGAGAATCCCCTTAATGCGGTGAGGACCGTTTCAAGCGATGACAGGATCTCACCGCGCACGCACGCACTTCACAGCAATGCGGCAACGACCGCGAAGGCGACGATGCCGAGGCTCGAGGCAAGCGCGCTGATGCCCGCGACACGCCACGCGCGATCGCGCGGAGGATGATTCGCCGCCGCTCGGTTAACAGGTTCCAGCGCAACCGCCGTGGCCTCCGCTACGATCCGGGCCGATTCGGCGTCACCCGCACACTGCGGACACCGACGCGCGGCGGGGAACACCGAGATGCAGGTCCGGCAGATCGCGTAGGCGGTGACGCTCATCTCCAGCTTCAACGCACCGCAGGCCCGAGGGATTTCCGATACCCCGTCAGGGTGGTGTAAGCGACTTCCCCACCACGGTGATGCTGCGCGGCAAGAGCAGCCAGAATTTGCCAGGTCCGCCCATCCTTCCGGCGATCTCGGCGGCCTGGGTGTCGTCGCCCCAGTAGATGTCGCCGCGCAGCGGTCCGAGGATTCCGCCGCCCGTGTCCTGCGCGACGAGGAGGTGCCGCCATGGCGCCGTGCCGCTGCCGCCCACGACCGGCGCGTCGGTCTCGACCCAGATCGGTGTCGAGTGCGCGATGTACGCGCGATCGATCGCCATCGATCGCCGCGGCGTGAGGAACACACCCTGCGAGCCGCGCGCGCCCGCGCGCGTGCGCAGCGCGAAGAACACCTTGCTCGGGTTCAGGTCCATGATCTCGTCGACGCGATCGGGATGCGCGTCGAACCACGCGCGGATGCCCTGCATCGTGCCCTGCCCGGCCTCGAGCTCGCCCATCTCGCGGAGCAGCTTGCCGACGCCCTTGTACGGCTGACCGTTCTTGCCGGCGAACTCGAGCCATACCGTGGTGCCGTCGTCGAGGTGCACGCGCGCCGAGCCCTGGATCTCGGCGAACAGGAGGTCGACCTTGCTGTCGGCCCAGAGCAGCTCGAGCTTCTTGCCGGCGAGCGCGCCGTTGCGGATCTCGGCGCGGGTCGCGTACGGGATGACCGCGCCGGTCTTCTTGTCGAGGCGGCCCCACACGCGGCGGCCGCGCGCGTCGTCGACGAAGTGCGTGAGGTCGACCGACACCAGGTCGGGAGGCCGCCCGTACACGGGCACCTGGTAGCGGCCGCGGCGCCTGCGCGACGCGCGCACCTCGGCGACGTAGTAGCCGGTCAGCTTGCCGACGTTGGAGTCGTTGTTGGACGCGGCGTACGGGACGAGCTCGCGCTCGAGCATCGCGCGGGCGCGCACGTGATCGCCGGCCGGCACCTTCGCGGCCGCGGCGCAGAGCGCGCGCCAGTCGGCGGCGGTGCCACCGAACGGCGCGACACCGAGCGCGTCGGTGTCCTTCTTCCTGGCGAGCTTCGCGCACGACGCGAGCAGCGCCGGCAGGGCGTCGGCGATGGTGTCGTCGGCCCAGCCGGGCACGTCGGCCCACGTGACCGCGTCGAGCACGAGGCGGTCGGCGATCGGCGGAACGGTGGCGAGCGCTTCCGGCGAGACCACCGTCGATGGCGCGGCCGCCTCCGGCTGCGCTTGCGGCGCCGGCGCCGGCTGCGGCTGCGATTGCGATCGCGGCTCCGGCGCCGCGACCGGCGCTGCGATCGGCGCTGCGCGACACGCGGTCATGCCGACCAGCGCCATCGCGCACGCGCGGACCGACGGCATCATCACGTCAGTCTGCCAGACGCGCGACACGCCGCGAGCATTCCCTCAAATAGAAAAGGCCCCGCAACGCGGGGCCGGATTCCATCTCGAGTTACGGCGACGCTCTCGCACCGCCGGCCCGGGATGAATTGTGGTGCGGCCGCGTAGCGGCCGGGCCGCGCGAAGCGCGGTTGCGACGGCCTAGCCGGCGCCACCGCAACCTCGAGCGAAGCTCGTTATTGTTCAGTTGGGACCGACCACGCGGTCACCGCGGAAGGTCGACGCGCCGAGCGTCACCGGCTGGTTCGCGTAGGACATCGAACCCGTCCAGGTGCCGTTCTGCAGGATGTCGATCTTGCGGTCCGTGTTGGTGTCCATCGGGCGCGCGTTGCCCGAGATGTTGAGGAGCAGCGCCGAGCTGTCGAGCGAGCGGATGCGACCCTCGACGTAGTTCGCCGCGTAGCCGATGCCGAGGCGGCAGGCGCCGGCGTAGAGCGACGGCGAGCCGAAGCCGATGAAGTCGGAGATCTCGGCGCCGATCATGTCGCAGTCGATCAGGTTGGTGAAGAACGTCTGGAGGTTGGTCGCCGACGGGTCGATGGCCGGGATGATGACCTCGTTGAGCGCCACCATCAGCACCGCGCCGTAGCTGAGCGGGAACTGGTGCTGCGCGATGTCGGTGCGGTCATCGGTCTGGCCGTAGCCGAGGTTCGGCGCCACGAGGTTGGTCATGCCCATGTCCGAGAGCAGGAACTGCGAGGTCGCGCCGTCGACCGTGAACACGACGTGCGTGAGCGTGTGCTTGGCGGCGAAGCCCTCGGTCGCGCCGGTGACCTCGAGCGTCGACTGCGTGCCGAACTTGCGCGCCACCTGGCCGAAGTCGTTACCGACCTCGAGGAGGTCCTGCACGATGGTGGGCGAGCCGGCGCGGATCGCGTCGTTCACGATGGCGTCGAGCGCAGGGCGCGCGCCGTTGATGAAGTTGCGAGTCGTGGAGTCGCTGATCGACATGACGGCCTTGTCGAGGAAGAACGTGGCGGGGTCGTACGGGCTGTCGGTCATGTCGATGAAGGTGTTCGTCACCTGACCGATCGCGCCGGGCAGACCCGAGACGAGATCGAAGTTGCTGTTGACGCGGTACGTACCCTTGGGATCGAGCGGGCCCTGCGGCTGGTCGGTGTGGACCGCGACGCGCCAGCTGACCGGGTCGGCGTACTCCGCGACCGCCGAGATCGTGAACGACGCGTCGCCGCTGGCGCCGGCGTTGACGTTGACGGTCGCTTCGCCGTCGCGATTCGTGATCGCGTTCGGCGCCGAGAGCGTCGCGCCCGCGGCGGTGCCGCCGATCGCGAAGTCGACCTCGCCGGCGAGCGGGTTGTCGTCGCCGTCGTGGTAGCGAACGATGACGGCCTGCTGCCATCCGTTCTCCATGAACACGCTGGTCTCGCCGACGACGGTCAGGAACGCGTCGCCTTCGGTGGGCGTCTGCGGTCCGCCGTTGTCGTCATTGGAGCAGCCGGCGCCGACGCCGACGAAGAGTCCGAGGAGGATTGCCGTGGTGAGCTGGGTCTTCATGGGGTGGGCACCTTGTTTGGAGATGCCGAGCCCCACTGCGACCGCCGTGCCACGACGAGACGCGTCGGATCTCCGCCACTTGAGTGGCGATCGCCTCGCATGTGGGGACGTGTGACCCTCTCTGCGCGGCGATCCGGCAACTGCAGTGGTCGGGCTTACCGGCCCCGGAGCCATGCCGCCGTACGCGTTGCGATCTCGTCCGGACATTCCGCCGCGAGAAAGTGCCCCGCGCCCTCGATCACCTCGGCGCGATACTCACCCGCGAAGAAGCGCTCGGCGCCGCGCGCGGCCGACGGCGCGATGCAGCCGTCGTCGGCGCCGTGCAGGTAGAGGATGGGCACCGTGAGCCGGCGCGCGATGCCCGTGGTCGGGCGCAGGCGGCGCATCGCCTCGCCGAACGGCCGGAACATCGCGCGGTAGTAGAGGAGCGGCGCCGGCCAGCTCGCGCGAAGGCAGTCGAACACCTCGGCGCGCAGCGCGGCCGGCAGCGCGTACCCCGGCGACCACGTCTTCCAGAGCCGATCGATGAGGGCGAAGTCGCGCGCGGCCGCGAGCCGCTCCGCGCCCGGCAGCTGGAAGAAGAACATGTACCAGCTGCGGAGCACCTGCGCGGTGCGCGTGGTCGCGCGCAGGAACGCGAGCGGATGCGGGACCGCGAGCGTCACGCTCGCCCCGAAGCGCGCCGGCGCCAGCGCGCACGCCGTGTACGTGACCACCGCGCCCCAGTCGTGCCCGAGCAGGTGCACGTGCTCGCCGTCGGGCGCGAGCTTGTCGCAGATCGCGAGCACGTCGCCGGCCAGCGTCTCCACGTCGTACGGCCCGCCGAGCCTGGACGGCGCGTACCCCCGCGCCCACGGCGCCACCGCGCGAAACCCGCGCGCGCCGAGCTCGGCGACGAGCGCGGCGAACGTGGGCGGCGCGTCCGGGAATCCGTGCAGCACGAGCACGAGCGGCGCCCCCGGCGCCCCTGCCGCCAGCGCCTGGAACCTGCCGGTCGAAACGTCGAGCTGGATCGTCTCGACCACGGGCGCAGCTTACGAGAAAATAACCGGCGCGTGGGCAAGCGTGTCGATCCCGCCGAGTCGACCGAGCTCGCCAAGCCTGTGCGCGAGTGGGTGACACCGCCCACGAAGCGCGATCGCGCGAACGAAGGCGACGACGGTGAGCTCACCCCGCTGGCGCGACCCAGCATGGGCGATGACGACGAGCTCGACCGCGCGGTCGCGAAGGCGAAGGCCGAGGCGGCGCTCTTCGGTGAGTCCGAGGCGGTCAAGATCGGCCGCTATCATCTGATCGAGCGCGTGGGCGCCGGCGGCATGGGGGTGGTGTGGAAGGCGTTCGACCCGGATCTGAACCGCGGCATCGCGCTCAAGCTGGCGAGCGCCGGAGACCTCGAGGCGCGGCGGCGCGCGCGCGACGAGGGCCGCGCGCTGGCCAAGCTCTCGCATCCGAACGTCGTGCCGATCTACGACGTCATCGAGCACGAGAGCGGCGTGTTCCTCGTGATGGAGCTGGTGAAGGGGCAGACGCTGCGCCAGCTCGCGGCCGAAGCGACGCCGCTGCAGCTCGTGCGCGCGTATCGCCAGGCCGGCGCCGGGCTCGCGGCGGCGCACGAGGTCGGGCTCGTGCACCGCGACTTCAAGCCCGACAACGCCATCATGGGCGCCGACGAGCGCGTGCGCGTCCTCGACTTCGGCCTCGCCCACGAGGTGTCGATCGAGCAGCGTGAGATCGCCGGCACGCCGCGCTACATGGCCCCCGAGCAGCGCGCCGGCGACGCGCTCACGCCCGCCGCCGATCAGTACGCGTTCTGTGTCGCGCTGCGCGAGGGCCTCGCCAGCAAGGGCCAGGTGCCGCGCTGGCTGCAGCCGATCCTCGCGCGCGGCGCGTCGGAGAAGCCGGCGGATCGTTTCCCGTCGATGCAGGCGCTCCTCGGCGAGCTCGCGCTCGACCCGGCCACGCGCTGGCGCCGCCGCGGCGTCATCGCCCTCGGCGTGGCCGCCGTCGGCGTCGGCGTCGGCGCCTTCACGATCGGCCGCGCGCAGCAGGAGGAATCGCCGTGTGAGGGCGGCCCCGGCCTCGTCGCGCCCAGCTGGGGCGCCGACCGCCGTGCCGCCATCACGAAGCACCTCGGATCTCTCACGACCCCGTACGCGGTCGAGGCCGCGCCGCGCATCACGCAGTCGCTCGACACGTACACGACCGACTGGGTCCGCATCTACAAGTCGTCGTGCCAGGCGCACCGTCGCGGCGAAATCTCCGCCGCCCTGCTCGACCGCCGCAGCGGCTGCCTCTCGCGCCGTCGCGCCGCGCTCGGCGCGATCACGACCCTGGCCGCGGCCGTTCCAGGCGAGGAGCTGCCCGACCTCGTTGTCGCCGTGGCCGATCTTCCTGACGTCGCCGCGTGCGACGACGACGATGCGCTCATGGCGGATGTCGAGCCACCACCACCGGCAAAGGCCGCACAAGCGTCGACGATCGCCGACGAGATCGCGCAGATCGATGTCGAGCGCGATGCCGGGAAGCTCGAGGATGCGGCTCGTCGGGCCGAGGAGGTCGTGTCGCGCGCGGATGCGCTCGGCTACCGCCCGCTCCGAGCGCGGGCTCGCCTCGCCCGGGGACGCATCAAGCTGACCGGCCTCACCGACGACCGAGGCGAGAAAGACTTCCGCGAAGCGACGCACGACGCGCTCGCGGTCGGCGACGCTCCCATGTCAGTCGAGGCATACGCGCGCCTGGCCTATGCGGTGGGAACACAGAACGACCCGTCAGGCGCGACGAACGCGACCGACGGTCTGACGCTGATCGAATCGCTCGCGGAGAGTGCCGCGGATCGAGCTCGCTTCGGCGTCGCCCTGCTGCACCACAACCTCGGCTCCGTGCTGCTCGCCCGCGGCAACCGTGAAGAAGCGCGCAAGGAGATGGCGCGTTCGCGCGAGGTCGCCATGGGCGTGAAGGGCAGTGGCGAGATCGAGCTGACCATCGCGTTCCGCGGCTCGATGTTGACCAGCGACGACGAAGCGGACCGGCAGCGATTCGGCAACGAGCTCATCGCGGCGCGTACGCGTCTCCTCGGTGCGCGTCACCCGCTCACGCTCGACGCACGCATCGTGACGGCGGCGATGGTGGTAGATCCCGAGAGGTCGCGGGCTCAGCTCCTCGAACCGTGCGAGGAGATGGCGCGGTTTCATCCCGACATGGGCGGGTTCATCGCGGAGTGTGGACTGGAGCTCAGCTGGCTGGCCTATGCTGCCGGCGACAAGCCAGCCGCGACCGCTGCCGCCGACCTGGTCGCCTCGGTTGCCGAGCGCGGAGCAGACGTACCGCTGCTCCGGCTCGCAGCCGCCTATCGTCAGCTCGCCACCGGGGACGCAGCCGGCGCCGCCGCCGCCTTCGCGGCCGTCCTCGGCGCCGACGAGGCCGAATCGACGTGGTGGATGTGGAAGTACATGGCGGCCGATGCAGCGCTGGGCACGGCCTTCACACAGATCGCCATGAACAAGAAGAGCGAGGCACTCGCGTCGCTCGACCGTGCGTCCGTCCTCTATGACCAGGCGACGGGAATGCCCCGCCCCATCCTCGATCGCCGGCGACGCGTGATCGCGCAGCTACGTCAGGGGTTGGCGGTCAAGATGTAGCCCGCGGGGAGCGGCACCAGACCAGCCGGGAACATCGACGAGCACGGAGGCGGGATGGCCACGGTTCCGTCCGGCAACGTGCAGTTCGCCTTGATCTGCCCCTCGGCCCATGACCAGAGATTGATGTCGTTCTCGAGGCGATGCTCGTCGAGGCAGATGGCGCCTTCGTGGGTCCATAGCGCCTCGTACGACGCCTCCCAGCCGGTGAGCTTGCGCCAGCCCGGCTCGTTCTGCCAGTGCAGCGGCTCGCCCTGCTGCGTGCTGGCCACGCCGTGACCACACACGTCGCCAGCGTACATCTTGAGCATCGCCTGACGCTCCTTCCAGCTGGTGAGGTGCGTGCTGTCCATGCTCACCGACGCGTGGCGGTTGAGCACGAGCTTCGCAAGCGAGCTTCCGGCGCAGCCGATGTTGAACCAGCCGCGCGACTCGGAGAACGAGTCGGCCTTCACGGTGAGCGACTTGGCGTCGTAGAGATCGCCGGTGAAGAAGATCGCCTCGGCGGGCTTCAGCCAGAACTGGCCCTCGGCGTCATAACGGCCCGGCGCGTTGTTGCAGACGGGGCGCGGGTCCGTGGTCGGATGCGTCTCGTTGAAGTAGTACAGGTCCACCGACTCGACCAACGTCGGGTTGCCGACCCACATCTTGGTCGCGTTCGACCAGGACTTGATGGACATGCGGTAGACGTCGCCGTTCGGGGCGAGGATCTGCATGTAGGACCCGACGAGCGCCGGGCCCTGCAGCAGCGGCAGACCGGGTGAGAGCGGAATGCCCGTGAGCTTCGCTCCGTCGACGTGGACCTTGTACTTGTCGCCCCCCTTGATGAGATATCCCAGCCGCAGATCTGCGGAGTTGGGCAGCCCGCCCTCATGAAGGTCATGGAACTGGAACGCGTCCATCATCGGCGAGTTCGCGTCGCAGCCCCAGCTGGTGCACTTGATCAGCTCTTGCGCCTCCGTCCCCAGGTCCTCGTCGTCCAACCCCTCCTCGGGCTCGACGCACGCGGCGGCGAACAACGAGGGCACCACGACAGACAGCAGGCTCAGTGTCAGCTTCCCTTGCGACATGCTCGGGAAGAGACAGCTCACCCCAGATGTGTCAGAGAAAAACCAAAAATTCTTTGGTTCGACCAGCCGGCCAGACAGGCCGCCGCTCAGCCGGCGAGAGATCTAGCCCAGGTTTCGAGGGCTTGGTCCGACGCCAGCGCGTCGGCCGGCGCGCTCGCCGCCTTCGCCATGACGTCGCGCAGCGCCGCCCTCGCCCGCGTGAGGCGGGTCCGGATGGCGCCCGCCGCCACCTCGAAGACCTCGGCCAGGGCCGCCGCGTCGAGGTCTTCCCAGTAGTGGAGCTCGAGGAGCGTCTGCTGCTCGACGGGCAGCTGGCGCAGCGCCTCCTGCAGCCGGCGATGGTCCTCGTTGCGCGCCATGCGGCCGCCGATCGACGTGCCCATGTCGGCGATCGACGAGAGCTCGGGGTCGAACGTGCGGTCGCGCCGCAAGGTCCGCAGATGCCGGTACAGCTCGTGGCGCGCGATCGTGAAGATGTACGTGCGCAAGGACGAGCGGCCACCGAACTGATCCTTCGCCTTCACGAGCGCGAAGAACGTCGACTGCACCATCTCGTCGGGCTCGGCGCACTTGCTCGCGAAGAAGCGATAGAGCTGGTCGAAGTACTTCTTGAACAGCTGCTTGCCCGCGGCCTGGTCGCCATCGCGCCAGCGCGTGAGCAACGCGAGGTCGTCGGGCGCATCCGTGGTCACGGCCCTACCCTACCCGATCCGGTCGAACCGCGCGGTCATCTCGGCGAGGTTGGCCACCAGCAGCCGCTCGAAGAGCGCGTCGGTGAGCCGGTCGCCGGTCACGTCGAGGGCGGTCCGGAAGCGGACCTCGCCATCTCCGCCGTCCATCTCGAACGCACCCACCGCGATGTCGTAGTTCTCGTTCACGAGCCACTCACCGAGGAGACCGCGGCGGTCGGGTGTGACCAGCTTGGGATGCACCGAGTACACGGCACACACCGGACCCGACACGCGCACCAGCACCGTCCAGCGCGGCGACTGCGTGCGGTACAGGCCCTCGCCCAGATCCTCCAGCACCATCCCGTGCACGCGCATCACGCGCGCGATGACGTTGACGGGATCTTGCGCCGGCGGCTCCGCGGGAGGACGCCCGTCGGCCCACGTGGTCCGGAAGCCGGTCTTGAGCGATCCACTCATGCCGTCGGGCAGCGGCGTCTCCGCGACGACGTTGGCGGCGCGCCAGGCCTCCGTGCAAGTGACGGCCGATGACGCGTCGCCCGTGCGCAGCGCGACCACGACGGCGTCGGGTGAGAGCGCCGCCGCGACATCGGCGCGCAGCACGGCCTCGATCTCGACCGGCTGCGTGCCCTCGATGCGCCCGCGTTCGTCCTCGTCGGCGAGGTTGAAGAGTCGCTCGGCAAGGACGCGGCGCCACTCGTCCGGCGCGATCCGGAACACCGCGCGCAGCTCGCCGTCCTCGAGCACCACCTCGCGCGCGCGCACCGGCACCGAGCGCCCGGCAAGGGAGCGCAGCGCCAGATCGGCGTCGATCGCCGCGCGCTCCTTCACCGCTGCCAGCCTACCAGTTGTTCACGCCGTCCATGCCGGCCGAGAAGAGCTTCTTGGTCTTCTCCGACGACACGGTGGCGCTCGCGCCCAGGCCGGCGCGCTCGCCGATGCCGAGGTCCAGCTTCTTCACCTCGGCGAGCGTGAAGCCGAGGTTGCCGTCCTTCAGATAGATCGACAGCTGCAGCATGTTCTTCATGGCGTGGCGCGACACCTGGGCGCTCGGCGCCTCGCTCGGCGTCGTCCCGAGCGTGCCCGCGACGGTGTCGTTCATGTACTCGGAGCGCGCGCCGCTCATCTTCACGTCGGAGAGCGCCTTCTGCACGTTGCCGGTCAGGCCGGCGCTATCGAGCGTGGCCAGGAGGTCGCCGGTGAGATCGAGGCCGGTACCGGTGCCCTTGGCTCCCTTGTCCTTGTCCTGGCTGTTTGCGATGCGGTCGTAGACCGAGCGGATCGCGCTCAGCCCGCTGGGCACGTACTGGCCGGCGATCTGCGAGAGCAAGGTCGAGCTCGCCGGGTTGCTGGCGTCGAACGGCAGCTGACCGATCAGCTCGAAGTCGACCCAGCCCAGACGGTCGTCGACCTGCGCTCCCGTCGCGTCCTTCTTGCCGGTGACGCGCTGGAGCTTGAGGCCGCAGCCGAACTTCTGGCCCGCAGCCTCGAAGTCGATCTGCGTCTCGATGTTCCACTGGTTGCGGCGCTCGCCCTGAGACGCCTTCTCGCGCTTGATGCGCGCCTTCTCCTTGCGCTGATCGAGGTTGCCGGTGTGATCGAGCACGCCCGGCGCGAGACCAGCGCGCTGCATCGACTTGGCGTCCCAGTGGCGCATGGTCTGCATCGACGCCTTGAGCTGACCCTCGACGATCCCGGCCTTCAGCTTGGCGTTGCCGACCACGCCCTCGCCGGCCTCGGCGTACGCGTTCTCGCCGCCGGCGCCGGTCATCGCGTACTCCTCGACCATCGCCGCCCAGGTCTCGGCCTCCTCCATCTTGGAGTACTCGCCGGTGCGGGCCGCCTTGCCCGTGGCCCAGTAGAGCGCCATGTCCTGCGGCACGACCGGGTTCGACGACAGGTCGCGGTAGACGCCGTACGACATCATCTTCAGGGCCTTGTCCGTGTCGGCGCCGCGCGCCTTGAGGAACAGGAAGATGCGCGCGTCGAGCGAGAGGCCCCAGGTCTCCCAGCCGGCGCCGAACTCGAGCGTGACGCCGAGCTCGAGGTCCTTGCCCTGGTGACGCTCGGCCGCGCCCTCGACCTTGAGCACGCAGAACACGCCGGGCGCCTGCGGCACGGGGATCTTGATCTCCACGGCGAGCTTGAGCGCCTCGCCCGAGTTGGGCACGGCGAGATCGATGAGGGTGCCGAGCTTGCTGACGCCGTCGGCGACGGTCTGACCCTCGATCGCGGTCTCGAGCGACTTCGAGCCGACGTGTTTGTCGCCGACCTCCTGCTCGACCTTGCCCTTGGCGCCCGCCGCGTCGAGCGTGCCGGCGACGTCGCTGTCGTCGACGGTCTCGACCTGCGTCGCGCCCTGGCTCTTGGTGAGCGTGGTGGCCCACGTCGCGGCGGTGCCGCCGGCCTTGAGGAGCTCGGTCTTCTGCGCGGTGACGCTGGTGTTGATCGCCGACTGCGCCGCCTTGAGCGCCGCCTTCTTGGTGTCGACGCCGTCGGGATCGTCGCGGAGGACACCCCACGCCGCGGTGCTCGCCGCGGTCGTGAGCTTGGCCTCGGTGTCGGCGGTCTTGAGCAGCTTGTTGGCACCGTCGTGCGCCATCTGGCGCATGGTGTCGTTCACCGTCACCTTGGCGTCGTCGTACGCCTGCGCCTTGCCCTGCATGACGAAGTAGTCACGCGTGGCCGTGCCGGCATTCTTCAGCCGCTCCTCGGTGTGGGCGTGGCTGTCGGTGTGCGTGAACGCCTTGGTGCCGCCGGCGATGCCGTCGATCTCGGCGTAGGCCTTCTTGCGGCCGGCGTCCTTCATCTTCTGACGGAACTTGTTGGCGTGGTCGTGTCCGAACCACTTGCTGCCGTTCGCGCCGATGTACTCCTCGAGGTAGGACTGCACGGCGGTGTGCACGACGGCCCACGCGGCGTCGACCGGATCGCCGATGAGGAGACCGACCGCGCCGTCGGCGCCCGAGCGCGCGGTGCGCTCCTCGCCCATCGCGGTGCGGCTCGTGGTCTTGCTGTCGGCGGTGAGCGTGTCGACGAACGCGGCCTTGCCGATCGCGTCCTTGCCGGCGGTGAGGCGCGCGGCGGCGCCCTCGGCGGCCTTGGCCTTGGCCGCGGTGGTCGCCTTGACGACGAGCTCGGCGGTCTTGGTGTCGAACACACGGCCCGGCTTGGCGTCGGCGATCGCGCGCCGCGCGGCGGTCATCACGTCGAGCTTGACCGAGCCGGTGTTGGCGACCGAGACCGCGTCGGTCTTCTCCTTGATCTGCGCGACGACGGACTCGGACGCGATGGTGCCGGCCTGCGCCTTGGCAGCCTTGTCGATGTCGGTCGCGCCGGCGATGGCCGCCTCGGCCTCCTGCTTGGCCTTGGTGGTGAGCGTCGCGCCGTGCTGTGCGGTCAGGAGCTTGGCGAGCGCGGTCGAGAGCGCCTCGCGCGTGTCCTTCTCGACCTGCGTGCCGATGTCGGCGACCTTGGCGTTGGCCTCGATCTTCTTCTGGTCCAGGTGCGCGGGGTCTTCCTTGCGCTGGATCGCGGAGGACGCGCCGCCGCTGCCCGACATGGTGTCGAGGAGCGACTCGGCGCTCTTGCCCTGAACCACGAGGTCGGCGACGGCGTCGGCGTGCTGCTCGTAGCGATCGCCGACCTCGCCCATGCCGCTCTTGAGCTGCACGCCGCCCTGCTGCTGGACGACGTGCGCGGCCTCGTGCGCGATGAGGTGGAGATCGGGGGTCGGCGTGGCGAACGCGATGTCGGAGCCGGTGGTGTACGCGCGCGCGCCGATCGCGGCCGAGGCCTGCGTCGCGGCCGAGCCCGTGTGCGCCTGCACGTGGCCGATGTCGTGGCGGCCGAACGAGCTCTGGATGAGGTCGAGGTGCGGAAGCGGCGAGCCAGAGCCGCTCACGCCGGCGGCGGCGGTCGCGTGCACGCTCTCGGCGGCGTCATCGCCGCCATCGCCGCCATCGCCGCCATCGCCGGTAGGGTCGCGCTGGATCGCGGGCAGTCGCTGCGTGAGTGTCGTCTTCCCCGGCGCGCGCGAGCGAACAGCGGACTCAACACCGCCACCTTGCTCGCTTTGTTTTTGGTCGTACGACATCGGGGACCCCTGTGGATGTATCGAGCCGTACCATAGTACCTACACCTATTCCCGTACCTTCCCGGCATTCGTACGACCACTGCCTTTGGTTCCGGTAGGTCTGGGGTAGCGGGAGTGCCGGGTCGGTGCGCCGTCCGATGGACCGGACAGCGGCGGCCGGTGGGCCGGACGCGTTTTGTCCGGCTTTCGGACAGAGCACGCGCAAGGCCGCGAGATGTGCGGCGCGCGATCGTGGCATCGCGGTTGCTGAGGGTCCGCGCCATGCGAACCACCATCGTCTTCGTTTGTCTCGTCGTGATCCTCTCCATCGCTGCGCGCGTCGCCGACGCGGATGAATGCGCGCCCTCACGTCTCGTCGTCGTGCTCGATCGATCGAGCTCGATGAACGGCGACGCCGATCCGATCGGCATGCTCAGCAAGTGGGAGGCCGCGCGTGGCGCGATCGATCGGGTCGCGGCGTCGTATGGAACCTCCGTCGAGCTCGGGCTCGCGACCTTCCCGTATCCCGACGCTTGCGGGCCGGGACGGCTCGAGGTCGCGCCCGCGCTCGGGCGGCGCGATGCGATCGCGACGGCGCTCGCCGCGGCGCCGCCGTCGTACGGCGCGTACACGCCGCTGGGCGAGACGCTGCTCGCGCTGGCCCAGGACGGCGCCGTCGTCGGTGGTGGAGGAGCCGCGCACGCCGTCGTCATCACCGACGGCTTCCAGTGGTGCGATCCATACGATCCCGAGGCGCGCGGCCTGCCCATCGACGGCGTCAAGACGCTCGCCGACGCGGGCGTGACCGTGTTCGTCGTGGGGTTCGGCGGCGGCGTCGACGAGGTGACGCTCGATCGCATGGCGCTCGAGGCGGGCACCGCGCGCGCTGGATGCGTGGCGGGCAGCGTCGATCCGGCGACGCGCTGCTACTACCAGGCCGACGACCCGGCGTCGCTCCTCGCGGCGCTCATGGACATCGCGGCGGTGACGTCGGCGGAGACCTGCGACGGCCAGGACAACGACTGCGACGGCACCGTCGACGAGGGCGCGTGCCCGACGCCGGCGGTCGACGCGGGCGTCGACGCGTTCGGGCGCGACGCCGGTGCCGCGGAGGACGGGGGCGGCGTGGCGGCCGGTGGCTGCGGATGCAGCGCCGCGGCGGAGGCCGGCGCCACCGGCGGCGCGGTGCTCGTCTTCGGCGTCGGCCTGGTGATCCTGCTCGTTCGATCTAGGCCGCGGGCGCGTCGTCGTCGCGATCGCGGACCGGATCGGGCTCGTCGGTGATGACCTGATGCTCGACCAGCCGCTTGTAGATGCCGCCCTTCGCCATCAGCTCGGCATGACGGCCGCGCTCGGCGACGCGGCCACCGTCGAGGACGATGATGCGATCGGCGTCGCGCACCGTCGACAGCCGGTGGGCGACCACCAGCGTGGTGCGTCCCTTCATCAGGCGCGCGAGCGCCTCCTGCACCAGCGCCTCGCTGCCGGCGTCGAGGTTGCTCGTCGCCTCGTCGAGGATGAGGACGCGCGGATCGACGAGCAGCGCGCGCGCGATCGCGATGCGCTGCTTCTGACCGCCCGAGAGCTTCACGCCGCGCTCGCCGATCAAGGTCTGATAGCCGCTGGGGAACGACGAGATGAAGTCGTGCGCGTTGGCCAGCGACGCGACGCGCTCGATGTCGGCGTCGCTCGCGTCATCGCGCCCGTAGGCGATGTTGTCCCGCAGCGAGCCCGCGAACAGCACCGGTTCCTGCGCCACCATCGCCGTCGCGCGACGCAGCTGCGAGAGCCGGAGCTCGCGCACGTCGACGCCCTCGACGGTCACCCTGCCCTGGTCGACGTCGAAGAAGCGCAAGAGCAGCTGCAGCACCGTGGTCTTGCCGGCGCCCGAGGGACCGACGAGCGCCACGACCTCACCCGGCGCGACGTCGAGATCGAAGTCGCGGAGGACGGGATGGTTCTTGCGCGCCGGATACGCGAAGTCGACGTGCTCGAAGCGGATGGCCCCGCCCCCCGGCGGCAGCTCCGTCGGGTCCAGCGGATCGCGGATCTCGGCGACGGTGTCGACGATCGCGAACAGGCGCTCGGTCGCGCCGGCCGCGCGCTGCAGCGAGCCCCAGAGGCTCGCCAGCTCGGCGAGCGAGCCGGCGACGATGAAGGTGTAGATGAAGAACGACGTGAGCTCGCCGGGCGTGATGTCGCCGTGGATCAACGCGCGTCCGCCCATCCACGCCACCGACGCGATCGCGATGTAACCGGCGACGGTGGCCGCCGAGAAGAACGACGATCGCCAGCGCGCCAGCGACAGCGCCTGCTGGAAGGCGGCCTCGACCCCGACCATGTAGCGCTCCGCCTCCTTCTTCTCGCGGACGAAGGCCTGCACGGTCTGGATCGCGCCGAGCGACTCCTGCACGTGCCCGGACACCTTGGCCAGCTCGTCCTGCACGCCCTTGCTCATCTTGCGGATCGCGCGGCCGAAGAAGATCGTGCCGATCACGAGCGGCGGGACCACGGCGAGCATGAGCGCGGTGAGGCGCGCATCCGTGATGAAGAGGAGCACGATGCCGCCGATCAGCTGGATGCCGTTGCGCAGCGCCATCGACAGCTCGGTGCCGACCACGCCCTCGACCACGGTGACGTCCGAGGCGAGCCGTCCGACCAGCTCGCCGGTGCGGCGCTCGTGGAACCAGCCCAGCGGCAGCTGCAGGATGCGATCGAAGACGAGCGCGCGCAGATCGGCGACCACGCGCTCGCCGAGCCAGCTCATCGAGTAGTGCCGGATCCACACCAGGCCGGAGTGGAGGACGAAGACGACGATGATGAAGCCGACGACGCGATCGAGGCGCGCCGTCGACCCACCCGCGATGCCGGCGTCGACGGCCTCCCGCGCCGCCCACGGATAGACCAGCGAGATGAGCGACGCCGCCATGAGCGCCAGCACCGCGATCGCGAGGCGACCGCCATGGGGCTCGAGCAACGCGGTCAGGCGCCACAGGATGGCGAGGCGCTTGCGACCCTGCGGCTCGGCGTCGCCCGGCTCGGTGGCGGGATCGCTCACGACGCCGCTTCGGAGCTGAGCACGCCTTCGCGACACGGCGCGAAGAAGCGGATGAGCTCCTCTTCCTGCATCGCCGCGTCGCGGCGGCCGAGCGCGATCAGCTCCGACGCCCAGTTGCCGTCGAACAGCAGGTACGAGAGGAGGTCGTTCTCGCGGCGCGACTCGCCCTCGGCGAGGCGCTGGATGAGCTTGCGTGTCACGCGGCTGGTCACGATGATCTTGCCGGCGGCGACGAAGTCCGACGCCATCGCGCCGATGTCGAGCGACGGGCGCAGCTGGACCGCCTCGATGCGCCGGATGGGCGCACCGCGCAACCGCACCAGCTCGCGGTTCATCACGTCGACGAACTGCGGACCGAACGCGGCCTCACCAGCGGCGAGGATCGCGTTCAACCGCTGCATGCGGTCGAGGTCGTACTCGGTGTGATCCAGCATGAGGGCGTTGAGCGCCTTGCCGACCAGGAAGAGCGGCTTGGGATACGCCTCGGTGCGTTCCTGCGTCATCGCCGCGTCCTCGGAGGGCGTCGCGAGGTGGCGCAGCGACACCAGCACCATGCGATCCGCGCCGAGGCGGATCGCCGGCGACATCGGCGTGTTCTGGCGCAGGCCGCCGTCGGTGAAGAACTCGCCGCCGATCTTCACCGACGGGAAGAGCAGCGGGATCGCCGCCGATGCCAGCACGTGACGCGGGCCGATGCGCGCCGCGCGATGGCGCACGAACGGATCGCGGCTCCAGCTCGCCGGCACCGGATCCGCCGCCGAGATGAACACGACGGTGTGGCCGCTGCCGACGTGCGTCGCCGACACCGACATCGCGTGCAGCGCACGCTTGCGCAGCGAGCGCTCGATCCCGCGCCACGGGATGTTCTTGATGACGAAGCGCTCGAGGCCGCTGGTGTCGAGGATGCCACCGTAGCGGAAGCTGGTGGGGTCGGGCGGCGGGGGCTCGCGGCCGAGCAGCGTCGTCACGGCGCGCCATGCGTCGCGCGCGCCGAGCCCGATCAGCTCCTCGATGCGCAGCGCCCGCCACGCCGAGACCAGCCGCTGCGCCTGCGTCGCGGGATCGTCCATCGTGCTCGCGATGAAGGCGGCGTTGATCGCACCGACGCTCGTGCCGGTGACGATGTCGAGCGGGGGCTGGAACCCGAGGCGGCGCGGGAGGTCCTCACGCAGGTACTGGATGATCCCGGCCTCGTAGGCACCGCGCGAGCCACCGCCGGAGAGCACGAAGCCGACCCTGGGTCGAGCCGGGGGCATTCACTGCATTGTAGGTGAAACCGGCAGCGCGATCGCGTGTCGATCCGAGCGATGCGTGCACGATCGATGATCCCGTTGCTCGGCACGATCTTGTTCGCTCCGGCGCTTGCGCACGCCGACCTACGAGGCGCACCCACACCGGTGACCGAGGCGGGCTGCGAGGTCGCGGTCGAGCTGGAAGGGCCCATCGCGCACGTCACCGAGCGCCACGATCTGGTGCCGGGCGGGCCCGAGCCCGCGCTGGCGGCCTACGGCTGGACGCTGGCGCTGGGCGCCGTCGTCGACGGGTTCACCGTGACGTCGGGCGGCCGCACGGAGCCCGGCGTGCTGGTCCCCGACGAGTCGCTGGCGCAGCGAACGCCGGACGAGCTCGGCCTCGCACCCGACCTCGGTGTTCTGCGGATCGCCAGCGGCGCGCGCGAGGGCCTCGTCGTCGAGGCGCAGGTCTACCCCGTCGCGCCGGGGCGCGTGACCGGCTTCACGGTCCGCTGGTCGGCCCCCGCCGTCTACGCCGACGGCGTCATGCGCCTCACGCTGCCGGCCCGCGGGCGGTCCGCGTTGCACAGCCGCTGCCGCGTCCTCGTCGATGCGCGTCCCGCGAGCGGGGTGCGCGGCTGGACCGGGGTGCGCGTGGCCGGCGTGTGGATCGGCGACGGGGCGCGCGTTCGGGGCGCGGCCGCCGGCGCAGCGGCGGACAGCGCGCTGACGATCGAGGCTCGCCCGATCTGGAGCAGCGGCGCGGCGCCGGTCGTTGCCGCGGCGTACGCGACCGCGGGCGACGCCGTCGTGGCGAGCATCGGCGTGTACCTCCCCGACAAGGCGATCCGGACGAAGTTCGCGCCGTCGCGGCTCCTGTTCGTCGTCGACGTCTCGCGCAGCCTCGGAGCCGGCGGGCGCAAGGCCGCCGCCGACCTGGTCGAGTCGCTCGGGCGCGCCGCGCCGCCGGGCACGCCCGTCGAGGCGATCCTGTTCGCGCGCGAGTCGAGGCGGGCGCTCGGCACCTGGATCGGGGCGGACGTCGGTGGCGTCGCGCGGATCGCGCGCGCCATCCGCGAGGCGCCCGAGCAAGGCGGCACCGAGCTGACCACCGCGCTGCGCCTGGCGAGCGACGTGATCGGCGAGGACGACGCGCAGGTCATCGTCGTCACCGACGGGATGTTGCCCGTCGATCACACGAGCGCCGCGCTCCTCGGCCACTTTCCGGTGACGACCGCGAAGGTGACCGTCGACGTGGTCGTCCCGCTCGTCGACAACGCGGCCGCCCCCGACCGCGGCGCGCTCGAGGTGCTGACCAGCACCTTCCACGGCCGCGTGGTGGCGTTTCCATCCGATCGGCCCATGCCGGCCTCGGCGCTGACCGAAAGCCTCGCCGCCGCGCTTCCGATCAGCAACGTCGCGATCACCGCGGACGGCGAGGACCTCGAGCTGGACGACCTGCCCGACGACTTCGTCGGCGGCGCCGGCGCCCTCGTCACCACCGAGCTCGCGCGGCGGCCGAAGAAGCTCGTCCTCTCCGCCGAGCGTGCCGGCGCGACGGTGAAGGCGAACGCGATCGCGTTTCCCGCCAGCGCCGCGCGCTTCGCGAAGGACATCGGCGCCGACTACGCGTGGGTGGTCATCGACCGCCGCGCCAAGGGCGGCGCGCAGCGCTTCGATCTCGCGGTGCGCCTCGGGCTCTACACGTTCAGCGCGCCGCCCGAGGAGCTCCGGCCGAACGACCTCGGCTCGACGGCGTACGGCCGCACGTACAAGACGCACACGATCGGCGAGCTGCCGGCGATGAGCGTGCGGCAGGCGCTGCGTGACCAGCTCGCGCCGCGCCTGCGCGTCTGCTATCGGGACGCGCTGCGCGCCGACCCCGAGCTCGCGGGCGAGCTCTCGATCGAGCTCGAGATCGCGCGCGGCGAGGTGATGGCGGTCAACCTGAGCGGCGACCACTTCCCGGAGGCCATGATCGGGTGCGTGGCGACGGCCGGCTACGCGCTCACGACCCCGACCTACGAGCTCGGCGGTCTGCCCGATGTCGTGTACGTCGTACGCAAGCCGGTGACGTTCGAGGCGCCGCCGAGCGCGACCGAGGAGCCAGGCGTGTTCCTGGACGACGTCCTCTACGGCGGCGTGGTCTCGCCCGGCGCGCCGCCGCCCGTCGAGGTCTCCCCCGATTCGCCGCTGTAGCCCCTGCAGCCCCTGCAGCCCCTGCAGGAAGGGGTACCCATTTTCGCGGAGTCGCGTGTACTGGAAGTATGCGCGCGCGTGTCGCCCTCGCCGTTCTCGTGTCCGTCGCGGCGTGCTCCGAAGACCCGCCGCCGGACGTGACCGTGACCGCCGCGGCGTCGTGGCCCGAGGCCGACGCGCTCTTCCGCCGCGGCTCGCCCGCCTTCCTCGGCGCCGACGCCGCGTACTCGATCGACCTGCTCGATGGGCGCGTGCTCTGGCTGTTCGGTGACACGTTCGTCGCGAAGACCGCGGCGAACACGCGCACCGAGTCCGAGATGGTGCGCAACACCGTCGCGATCCAGACCGGGCTCGATCCGCTGACCGCGACGTTCGAGCCGGCGTGGCGGACGGATGCCGCGTCGACGCCGTCCTCGTTCTTCCCGGAGGAGACGCGGGCCGACGGCGATCGCTGGCACTGGCCCGCCCATGGTGTCCGGCTTCCGGACGGTCCGCTCGTCATCTTCCTCTCGGTCCTGCGCGCCACGCCCGGGGACGGCCTCGGCTTCGCCGGCGACGGCTGGCGCCTCGCGATCGTCGACGATCCATCCGGGCCGCCGTCGTCGTGGACCGTGCGCACGGTGGATCCGCCGGCGCAGATGCTCGACGCGGTCGTGGGAACCGCGGTCGCCGTCGACGGCGATGACGTGGTGGCGCTGGCCGCCGCCGACGGTGGCTCGCACGCGACCTACCTCGTGCGCTTCCCCCGTGCCGCGCTGGCCGCCGGCGACCTCGGCAACATCGTGTTTGCCGGCCCGCTCTTCGACGACGCGGCCACCGAGGCGTCGTTGCACTTCGACGTCGCGCTGGGTCACTGGATCTACATCTACTCGCGCGGCTTCGGAGGCACGACCCTTGCCATGCGAACCGCGTCTGCTCCCGAAGGCCCCTGGTCGGCGACCCGCGACATCTACACGCCGCCCGAGTCGCGCGGCGACGATCCGTTCGTCTACGCGGGCAAGGCGCATCCCGAGCTCGACGCCGGCGGCGACCTCGCGATCACCTACGCGACGAACAGCTTCACGTTCGAAGATCTCTTCACGCCGGACGGGATGCGCGACCTCTACTGGCCGCGCTTCGTGCGGGTCACTCCGGCGGCGGCAGCGACCACGGCGGCAGCGGGCCGGGATCGGCGACGAGATCGGGCGCCTCGTCGAGGCGGCCGTCGACGAACGCGCGCATCCAGGGCTCGAGCAGCTGACCGCGCGTGGTCGCGGTGTGGATGCTCTCGAGCTTGATGTTGCCGAGGCCCTCGATCGCTTCCTGCGGGAGCTCGACGCCGGCGACGTCGACGCCGACGAACGCGCTGAGCGCGCCGAGCGTCGCGGTGTGCGCGTCGCCCTGCCAGAGGAAGCGGCGGTAGCGATCGGGGTGCGCGGCGCGAATCTCGTCGGTGGCGGCTAGGACGTTGGCGCGGAAGGCGTCGGGGGCGACCTTCAGGAAGATCTTCGAGATCACGAAGTCGTACTCGGCGGTCAGCGCGGCGACGCGGATCTCGGGATCGCGGTCGAGCGCGTAGCGCACCAGGCGCGTGACGTTGCCGTCGGCGACGCAGTCGGCGCAGTCGTCGGGCACGAAGTCGTCCGCGCCCCACTCGGCGATCAGGTCGCTCACGAACGTGGGGTCCTCGGGGTGGGCGACGCCGACGCCGGCGTCGTTGATCACGACGATGGGCACGTCCGGGTAGACGTAGCGCACGAGGAAGACGGCGAGGATCGTGCCGAAGCCGCCGCCCGAGCTGCCGACGAGCACGACGCGCGACGGGCGCGGAAACTCGTCGTAGCCGGCGGTGAGCGCCGCCGAGAGATTGGCGAGGCCGTGGTGGATGCGGTCGGGCATGCCGTCGGCGTTGTCGTCGATCTCGGTGTCACCGGCGAACAGCGACGAGTCGCAGTACGGGACGTAGAGGAGGTCGTAGTCCTGGAACGGGTTCGTCGCGTCGAGCTTCAGCAGATCGGTCTCGGGCATGTCGGGTGGCGCCGTCGTGATCGCGAAGCAGAAGTCGCTCCAGCACGCGCCGCCGCCCTGCAGGAAGATGAGGAGATCGCTCTTCGAGCGCGAACGCGTGATGGCGCGGAACTCGCGGCCTCGCAGGCACTGCGGCCCGTCGTCGGTGGAGAACTCGTGGATCCTGGTGCCCGCGTTGCCCGGGTACGAGCTGACGACGGGGACCTCGCCGAGGTAGCGCGTGATGCCGTTGTCGTACGCGACCGCTTCCGGTGTTCCCGGCTCGGGCACGTAGGGGACGAACGGTCCGGGGTCGGATGAACACGCGACGACGAACGTCGCAGCAAGGGCCAATGCGAACGGCTTCATGGGCACCCTCTTTCGGCCCGCATGGTACTCGCTCGCAAGTTTCGAGGGGGTTTCATACGATGGGGAGGCGTGCTTCCCGCCATCGCCTCGGCGCTCCACATCATCGGCATCGCGCTGGTCTGCACGTTCTCGACGATGCGGCTGTTCGGGTTGCGGAGGCAGGACATCGCCAAGACGCGGCTCGCCGACAACGGCAACGGCATCGGCTCGATCTTCCTGTTCGGCGCCGGGTTGTGGCGGCTCTTCGGCGAGCTCGAGAAGCCGATGGGCTTCTACACGGCGAATCCGGTCTTCTGGGTGAAGATGAGCGCGCTCGGCGTGATGGTCGCGCTCGAGATGTATCCGCAGTACGTCGTCCTGCCGTGGCACATCCGGCACGGCCGCAAGAAACCGATCGAGCCGAAGCCGGGTCAGTTCGAGCGGATGTTCACGCTGTGCGTCCTGCAGCTGCCGTGCATCCTCGTGGTGATCGTGTGCGCGGCGCTGATGGCGCGCGGTGTCGGCCTTCCGGCGGTGACGGCGCCCGCCGCCGCTGCCGCGACGAGCGCGCTACCCGGCGCCGCCGTGTACGCGACGTACTGCCAGACCTGCCATCAGGCCGACGGCCGCGGATTGGGCGGCAAGGCCGCCGGCGACTTCGTCGGCGACCCCGCGATCCTCTCGCAGCCGGACGACGCCTTGCTGGGCACGATCGCGCGCGGCAAGACCGGCCGCATCGGCACGATGCCCGGCTGGGGGAGCGCGCTGAGCGATCAGCAGCGCCGCGACGTGCTCGCCTACATCCGCGCGACGTTCACGGCGCCCCCGCCGTCGGCCGCGCCGCCGCCAGTTCGGCAATGACTCGCACGTACTTCGTCCGATTCGAAACCAGCTTGGATCCGTTCCGGGAACGTCTCGCGGAGCACCGGTGGGGCCTGGTCCGCGGTGAACGCCTCGCGGACAAGCTTGCCAGCGAACTGGGTCGTCGCGGAGTCCAGGTGAAGGAACGCGAGGGAACAAGCTACAGCTGGCAGATCTACGCTCGCGTCAAGGATCGAGTGGTGCTGCTCGAGTTGGCACCCCATCCCGACGGCAGCGGATGGTTCATGAGCTGCAACTCAACTCTGAACTTCCTGGAGCGACTTTTCGGACGCAGAGATGGCGATGAGGTGTTCGAGCTCGCGCTGGTCGTCGACGGCCTCCTGCACGAGGATGCCACCATCACGCTGGTGCGTTGGGCGCTGCACTACGAAGGCGGCGAAACGACACCGCATCCCGTGAATCCCGAATCACTGCCCACAATCAAGATCGTGAAGTTGCCGCCTCGGGACTGAGTCGACGCGTTCGGTAGTGGACGTCGCCGTGCTCCGTGAGCGCCGGAGCGAGCGTCATGCCGAGCTTCTCGAGAACGCGGCGAGAGCGGAGGTTGTTCGGCTGGGTCGAGGCCCAGATCTCGACGAGGTCGTGCTCGGCGAAGGCCCAGTGCATGGCGGCGGCGGCGGCCTCGGCGGCGATGCCGCGGCCCCAGTGGGCTCGAGAGATCGCGTAGCCGAGCATCGCGGTGCGCGTTGCGGGGTCGATCTCGAAGCTCACCGTCCCGATCACGTGATCGTCGATGACGATCGCGAACGTCGGCAGCGTCTCCCAGGGCTCGGTCATGTTGGTCGCGACGAAGGCCTCCGCGTGCTCGCGCGTGAACGGCTGCGGGATGTGCGGCAGGAAGCGCGCGAAGTCGGCGTCGTTGCGATAGGCGAGCGCATCGTCGACATCGCCGGCGCGAAACGCGCGGAGGAGGATCCTCGCCGTGCGGATCTCCAACGACCGGTCAGCGGGGGGCATCCGCGAGAAGTGTTACCCAGATGGGTAACTCGGGGGCAAGGCATCCAGTGTGCCGAGCAAGGCTTGCCGAGCGGCCCGGATGCCGCGTGCCGCGGCGTGCGGCGGCGTGCGGCGGCGCGCGGGTTATCCATTTGGCTAGCGGTTCGCGGTGCAGGGTTTGCCCTGCGCGACGAGAATCTTGCAGCGCAGGCGCCGGGCGGGCTTCCCGAGGTTCGCGTCGGCGTTCGCCGCGAGGAGGCGGTCGACGAGGGAGAGCGCGCGCGGATAGTCGCGGCGTTCGAAGGCGAGCCGCGCGAGGTCGAGCTGCGCGGCCGCCGCGATGCGCGTGCCCGCGTGCTCGGTGACGATCTGCGTGAGCAGCTGCTCGGCGCGAGATGTGTTCCCGGCGCGCATCGCGGCTTCGGCGAGGGCGTAGGTCTCGGCGGCGGCGCGATCGCGGGCGGCCGCAGCATCCGCGCCGGATTCCGATTCGGACCCGGATTCGGATTCGGACCCGGACCCGGACCCAGACCCGGATTCGGATCCGGTTTCGGTTTCGGTTTCGGTTTCGGTTTCGGTTTCGGTTTCGGTTTCGGTTTCGGTTTCGGTTTCGGTTTCGGTTTCGGTTTCGGTTGCGGTTGCGGTTGCGGTTGCGGTTGCGGAACTGGATCCG
>DATLEB010000241.1:0-10812 GCA_035525615.1 Kofleriaceae bacterium | reverse complement strand
CGCGTACGAGGACCGCAGCAAGTTCGCCGAGTACGAGAAGCTGTGCGACGACGAGGACAACGCGCTGACCACGTTGCGCGGGCTGTTCGACTTGTTCCCGCCGGCGGCCGCCGCGGTTTCGATCGACGAGGTCGAGCCGGTGTCGGCGATCGTGAAGCGCTTCGTCACCGGCGCGATGTCGTTCGGCTCGATCAGCGCCGAGGCGCACGAGACGCTCGCCATCGCGATGAACCAGATCGGCGGCAAGTCGAACTCGGGTGAAGGCGGCGAGGAGCCGCATCGCTTCGAGCGCGACGAGAACGGCGACTGGCGGCGCAGCGCGATCAAGCAGATCGCGTCGGGCCGCTTCGGCGTCACCGCGCACTACCTGGTGAACGCCGACGACCTCCAGATCAAGATGGCGCAGGGTGCCAAGCCCGGCGAGGGCGGCCAGCTGCCCGGCCACAAGATCGACGACCGCATCGCCAAGGTGCGCTGCTCCACGCCGGGCGTGACGCTCATCTCGCCGCCGCCCCACCACGACATCTACTCGATCGAGGATCTGGCGCAGCTCATCTACGACCTCCAGGTCGTGAACCCCGAGGCGCGCATCAGCGTGAAGCTGGTGAGCGAGGTCGGCGTCGGTACGATCGCCGCGGGCGTCGCCAAGGCGCGCGCCGGCTGTATCGTGATCGCCGGCTTCGAGGGCGGCACGGGCGCGTCGCCGGTGTCGTCGCTCAAGCACGCGGGTCTGCCGTGGGAGCTCGGCCTCGCCGAGACGCAGCAGGTGCTGGTGCAGAACAAGCTGCGCGGCCGCGTGCGGCTCCAGGTCGACGGCGGCCTGCGCACGTCGCGCGACGTCGTGATCGCGGCGCTCCTCGGCGCCGAGGAGTTCGGCATGGCGACCGCGTCGCTGGTCGCCACCGGCTGCGTGATGCTGCGCAAGTGTCACCTCAACACCTGTAGCGTCGGCATCGCGACGCAGGACCCGAAGCTGCGCGAGCTCTACAAGGGCAAGCCCGAGCACGTGGTCGCCTTCTTCACGATGATCGCCGAGGGCGTGCGCGCGCTGTGCGCGAAGCTCGGCGTGCGCTCGGTCGACGAGCTCATCGGGCGCAGCGACCTCTTGCGCGTGAAGCCGACGCTGCACTGGAAGGCCCGGACGCTCGACCTCAAGCCGATCCTGCACCAGCCGACGGCACCGGCCGAGGTCGCGCGCCGCTTCGTGAAGCTCGAGCCGTGGGTCGTCGCCGACCACATCGATCAGCAGATCATCGCCAAGGCCGAGGCGCAGGCCGGCCCGACCTTGCTGAACGGCAAGCCGGTCGAGATGACGCTGCCGATCAACAACACGCACCGCACCGTCGGTGCGCGCCTGGGCGGTGAGATCGCGCGGCGCCACGGCGCCAAGGGCCTCCCCGACGGCGCGATCCGCGTGCACTTCCACGGCTCGGCGGGCCAGAGCTTCGGCGCGTTCGTCGCAGCGGGCGTCGAGCTGCACCTCGCCGGCGACGCCAACGACTACGTCGGCAAGGGCCTGTCGGGTGGTCGCCTCACGATCCGTCCGCCCGACGGCGTCCGCTTCGTCCCCGAGGACAACGTCATCATCGGCAACACGGCGCTCTACGGCGCCACGGCCGGCGAGCTGTTCGCGCGCGGCCTGGCCGGCGAGCGCTTCGCGGTCCGCAACTCGGGCGCGCGCGCCGTCGTCGAGGGCTGTGGCGATCACGGCTGCGAGTACATGACCGGCGGCGCGGTCGTCATCCTCGGACCGACCGGCCGCAACTTCGCGGCCGGCATGAGCGGTGGCACGGCGTTCGTGTTCGACCGGGACAAGAACTTCCGCGACCGCGTGAACCTCGAGATGGTCGATCTCGAGTCGCTGGTCGACGAGAGCGATCTGTTCCTGGTCTACAGCCTGATCGAGGACCACGTGCGCCACACCGCCAGCTCGGTCGGCCGACGCATCCTCGACAACTGGGAGCTGATGGTGCCGCGCGTCGTGAAGGTGATGCCGGTCGATTATCGCCGCGTGCTGCAGGCGCGTCGCGCCGAGGCGCGTCCGCGTCGTCTGTCGGTCATCCCCGGCGGCGCCGCCGCGTCGAGCCCGGCCACCGCAACCGGCTCCGGAGGAGGTCGCTAGTCATGGGCAAGCCCACCGGCTTCATCGAGTGGCAGCGCCTCGTCGCGCCGCGCCGTCCCGTCGCCGAGCGGCTGCGCGACTATCGCGAGGTCGAGACGACTGCCGACGACACGCTGGCTCGCCAGCAGGCCGGCCGCTGCATGGACTGCGGCGTGCCGTTCTGCATGCAGGGCTGTCCCCTCGGCAACCCGATCCCCGACTTCAACGATCGCGTGTTCAAGGGCCGCTGGCAGGACGCGTGGAAGCGGCTGTCGGCGACGAACAACTTCCCGGAGTTCACCGGGCGGCTCTGCCCGGCGCCGTGCGAGGCGTCGTGTGTCCTCGCGATGGATCCGGCGGCGGCCGTCACGATCGAGCACATCGAGAAGGACATCGCCGAGCACGCGTGGCACGAGGGCTGGGTTCACGCCGAGCCGGCGCGCGCCAAGACCGGTGCGCGCGTCGCGATCGTCGGCTCGGGCCCCGCGGGGCTGGCGGCGGCGCAGCAGCTCGCGCGCGCCGGCCACGACGTCACGATCTACGAGGCCGACGACAAGCCCGGCGGTCTGCTCCGCTACGGCATCCCCGACTTCAAGATGGAGAAGGGCGTCATCGATCGCCGGCTGCGCCAGCTCGCCGCCGAGGGCGTGTCGATCAAGTGCGGCGTCAAGGTCGGCGTGGCGCCGACGTGGGACCGCATCGACGCCGACCACGACGCCGTGGTGATCGCGATCGGCGCGCGCAAGTCCCGCGACCTCGTCGTCCCGGGCCGCGAGCTCGAGGGCGTGGTCATCGCGATGGACTACCTCGAGGAGCAGAACCGCGTGGTCGCGGGTGACGTGCTCGTGCCGCGCTGGAACGTCGCCGGCAAGAAGGTGATCATCCTCGGCGGCGGCGACACCGGGTCCGACTGTCTGGGCACGGCGCTGCGTCAGGGCGCGGCCGAGGTCCACCAGGTCGAGATCATGGCGGCGCCGCCCGAGGCGCGCGGCGAGCAGAACCCGTGGCCGATCTGGCCGGTGGTGTTCCGCACGTCGTCGTCGCAGGAGGAAGGCGGCGAGCGCGACTTCGCGCTGCGCACCGTCCGCCTCGAGGGCGAGGGCGGCAAGCTGAAGGCGCTGATCGCCGAGAAGGTCGGCACCGGCGAAGAAGTTCGCATCGAGGTCGACCAGCTCATCCTCGCGATGGGCTTCACCGGGCCCGACACCGAGCTGCTCACGCAGCAGCTGGGCGTGAACCTCGACAAGCGCGGCAACATCGTCGCGACCGAGCCCGGGTGGGCGACCAACGTGCAGGGCGTGTTCGCGTGCGGCGACGCGCGCCGCGGCCAGAGCCTCATCGTGTGGGCGATCGCCGAGGGTCGCGAGACCGCGCGCGCGGTCGACGCCTGGCTGCGCGGCGGCCCGTCGTGGCTGCCGGCGCGCGGCGCCGATCAGCCGTTCGAGAAGCGCTGAGCTCGGGCGGCCGGCTCAGGTCGGCCTCAGGTCGGCCTCAGTCGGCCTCAGGTCGGCTCGACGAAGCAGCCGCCGCCGTGGCCGATGATCCACACGGCCACCGGAGGCGCCGAGTTGCACGTCACCGTCGCGGTGCCGGCGTCGCTCGACGTCCCGCTGTCGAACGACGTACCACCGTCGAGCCCCGGCATCCCGCCCGTGCCCGTGCCCGTGCTGTTGAACGGATTGGGCATGAAGTTGCCGAAGGGATGCACCCGCGAGCAGTGGCTCGACGAGGTCGACTTGGTCTTGAGCGAGACGCCCGTGGTCGCCTCGAGCGCGAGCCACGTCGCGAGCGGCGCGAGCTCGAAGATGGTCGTGTCGGGCACGTCGATGATGCGGCGACCGGCGCCGCCGACGCCCAGGCTCATCACGCCGCTCGAATAGAGCAAGCGATCGGGCTCGGTGTCGCTGTTGGCGTTGGTGGTGTAGAGGCCGAGCTGGAGCTGCGAGAACTGCGACGCCGTCGAAACGTCGACCGCGATCTTCTCGACGACGAAGCACGCCGGCATCTGGCCGTCGCGCCAGGCCTCGAGTCCCGCCAGGCCGCCGGTCCCCGTGCCGTGTGGCGGCGGGAAGCCGAGGAGCACGGTCGGGTCGGTGATGTCGACGTGCAGGTTGGTGGAGGTGCTCTCCGACTGGATCGAGAAGAGGATGTCCTCCGACTCGTTGTCGGTCTCGTCGTCGGGGTACGCGAACAGGTTCACGGTCTGGCCGATGTTCCAGTCGTTGCGCTCGAAGACGTAGGTCGTCGGCTGCACCTCGAAGTCGGTGGCGCCGAACGACAGGATCTCGACGGTGATGGCCTTGCCGGGATCGCGCGACAGCGTGAGCCGAACGCTCGTGTTCGACGTGCCCTCGGTGATCGTGACCGGGTTGGGGCTGAGCACCGGTGAGACGATATCGTCGTCGCGCACCGTGACCGGCACGGTCTTCTCGTCGAGCCCCGCGGCGGTCAGGTGGATGGTGGTCGTCCCGTCGAGGCCGTCGGGATCCTGCGTGCCGGTGACGCTCACCGGCTGCGGCGTGGCGTAGTTCGCGGGCGTGAACGTGAGCGTGGCCGCGCCGAGCGTGGCGACACCCGTGGGCATCGTGGCCAGGTTGACGGTCACGTTGGAGGCCGGCATGGCCGCGAGGCTCACCAGGATGTTCATGGAGGCACCACCTTCGGTGACGGTGAGGCTGGACGGCGTGACGACGATGCCGAGCGAGTCGTCGTCGCTGACGTTGACCGTGACGGCGCGCGGCGAGAGGCCGGACGAGGTGACGTTGACCGTCGCCGACTCGTTGGTCACGTCCGCGTCCTGGAGGCCCATGACCGTCACGTTCTGCGCCGTCGCGTAGTTCTGCGGAGTGAAGGTGAGGGTGGGCGGCGTCGCCGCGATGTCGGTCGCGTTGGCGGTCGCCACCATGCTGGCCACGGTGACGTTGCCGCTCGGCTGATACGAGAGCGCGACGGCGAAGGTGTCGCTCCCGCCCTCGGCAACCGAGATGGTCGACGGCGCGACGTCGATCACCTGGGTGTCGTCGTCGGTGACGTTCGCGGTGCGGTTGGTCGTGAGGCCCTGCGCCGGCGCGTTGAACGAGATGGTCGCGCTCTCGCTGGCGAGATCGACGTCCTGCACGCCGGTGATGACGACGTTCTGCGGCGTGCCGAAGTCGGACGGCGTGAAGGTGAGCTGACTCGTGCCGGCGGTGGCGACGGTCGTGTCCGAGCTGGCGACGTTGACGATCACGTTGTCGGCGGGCTGGAACGCGAGCAGGACGGCGAAGTTCCCGGTCGCGCCCTCGGTGATGCCGAGCGACGGGCTGGGTGTGACCTGGATGACCTGCGTGTCGTTGTCGTCGACCTGGACCTGAACGAAGCGGTCGGTGAGGCCGGTCGCGGCCAGCCGGATGCTCACCGATTCGTCGACGACGTTACCGTCCTCGGGCGCCGTCGCGGTCACCACCTGATTGGTGCCGAAGTTCGCAGGCGTGAACGTGAGCGTCGCCGGCGACACGCCGATGGCGCCCGACGGGCTCGTCACGTTGACCGTGACGTTGGCGCCCGGCATCTGGGTCAGGCGCACGTTGAACGTGACGCCGGGCGAGACGTTGCCCTCGTTGATCGTCCCCAGGTTGCCGGGGTTCGCGTCGATGGCGATGACATCGTCGTCGGTGACGTTGATGGCGAGCGTGTGCGTGGGGATGCCGTCGATCGTCGGGTCGAGGATGAGCAGCGTGGTGTCGTTGCTGGTGTTCGTATCCGGCGCGCCGGTGACGGTCACCGGCTGGGCGACGTTCCAGTTGCCGCTGGTGAACGTGAGCGTCGCCGGCGACACGCTCGCGATCGCGGCGTCCATGCTGGCCACCGACACGACCACGCTGGAGCTGGGCCGCGCCGCGAGCTGCACCGAGACCTGGCCGGTCGCGCCCTCGGTGACGCCGATCGACGAGGTCGGCGACACCACGAGGATCTGCGCGTCGTCGTCGGTGATCATGACCATGGCGCTGCCGTCGGCGACGTCACCCATGCCGTCGAAGAGGACGGTCACGGGGCTGTCGTCGGCGTCGTCGTCCTGGCCGGCGGCAAGGATGATCGTGCGCTCGTTCATCCAGTTCGACGGCGTGAACGTGACGGTCGACGGCGTCGGTACCAGCTGCGTGTTGCCCACGACGGTGATCGGACGATCGGCCGGCGGGGCCTCCGACAGCTTGATGCGCACGGTCACCTGCCCGCCTTCGGTGACGGTCGTGGTACCGGGGTTGACGAGGACGGTGATGCCTTGCGGGGGCGCGTCCGGCATGGCGTCATCGATGGCGGCGTCGCCGTCGTCATCGTCGTCGTCGGCGGGCGGCTGGTAGACGGTCGAGTCGATCTTGCACGCGGCCGCGGCGAGCGCGACGGTGAGGAAGGCGAGGAGGTCGAGCGAGCGCACGCGCATGACTAGAACCTCCCCTGCACGACCGCGCCGGCGAGGCCGGGCCCGAGCTGCGGCGCCACGGCGAGCCCGTCGCTGCGCTTGGGCCCACCCGTGAACCAGAGGACCGCGGCGCCGGCGCCGGCGACGACGGCGACGCCGTAGCCGATGTTGGCGAGGCGCGCCTTGCTGCGCGCATCCTCGAGCGCCTGGTTGGCCTCGGCGAAGTCGACGCACGTGACGTTGGCGCACGCGTCGTGCGCTTCCTGCTCGAGGCCCTTGGCCTGCGAGCCGAGGATCACGCCGCCGACCAGCGCGACCACGCCGACCCCCGCGGCGCCCAGCGCGATCTTGCGGCGCGACGTGAGCATCGAGGGCTCGTCGATGGGCCCCACCGGGCCGGTGTCGTCGTCGAGGTCGGTGGCGCCGCCCGGCGGCGGTGTGAGGACCTTGAGCTCCTTGAACTTCGGGACCTCGACGGCGACCTTGTCGGCCTCGGGCTTGACGGTGACCTTGGTCGACCACTCCTCGTGGCCGGGTGCGCGGCCGGAGATGACGTATTCGCCACCATCGACGGGCGCGCCGCGGTTCCAGAGGAGCGCGTCGACGGTCTGGCCGTTGCGCGTGATGACGAGGCCGCCGACGCGGCTCTCGTCGGGGACGTTGATGGTGAGGTACGAGAGGCGCGGCTCGAGGCCCGACACCTTGGCCTGCGCGATCTCGCGCTTCTTGGGATCCTTCACGCGCGAGAGCGCATCGGAGTACGCCGACCACGCGGAGGCGAGCTGGTTGTTCTTCTCGCGGCAGTCGCCGAGGCGGATGAGCGTGCCCGCGCGCGGCTCGATCCGGTTCGAGCCCTCGAACGCGTCGCACGCCTTGCCGAAGTCGCCGGCGGCCATGAGCTTGTCACCCTCGCGGAAGAGGAGCTCCGCCTCGGCGTTCTGTGCGTGCGCGGCGGTGAGGTGCGCGAGCAGCGCGAGGGCGAACGCGGCGAGCGTCGCCGCGCGCGCGGCCAGTCTAGTCGCCGCGGTCGACGTCTCCCGCGCCACTGTCTCGCGGCTTCGGTGGCTTCGTGTCATGGCTCCCCTTCGTAGGCCTGGGCTTGGTCGTCGTCGGCTTCTTCTTCGTCGCGGTCGGCTTGGTCGTGCTGGCGACGGCCGGCTCGACGGAGTCGGTGGCGGTGGCGGTGACGGCGCGCGGCTGGCTGGTGTCGGTGACGCTGGGGAGTGGAACGTCGGGGATCGTGGATGCGGCGGTCGGGGCGGTGGGCGACGTGGTCGTGGTGGACGGCGCGGTGGTGGATGGCGCGGTGCCGGCGGCCGCGGCTCGTGGCTGCGGCTGCGGCTGGGACGGCGGCTGGGTCTGCGATTGCGGTGGGGCCGCCGGCTGCCGAGCCGCCGACGGTGTCGTCTTGCCGCCGCCGGTCGCGGCCAGGACGACGGCGATCGTCGCAGCGGCGACGACGGCGCCGAGGCCGACGGCGGGCACGACCCAGCGGCGGCGCGTGGGCGCGGCGAGCCTCGGGATAGACGAGCTCGGCGGATGCGTCGCACCGGTGGCGGCGGTGAGCGTCGTCGGGCGCGCGAGCGACGAGTGCGGCACCGGCGTCGCCGCGCCGGCCGCAGCAGCGACGGGATCCGGCGTGGCCATGCGGCGGACGCGCGGCGCGGTCGTGCGCGGATCGACCTGATCGCCGAGCAGCTCGGTGATGGCGGCGGCGACCGCCGACATCGAGGGGAAGCGATCGCTGGGCGCCTTGGCGAGGCAGCGCGCGATGAGCCCGTCGAGCTCGCTCGACCAGTCGTCGCCGATCGCCGGGTTCACCGACGACGCCGTGGGCGGCGGCTCCTTGAGGTGCGCCGCGATGATCTCGGCGGCCGACTCGTGGTCGAAGGGCGGCTTGCCCGTGACCATGCAGAACAACATGCAGCCGAGCGAGTAGACGTCGGAACGCGCGTCGACGTCGTGCGCGCCCTTGCACTGCTCGGGCGACATGTAGAGCGGCGTGCCCATGATCGCGCCGGTGCGCGTGCGCGACCGACTGCCATCGCTGCGCGCGAGCTTGGCGATGCCGAAGTCGAGGATCTTGGCGCGCTCGCCGCCGGCGACCGCGGCGTCCGTGACCATGAAGACGTTCTCGAGCTTGAGGTCGCGATGGATCACGCCGCGCACGTGCGCGGCCTCGAGCGAGGTCGCGACCTGTCGTGCGATGCGGAGCGCCTGCACCGGCGCCATCGGGCCGTCGCCGTCGATGCGCACGTCGAGGGTCTCGCCCTCGAGGTACTCCATGACGATGTACGCGCTGCCGTCGGTGTGATAGCCGAAGTCGAAGATCTGGACGATGCCGGGATCGGGGATCGAGGTGGTGGCGCGCGCTTCGTTGAAGAAGCGATCGACGAGCTCCTCGTCGGCCGAGAGCGCCGGCAGGAGGACCTTCAGCGCGGCGGGGCGCTTGAGCAGCGCGTGCTCCGCGAGGTAGACCGCACCCATCCCGCCTTTCCCCAGGAGGCGACTGACCACGTAGCTGCCGACGGTGGTCCCTTCCATTGGCTGCCATCCATGGTGATGCGAGCTGCGGGCCAAGGCAATACGCGTGGGGTCCCCGTGAGATCGGGGTCGCAAAGAGTCACTAACTACATGTCGGACTGCAGGCTTGCGCCATCAGCTGCGGGCACGAGCCTGCACTCGGCGAGCCTGCAATCGGCGAGCTCGCGCGACGAGCCACGTGATCACGCGATCGACGGGGAAGAGCGGCGCGTAGGCGATGCCGATCAACGGGTACGGAAAGACGATCGTCATGAGGAGCACGACGCCTACATGGAAGCCCCACGCGGCGACGGCCCAGATGGCGGCGATCCGGCCGCCGGCGAGCGCGAGCGGCGCGCCGAGCTCGACGAGGAGCGTGGCGATCGCCATGACCTCGAAGAGCCACGCGTGCTCGAGCAGCGGCGTGGCGAACGGGCTGGCGTCCGCGCCGAGCAGGACCTTGCGCAGGTTGTCGACCGCGACCTGATCGCGAAGGAACTCGCCCTCGGCCCAGGCCATGCCGCCGAGGCGAAGCTTGGCGATGCCGGCCAGGACGTAGGTGAGCGCGGTGAGCGCGGCCATGAGGCGGATGGGCCAGCCGTAGGCGTCGGACACGCGGGATGCCGCGGGTGCACGGGATTCCGAGGGTGGAATGACGGCGGTGTCGTGATGAGGGCGCGCGGGGTTGGCGGGGTGTGGGCGGCGGGAGCGGTGCGAATCGACGGACCATGCGTCCGCGGCGCGCGAGATGGCGAGCGCGACGACGTGGAGGACGAGCAAGTTCTCGGTGTGGAACGGCATGCTCCACGAGTTGCGGTACGTGATGAGGAAGAGCAGCGCGATCGCGAACAGCGGCGCCGTGATGCGGTAGAGCGTGCCGGTCGTGAAGAGCGCGGCGAGGACGATGGTGACGAAGAGGATCGCGATGTACGCGGAGGACGCGAGCGGCGCGTCGAGGAGCCGCGTGACGCCGAGCGGGACGAAGTCGCGCGCCGGAAAGCGGGCGTAGCCGAGGAAGAGACCGATGCGCGTGGTCAGGTAGAAGAACGCGAAGGCGCCGACGACGATGCGTAGCGCGGCGAGACGCTCGGCTGGCGCCGGCGCGAACCACCAGCCCCCGAGGGCGCGGAGCGGTGCGAGGGCGGCGCTCACGGCGTGGTTCCCGGTGGCGGCGTGCGCGGGATGGCGCAGCGCGCGTGCGTGCGCTCGGTGCCGACGCGGTCGTGGACGAGATAATCGACGCCACGGTGATCGCCGAACACGACGAGGATCGTGTCGAGACGATCGAAGGAGTGATCACGCGCCGCGCGCGCGGCGACCTCGGCGCACAGCGTGGAGGCGTGGCCGGAGGAGACCGCGCGGCGGATGGTCATGAGCGCCTGCATGACCTCGTGGTTGGCGACCAGCTCGGGCGGTACGTGTCTGCGCGCGCCGTCGGGGCCAGTCGCGACGACGTAGTCCATCGCGACCCGCGCGCCCGGTCGCTTGAAGGCGAACATCGGGTAGGTCGACAGCGGGAACGAGTCGCCCGTGACGGGGTCGCGGAGCAGCGGAGATGCGACGACGAGCAGCATCGCGATGCTCGCGATGGAGCCCCAGATGCGCGTCGCCGAGAACCGCGTCACTGGGGACGTTGTACCGCAAGCCGTGCAGGTGCTGGAGAGGAGTGACGGGAGCCGCAGCCGCAGCCGCAGCCGCAGCCGCAGCCGCAGCCGCAGCCGCAGCCGCAGCCGCAGCCGCAGCCGCAGCCGCAGCCGCAGCCGCAGCCGCAGCCGCAGCCGCAGCCGCA
>DATLEB010000219.1:0-2109 GCA_035525615.1 Kofleriaceae bacterium | reverse complement strand
GGCGCAGCCGACACCGCCGGACCCTCGCGCGCAGCGCGTTAGTTTCCGGCGGCCGCGCAGCGGCCGACCGCGTTTTCGACCCGCGGCGGTGCTACCCTGCGGGCGTTGTGCCGTCGACACGCGCGCTGATCCACGCTCCGTGGTCGGCCTCGAAGGTTGCGATGGGGCTCCGCTGTCCGCGGCTGTTCCACTTTCGCTACGTCGAGAAGCTGCGCGAGCCCGACGTGATGCCCGAGGCGCGCATCGGCAAGGCGATCCACGCCGCGCTCGAGTCGGCGCTGGGTGGCGTCGCGCCCGCCGAGGCCGCGGCGTCGGCGCGCACCGAGCTCACCGATGACGCGGAGCAGCGCCGCTTCGACTCGCTGGCCGCGGGGGTCGACTCGTTCATCACGCGCATCGGCCGGTTCCGGCGCGGACGACGCGTGCAGCGCACGCTGGTCGAGTACTCGCTCGCCGTGCGCGAGGATCTGACGGCGACGCAGTTCTACGCCGGCGACGCCTACTACCGCGGCATCCTCGACGTCGGCTACATCTACGACGAGGAGAACCTCGCCATCGTCGATCACAAGACGGGCGTGCGCCTCCCGTACGCCGCGATGCGCGACCAGCTCGAGGGCTACCTCGTGCTCGCGGCCTCGGCGTTCCGCCAGGTGCGCCGCTTCTGGCTCGGCGTGCACTGGGTCGCCGAGCGCGCCGTCGAGTGGACCCCACCCGTCGACCTCTCGCAGGTCGTCGACCGCATCTCGCCCACCGTCCTCGACAACATCGAGGCCGCCGCCCTCGCCGTCGACGACGGCCCCCGCACCAACCCCGGTCCCTGGTGCGACCGCTGCTCCTACCGCGCCATGTGCCCGGCCTCGCACCAGCAACGCTGGGAGCCGGTCTACGACGACTTCTCCGACGACGACGACGACTGAGGAGAGGGGTCACTCTCCTGGGTCGCAGGTCGTCGAGAACACTGCGTTATTCCGACCCATTGTGTGGGAGGGGCGCCACATTCCGTCACGGGCTCAGCGAGACCTCACGCGCGGCCGCGATCGACCCGTCGTCGCGCTGCGCGAGGACGACCACACCGAGATGATCGCGTCGCCACGATGGATCGATCGACACCTGCGCGCCGCCGGCGCCGACGGGCTCGAGCGCGCGCACGACGCGATCGTTGCGCAGCTGCTCGCCGCGGTTCTCACCGGCGCGGACCTCGGTCGCGAGCTCGTTCTCGAAGACGGCGACCATCGCGTGCGTGCCGGCGGGTGGCGTCGCGCGCACGCGGACGATGCCGTCCTCGAGCGCAGCGGTCGCGGCGAGCGCGGGCACCGGTGTCGCGTTCGCGATCGCGCGTTCGACGTCGCCGCGACGCGAGCCCACGACATGCGCGCGACCGTTCACGACCAGCTGCGGCGTGTACAGCCCGCGACCGAGCGCCTGTACGTAGGTCTCCTGCCGCGCCGTCGCGCTCGACGACGAGAACGGATCGCGCCAGCCGAGGTTGTTCCAGTAGTCGACATGGAACGCGAGCGCGATCACCGGCCGCCTCGCCGTGCCCGCGCCGACCTCCGCCGCCGCGATCGCGGTCAGCAACCGGTCCGCGGGCGGACAGGAGCTGCAGCCCTGCGACGTGAAGAGCTCGACAACGATCGCGCCCTCGCCGGCCGGCCCGCTCGGCGCCTCGCCGGGACCAGACGACGACGACAGCGGCGCAGCGGTCGTGCACGCTCCCGCGACCGCGACACACGCGAGAAAACGCATGTGATCTCTACGCTCGGCGCCATTCGGCGGTTACGCCGACACATTGGCCTCGAGAACCGCAGCGATTCTGCGGGTGTGCGACCCAGGAGAGTGACCCCTCACCAGGATAGCGCAGGTCGCGCGCTAGTCCTTGCGCCAGCGCAGGACGCGGTGCGGCCAGGGCGGCGCCGAGCGCGCGAGGAGGCGCGCGAACATGGTGAGGCGCTTGGCCAGCGCGTCGGGGGCGGCGTCGCCCAGCGGCGCCAGCGCCGGCTCGGCGGCGGCCGTGAGATCGGCGGCGTACACGAACGTCGAGGACGGCGTCAGGATCCACGCGCGATAGCGCGCCGTGGACTCGGCCGACGTGTCGAGCTCGAGGAGGTA
>DATLEB010000215.1:0-42257 GCA_035525615.1 Kofleriaceae bacterium | reverse complement strand
GTTGGCCTCGCCGCCGATCACCAGGCGATTGAGCCCCGTGCTCGTGCCGCACGTCCACTCGACGGTGAGGTCCTTGGCGCAGTTCACCGCGGGATCGCCGAGCACCGACGTGCTCACCACGTAATTGCAGCGACGTCCGCCCTGGCTGCGGCACGACTCCCACACCTTCTGCGTGACGTTGTCCTTGTTCACGCGGCAGTTGCGGCCGTACGTCGCGCTCTGCACCTGCACGATTGACGTGCGGTCGGCGCCCCACGCGTCGCACTGCGCGACGAGGTCCTTCACGCCGCCCAGACTCGACGGGCTCGAGGCCGCATAGGTCAGGTTGACGGTGCCACCGGCGCTGCGCCACGACGTCGTGCCGTACGCGGCTGCCGATCATGCCCTGGCCGCCGCTGCCGAAGCTGTGGTTTGCCGTCCACGACCACGGCGCGCCGCCCGGGCAGGGATCCCAGAACGTGAGGTCGTTGGTGTTGGCGGGCGAGGGCACGCCCCATGGATGGGGAAATTGCAGGCCGCGATTGCAGATGACGGTGAAGCGCGTGATGCCCTTGCTACGGACGCTGCTGTCGCTGTGGAGCGCGAGCGTGAGCGGGCCGCTGCCGGTCCCGGTCGTGCTCACGTTGCCGGTGAGCGTGCGCGTGCCCGATGCGTGGCGTCGAAGCTGTCCTGCAGCGGGACCGCGAAGAAGTGATTCGAGCTGGGCGGGAAGTCCCAGATGTCGAGGAGGTCGACCGGACGATCGTAGACCGTCGAGAGCGCCCACTGCCGGAACGCGTCGGGCTGGATGATCATGTCGTGGAAGCGCCCCTTCAAGACGCCCGCGAGCTCGCGCCCCGCCGTGGTCTCGTAGATGAGCCCGCCGCCGGAGTCGCCGGGCACCGAGTCTTCTCCGGTGAGCCCGTAGCCACCGAGGTTGTGGGAGCCCCACTTGTCGATGTAGACCGACGCGCGCCGCAGGTAGCCGTCGCCGCAGGTGCCGCCGCCGCAGGTGGGATCGTCGCTCGATCCATAGAAACGCGCCGTCTTGCTCATCAGCGTCTTGGTGGGATCGTTGAACAGCGAACGTTGCCGAGCCGCACCTGATCGTTCGTGCTCGGGTTGCAGTGGGCGGCGGTGAGCACCCACTCGGGCGAGATCATCGTGCCGCTGCAGTAGAAGCTCGTGCCGCCGCTGGTGCGCAGCTGCACGCCCCCGACGCTGGCGGCGTTGCTGACGATGGCCCCGTTTCGAACTTCCTCCTCGGAGGTTCCGAGCTCGACGTCGTCGCCGAGCTCGTCGTCGGCTGTGGGGCACGCGCCGGTGAGGCTTGCAGCGAGGGTGGCGGTGAGTAACAAGGTCGAGGCCGGAGGCACGATCGGTGTGATTCGCATGACCGCGGCGTTCAGCAACGGACATGCCGCGCGGCGAGCGCGCGACGAGCACGCGATCTTGCGCTGCTGCGCGATCGCGGTGACACAGGTCGCGTGTCAGTCAGCGCGGCGTGCCGGCGGACGCCTCAGCGGCGGCGGGCAGTGACGGCGCTGGCGCTGGCGCCGGCGGCCTTGCTGCCGCGGCCGGGCGTCTTCTTGCGGGCGGCGGCCTTCTCGGCCGAGCTCGAGCGGCTGCCCTCGGCGCGGCGCGAGCGCTGGCCGCCCTGCAGCTCGGCGACGAGGCGGCGACCGCGCAGGGTGAGGGCGTGCGGACGCAGGCGCTCGTTGCCGTCGGGCGCGGAGAACGCGGCGACGAGGCCGGCCTCGCGCAGCGCGGCGAGCGCGCGGCTCGCGCTCGACTTGTGCTTGCCCATCGCGGCGGCGATCTCGGTCGCCGTCTCGGCGCCGTCGGCGAGCGCCGCGAGCGCGCCGCGATACGGCTCCGTCTTCACGTAGTGAAGGATCTCGCGCTCGCTCTGCTCCTCGCCGAGCTCGGCCTGGAACGAGCGGAGCAGATCCTCGAGCGCCGCGACGTAGCCGGCCTGGTACCGGACATCAGCCGGGTCGCGATGCTCGGGGCGGCGCATCACCGCCTGCATGGCGCCGAGCACCTGGTCCAGGTGATCGAGGCGCCGGCGCGTGAGCTCGATTCCCATCGCGCTGGCCAGCGAGCGCAGCCGGTGCGCGTCGCCGGGGGCGTCCGCGTACCAGGTGAGTAGCTCTTCCAGCTCCATGGCGCCTCCGGATTGGGGCCTACGCACAGGCTAGCGACCCTGCAACGGTTGCGCAATGGTTGATTCTGGCAAACCCCGGACCCGGGCCCGCGCCTCACTGCCCCGGGGAGCCGTATTCCGGGCCTTCCACGTCCACCAGGACGTAGACGGCCCCCACGAGGAGGAGGACGACCCCGGCGACGATGGCCATCGCGCGGAAGGGGCGGCCGCCGGTCTTGGTCGCCCTGGCGGTCACGCACACGGCGGCGGGCCGGCGGTGCTGCTCGAAGGCGTAGTCGCACACCGCGTCGGGCGTCTGCTCGATGCCGGGACATCCCGCCAGACAATCGAGGTAGGCATCGTCGCCGCTGGCGGCGCGCACGCCCTGGCACGTCGCGTAACACGCGTCGGCGCCGGGGTTGCCGGCGAGCGGCAGGCGGTAGGCGATGGTCGTGCTCTTCGGAGCGCCGCAGGCGAGCTGGAGGACGGCGATGAGGGCGAGGAGCACAGCGTGGCGAGGCACGCGCGGACCTTAGTGCGTCGCTTCGCGCCGGACGGCGGCAGAGATCGGCTACCGACGGACCGACACGCGCGGCTGATGGAGCGTGTTCAGCTGCTCGGCCCCGCCTCGGCGGTCAGGACGAACCCGGTCACGAGGAGGAGGATCGACACGACGACGATGATCGCGGTCGCCGCGTGCCCGCCGGCGCCGGTCTTCGTCGACCGGCCGGTGACGCAGACGGCAACGGGCTGGCGGTCGCGATCGGAGGAGTGGTCGCAGCGCGCGCCGGGGGTCAACTCGGCGCCCGGACAGGCCGCGAAGCAGTCGAGGAACGCGTCGTCGCCGCGCGTTGCGCGCACGTCGTGACAGGTCGCGTAGCAGGCGCTGGCTCCGGCGTTACCGGCGAGCGGCAGGCGGTAGCGGACGGCGGTGCTCGACGGCCGGCAGGCGAGCTGAGCGACCGCGAGCAGGCAGAGCAGGGACGCCGGCCGTGACACGTACCGAGTCTACGGCTTCGCGGCGACGGCCGGGCGGCCGTCGGTGCCGGCGACGCGCCAGCGGCAGTTATCGAAGGTCACGCCGGTGGCGTGGCGCTGGAAGATGGCGAAGCCGGGCGCGGCGTAGCTGATGTTCTCGTTGCCGTCGGTGCCGGCGATGAACTTGGCGTCGGGGTAGCGGTTGTAGAAGACGCCGGGGCGCCCGGGGACCGGGCCCTGGTACTCGGGGAAGGTGTCCGTGGTGTGCGAGGCGGCGGCGGCGGCCTTGAAGGTGAGGTCGACGTCCTTGAAGTGGATGTTGGAGACGCGAACGATCTGGCCGTCGAGGTCGGTGCCGGTGACGAGCGAGCCCCACGCGTAGCGCATGTTGGTGCCGCGGATGTCTTCGAACGTGACGCCGTCGATCGAGCCGACCTGCGCCGGGTTGCGATCGCGGCTGCCGAGGAGGACGAAGAACGGTGTGCCGACGTTCCAGGTGGTGATGCGGCGGAAGGTGACGTCCGAGATGTCGGCGCCGTCGACGGACTCGACCGCCATGGCGGCGGCCTGCGCGTTCTCGACGAGGACGTCCTCGACGAGGATGCGGCGGAACGAGCCGACGCTGGCGGTGCCGAACTTGATGCCGTTGGCGACGCCCGACTGGCGCGTGTGAGCGCGGCGCACGGTGACGTCCTCGGTGCCGGTGGCGCTGCCGCTCTTCAGGCAGATCGAGTCGTCGCCGCTGGTGATGGTGACGTCCTCGACGAGGACGTGGTGACCGTCGACGATGTCGATGCCGTCGTGCGTGGGGCCGAGGTCGGTGTCGACCACGAGCTCGCGGATCACGACGCGCTCGACCTCCATGACGACGACCGCCCACGTCGCGGCGTCGTTCACGTGCACGTCCTCGATCACCACATCGCGAGCGTCGGTCACGAAGATCGCCATCGGCCGGCGGGCTTCCGGAATGCGCAGGCCCTGCCAGTCCGCGACGCCGCGCGCATTTCCGTCGATGGTGCCGCCCCCCGTGATGCGCACGCGCTCGGCGCTCTCCGCGTAGACCAGCGCCTTCTTGCAGTTGCCGAGCTGCGTGTTCTCGAACGGCGGGTCGACGTCCGGATAGTCGGCCGCGTTCTGGCTGCCGCGAAGCACCGCCGTCGGCGCGATGTCGAGCGTGATGTCGCTCGCGAGCCGGATCATCCCCGACAGGTAGACGCCATCGCGGAGCACCACCGTGCCACCGCCGCTCGCACACGCATCGATCGCCGCCTGGATCGCCGCCGTGTCCTTCGCGATCCCGTCCCCCACGGCCCCGTGCTCGCGCACGTCGCACACGCGCGCCGGCGCCGCCCCATCGGGTGGCACCGCCGCGTCGCCCTCCCCCGCATCGACCTCCCCGGGGGCGACCTCCTGACTCGCAGGACACCCCGCCAGCATCACGACCACGAGCGCTGCGCTCCGCATCCCCGCATCCAATCACCGTCGCTGCGCGGACCCTTTCGCGCCATCGCCGACTCTTTTCGCGCGCCCGTCACCGAATTGGCTAAACCAATATGGTGCCACCCACCTGCATGGCTCGATTGGCTAAACCAATTGGCTAAACCAATCAGGTGCCACCCACCTACCGGCGTGGGGGGCGGCCGTGGGGCGCGAGGGGGCGGACCGAGGCGGCGCGGGGGCGGACGCTGGAGGGCGCGACGTGGAACTTGCGCTGGAAGGCGACGGCGAAGGCGGCCTGGCCGGTGTAGCCGACGCGCGACGCGATCTCGCCGACGGTGTAGTGGCCGGATTCGAGGAGCGCGAGCGCTTCGTCGAGGCGCCGCTCGCGCACGTAGGAGCCGGGCGTGACGCCGAGCTCGCGGCGGAAGGCGCGCAGGAGCGACGACGCGCTGGCGTGGCAAGCGCGCGCGAGCGCGGACATCGAGAAAGGCTCGAAGAGGGCGGCCTCGATCGCGGCGCGCGCTCGCTCGACCAGCGCGGTCCCCTCGCCCACCACCGGCGCCCGCGTGTTGCCGGCGCGCTGCTCGTCGCCGAGGAAGTAGAGCTCCTTGGTCAGCTCGACCTCCAGGAACCGGCTGGCCAGCGACGCGTGCCGCTCGCAGATCACGCGCTCGAACACGTAGCGCTGCACCAGCTCGTCGACCCAGCGCGTGCGCGCGAACACGCGCGCCTCCGCCACCACCGCCTCGAACCGCGCCGCGTCGATGTGCGGCGCGTACTCCGCCACCGCCGCCCCGCGCGCCGCGTCTCCGACCGCGAGCGTCACCACCTTCGGCGCCGGGCTCTGCGACGCCACGCGATACCGCGTCCGCGCCGGCACCAGCGCGAACACCGCGCGGTCGAGGCGCTGCTCGACCCGTCCGACCGCGAGCACCGCCGTCGTCGACTCGAGCGCGAACACCAGCGACGGCGCCCCTGCCTGCCGCGCGCGCGCCAGCGCCTTCGCATCGCGATCGACGGCCAGCTCGAGCAGGTTCGACGTCTTCGCGCTCACGGGCCCGAAGGCCACGGTACCGTGGTCTTCGGCAGCGCGGACAGATCGATCGTTCGCGTCCCGCCGCCCTCGCCGAACACCCAGCGGTCGGCGTCGATCCACGCCGCCCCGTAGAAGCTGTACGGCACCCAGACGTCGGTCTCGTACGTCACGATGCGCCGCTTCACCGCGTCGACGCGCGCCATCGCCTGCATCGTCGGCACACCGCCCGCCAGCCCCACACCCGCGTCGTCCACCGTCGCCACGTCGAAGATCGTGTCGTGCCGCAGCTCGCCCACGACCTTCCCGTCCGGCAGCTCGATCCACACCGCCCGCGTCGCCCGGTTCTCGACGTCCGAGTGCCCGACCGTCACGACCGCCAGGTGCCGCGACGGCGAGAACACCAGGTCGCGAATCCGCTCGTCCTTCTCGACGCACAGGAGCTTCTTCACGGGCGACGGCGCCGCGATCGTCGCCCGCACGAAGCACCCGCCGTCCGGCAGCTCGTTCCCGCTGGTCACGTACAGGTACGCGCCGTCGCGCGACAGCGCCATCTTCCACCCGTCGATGTCGCGCACGTTCAGCTTCCGCGACGGCGCACCCGCCGGCAACGGCGCCACGAACGGCATGTAGTTGCCCAGGTATCCGCCGTCGAGCATCCCGGTCATGCGCGAGTACACGAAGAACGAGCCGTCATCCGCGACGTGCGGGTAATACGACGCGTCCTTCGTCAACCGATCGCCGACCTTGCCGGTGCGCGTCTCCGCCACGTAGAGCCAGTCGCCGAGGTTGAGGATGCTCGCGTCGCGTGACACGCCGAACCGCGGCTCGAACGGCGCCCCTGCCTCGAGGAGCGCGGTCGCGTGCTGCACGATGTCGGCCTCGAGCGAGTCGCCGCCCACGTCGGGCTCGCGGATCACGCCGCCGCCGTCGCGCATGGTCTCGAGCGGCATGCCCGACAGCGCCGGCTCGCGCCACTCCTCGAGCACGCGCTGCGTCTCGATGTCGACCCAGCGATACATCGGATCGATCCAGTGCTCGGGCTGCTTCTCGAGCTTCACGAGCGCGCGCCGACGGTCGACGCTCACGCCGAGCAACGTCGCCCTCCGCCCCGGCGGCGGATCCGCCGGCGGGGCCTCCACGCGCGCCACCATCAGCGGCCTCGGTTCCTCGCGCGGCATCATCGTCGTGCGCTCGCTCGCGGGCGCGCCGCTGCCACATCCTGCCGTCCGTGAGCGCGAGCGCGAGCGCGAGCCCGAGCCCCGCCGACGTGATCGTCACCCTGCGCATGGCGTGAAGCTGACACGGCGGCGACCCGGCCGCCCGATGAAGCTCGCGCGCCCTCGACGGTCGACGGAGGCGCGAGCTAGGGTGGCGTCCGATGCGCTTCGCTTCCATCGCCCTCGCGGCCACCGCCGTCGTCGCCTGCAAGAAGACCCCGGCCCCGAAGCCGCCCGCGCCCGCCGTCCCGATGCCGACCGAGGTCTTCGCCGTCGTCACGCTGCCGACGATCGACGCGAGCGTCCCGCGCCTCGCGACGTACATCGATCAGATCAGTCCGGGTGACGGCGCCGAGATGCGCGCCGAGCTCGACGCCGAGCTGAAGCCGCGCGCCATCGACGGGTCGCGACCGATCTACTTCGTCGTCATGGTCCCGCCGGCCGGCAGCGACGAGCCCGACGGCGTGGTCGTCGCCGCCACGCGTGACCCCGCGGCGACCTCGAAGCAGCTCGACGGAGACGAGATCGTGCGCGTGGCCGGCGAGTGGGCCGTGATCGGAAACGCCCGCTCCGTCGACCGCGCCTTCGCCTGGGCCACGACGGCGCTCGTCGCCACCCCGGCGCCGAAGCGCGCCACCGCCGTGCTCTACGCGGCTCCGGCGCGCGCGCGCTGGGCCGCCGAGCTGCGCGCCCAGCTCGACGACGATGGCGATACGCCGCCGCCGCTGCGCGACCTCGTGCTCGGGCTCGTCGAGCAGACCGAGAAGGTCGAGGCCTTCGCCGACTTCAAGGACGACGATCTCGTCCTCGAGCTCATGCTCACGCCGCGCGCCGGCACGACGCTCGAGAACGTGCTCGCCGCGCAGAAGCCGTCGACCTTCGCCCTGTTCGAGCGCCTGCCGATGGCGCAGCCGCTCGGCGCCATGGCCGGTCACCTCGCGCTCGGCGAGCTGGCGCGGCCCGCCGAGGATCTCCTCATCGCCGCCATCACGTCGGAGCTGGGCGACTCCGCGCCCGACCTCGGTCAGCGCGTCAACGCGCTCGTCGAGGCGCTGTTCGACGTCGGCACCGGCGAGTACGCCGGCGTCACCATCATCGCCGCCAACAGCGTCATCAACACCTTCGGCGTGACCGACGCCGCCCGCGTCGGCGTCGCCATCGATCGCGTCGCCGACGCCCTCCGCGCGCTGCCGCTGCCGCCCGGGCTGCAGCTCGATCTCGCACGCTCCACGCACGCCGGCGTCGCGATGACCGTCGCCACGCTCTTCGCCGGCAAGGCACCGGTCGCATCCGGCGCGTGGGCGACCTGGAAAGACACCCTCGCCTTCTCCCTCACAGACCCCGAGGGCGCGCTCCTCCGCGAGACCATCGACAACACGCGCAAGTCGCACGCCCTCCCGCCCGACGTCGCGCGCGCCCTCGCCGACGCGCGCACCCGCGGCGACAGCCTGGTCACGATCTTCGACGTCCTCCCCGGCGACGAGCACCCGCTCGTCTTCTCCCTCGGCGTCCGCACCACCAGCGCGTACGTGTGGATGCGCGTCTCCGCCGCCCAGGCCGCCGCGCTAAGCAACTTCCGCGACGGCGACGGCGACGAGCCCGCCGACGACGACTGACACCGCGGCGGCGCGCCTAACGCGCCGATCGTTTCTCGAAGTCTGCCAGCATCTGGTCGAGCGCCCGCGCCTGCGCGGCTGTGATCTTCCCGATCTGCTGCAGCACGACGATGCTGTCGGCGACAGTCTCGTATTCGTGCCGGTCCTTGATGCGCTTCCGCTCGAGCACGTCCTTCACGACGTCGCGGCGCTCGATGGGAATGCCTCGTTTTGCAATGCGCCGCCAAAACTCTTCAACTTCCGGCCCAACTGCTTCGTTCCATCTAACCAAGAAGTCGCTCTGCAACTGATTGATGCTGCCTGTGGTCCGTATGGTCGAGTTCTGCGCAAGCTCCCTCGTTTCGATCCCAAACGCGATCTCCGAACGCTTTTCGTTTTGAGTAAGTCCCTTCGCTCCTTTGATCACCTCCTCGGCGACCGCGACGATTGCGGTAAGCAACTCGACCCGCTCGTCGTACGGCAGCCGCTTGCTCGCACCAGAGCTCGCACGTCGCTTCGGACCTCGCGCCATGCCGGTGAACCTACCGCGGCGGCGCGCTACGGCGCGGCGGGGCGCAGGCGCAGGACGACGCAGGCGGGCGGCGCGACCTCGCTCCGGCGCACGACTTCGGAGAGCGCCCACGGGACGGGGCGCGTGATGATGACGACCGCCGGGCCTTCGGGGTCGGACGGGTTGTTCCGCGGGACGCCGTCCGACGCCGGGATGTCGGTCTGGTTGACGATGATGCACGTGGCCTGGGTCGCGCCGGTCAGCCCGACGGCGTCGGCCTCGAACACGGCGGTCCGCTCGGTCAGGGCCGGCACGACGATGAGCGCGGGCCGCGCCGCGACCAGCGCCTGGTGCGCACCCGGCGAGAGGAAGTCCTTGCACACGAGCACGGCGAGCGACCAGGCGTAGCGGCCCGCCTTGTCGATCGCGCCGCGCACCACGACCTGCGCCGGCGCGCTCGCGATGCCCTCGACGAGATCGCCGAGCACGAACGGATTGAACTTCGCGCTCGGCCACCGCGCGCCACCCGCGAGCAGGGTCGCCACGTTGCGCGGCGCTCCGTCGACGACGGCGTGCCGGCTGCCGGCGACCACCACGACGTCGCGCCCCGCGATCGCCGCCTCGATCGCGTCGAGCCCCGCGGCCGTCACGGACAGCTCCGGGAACACGATCAGGTTGGCACCGGCGGCGAGCGCCTGCTTCACGAGCTCGCGCGCCGACGCGATCGCCGCCATCTCGTCGCGCGGGCGCACGCCGAAGAACTGCCCCTTCTCCGGATCGGGATCGAACGCGAGCTCTCGCGCCGGCGCGCCGTGCGGCAGACACGCGGCCACCACCGCCGCCTCGCCCGGCACCGTCAACGGCGCATCGAGATCCACCACGAGCTCGACGCCATCGGCGTGCGGCGCCAGTGCCAGCCGCGCCGTGCGATCGATCGGCAGGTCACGCACGTCGGGGTGCGTGGTCAGGTGCCGCCCGAAGACGTCGCGCAGCGGCGGCTCCGCCACCGGGAACGGATCGCCCGGCTGCAGCCGCCAGTGCGCGCGCCGCCGGAAGCAGTCGACGAACCGGTGCCCCACCGCCTCGTCGAGCGCGTCGGCGCACACGCGCGCCACCAGCACCGCCGCGATGTCCGGCCGCTCCGGCAAGCTGCCGTGCAAGCGCTCCCACAGGACCTCGAGGGACGTGCGCGTCGCGAGCCCCTCGAGCGTCGCGACCGGCGTGCGCAGCACCGTGCGAAACGCATCGGCCAGCGTCGCGCGCCAGCCCGCGAGACTCCGGTCGAGCCCCGCGGATCGCGCCTCGCGTAGCGCCGCCGCGCTCTTGCGGCACGCGCGCAAGAAGCACGCGCACAGCTCGTCGACGTCGAGCGCGCCTGCGGGGCCGAGCCCGCCCAACCATGCCGTCAGGGTCCGCACTTGACGGGGCGTGGCTTCGGAAAGTCGAGCCGCGGCTTCGCCGGGTCGAAGTACTTGGTCGGTGCCAGCTTGCCACCGGTCTTCGCGCCCATCTGGGTGAGCGCCTCGGCCATCGCGTCGCGGATGAGCACGTCGGTGATCTCGATCGAGCCCTCGGGGAGCTTCAGCCGCGAGATCGATCCCGTCGCGAGAAAGTCCGACACGAGCAAGGTCAGCGTGCGCTCGTCGTCGATCACCTTGCCGGCGCGGTCCTTCATCACGATCTCGAGCTGCCCGCCCTTGCACGTCGCCTTCACCGTCAACCCGCTCCACGAGTTGAAGGCGCCGCCGCCGTACAGGTTGTTGCTGATCATCTTGCGCAGGTGCTTGCCGTTCAGCGTCACCACCGCGAACAGGTTGTCGAACGGCATCGCGCGATAGAGCGCGCCGTACGTGAGCGCGCCCGCCGGCAGATCGGCGCGCAGGCCGCCGCCATTGGTCATGGCCACGTCCGCGCCGCCCACGCCGAGCAGCATCAGATCGGTGAACAGGTTCCCGAGCGCCGACTCCTGGTCGTAGCTCTTCGTGATCTCGCCGGCGAGCTCGACGCCGAGCGGCTTCTGCTCGAGCTCGCGCGCCTTCACGCCCGCCGGCGCGATGATCGACAGCACCTCCGCGCTCACCTTCACCGGCGCGCCCTCGTACTCGCCGGGCGCGCATCGGTCCGCCGCCACCGGCTCTCCGTCGTCGCCGAGCGCGCACAGGTCGCGCGGCTGCGCGATGGTCACGCCGGTCACCACGCCGCTCGGATTGATGCGCAGATCGACGCGGCCGAACGCGCGCCCGTTGGCGTACGACTCGATCACGGCGATGTCGTTCACCCGGTGCGCCATCGCCGCGTGCGTGTGCCCCGCGACGATCACGTCGACGGCCCCGGACGGCAGCCCCTTCACCATCTCGAAGAGCTCCTCCTCCTGATCGCACGACGACAGATCGTTGGGATCGGCGAGCTCCTTGCACTTCGACCCGACGTGCGCCGCCACCACGATCACCTGCGCGCCGCGCTTCCGCAGATCCGCCGCCTCCGCCGCGATCGCCAGCGCCGGCTTGCTCATCTCGAGGCCGAGGAAGTTGGCCGGCATCGTCGCGAACGGCGTGGCCTCCGTGGTCACGCCCACGACGCCGATGATGATCGGCCCCTTCTCGATCATCAGCGAGCCGAGCACGTTGTCCCACTTCGGCCGCTTGCCGGTGTCGCGGTCGAGCACGTTCGCCATGAGGAGAGGAAACTTCGCTTCCTTGGCGCGCTGCCGCAGCGCACCGCGCGGATCGTCGCTCGCGCTGCGCGCCGTCGCCGCCGGGCCCGCCGGTCCGAAGTCGAACTCGTGGTTGCCGACCGCCGCCGCGTCGTAGCCGATCGCGTTGTACGCGGCGACCACCGGCGAGCCCTCGGTCAGGTTCGACGCCAGCGTGCCCTGGAACATGTCGCCCGCGTCGACCAGCAGCACCTCACCGCCGTCGGCTGCCCGCTTCGCGCGCATGTTGGCGACGTAACCGGCCAGGATCGGCAGCCGGTCGACGGCGCCGTGCAGGTCGTTGGTCCCGATGACGGTGAGCGTGATCGTCCCGGTCCGCGCCTTGACCGGTCCGCGCGGCGGAGGCTGCTCCTTCTTCGACGGGCACGCCGCCAGGAGCGCGACGAGGCCCACGACTGCACGAACCGGAACCCGAGACATGGCGCTCATGGTACCGCGTCGTGCTGATCGATGTCGGATCCGGCCGCTGCCCCCTCGGCCTCGTCGGTATCGAGCGCGCGCGACCGCCGCTCCAGCTCGTCGACATCGACCTCCTCGGTGCGCGCGCGCACCGCCTCCGCGCCCACCGCGACCTCGAGCGCGAGCCCGCCATCCGGCAAGAGATCGACCCACGCCGTGCCCTCGCCGAACCGGCACGTCACGCGCGCCACGCCGGGCGTGGTCGCGACCAGCGCGGGACCGCAATCGACCGGCGCGTCGATCCCGAGCTGCACCAGCTCGGTCCGCACGTACGCCGCGATCACCTCGGTGCGCACCTGTTCGTCCGCCTCCCACGTCACGTCGCGCCCGCCCGACACGCGCACTGCCATCGTCACGCCGCCGGCGAGGACGACGTCACACCGATCGCGCGTGCAGCGCACGCTCTCGACCTTCACGCCCAGCTGTCGGCGCAGCCCGTCCGCCACCGCGCGTGCCACGGGATCGCCTCCGCGGTCACCACCGCACCCGTACGCCACGCATCCGCCGGCGACGATGCTGGCGACCACGGCGGCCCGGTGCAACGGCGGCAACAACATCGGCTGGAAGCGTAGCGCGCCTCGGGTGTGCGCTGGCGCTCACCCGCTCGTCGAACGAGGTCGACGATGGCACGTCTGTGCGTCGCCGTGCGCGCACGCTAGATTGCGGAGCGTGAACGCATCGGTGCGCCTCGGCAGCGTGGTGCGCGGCGAGATGGCCGAGCAGATCAGCTCGTTCGACTGGAGCACGACCTCGCTCGGCCCGATCGAGGCGTGGCCGCAGAGCCTCAAGACGGCGCTCAGCCTCATCCTCAACGCGCAGATGCCGATGTGGCTGGGCTGGGGCCCGGAGATGATCTTCTTCTACAACGACGCCTACGTGCAGGTGCTCAGCCACGCCAAGCACCCGTGGGCCCTCGGTCGTCCGGCGAGCGTCGTCTGGAAGGAGATCTGGGACGTGTGCGGCCCGCTCGCCGCGCGCGTGTTCGAGCGCGGCGAGGCCCCCTTCGTCGAGGACGTGCGGCTGTTCATGGATCGCGGCGGGGGGTTCCTCGAGGAGGTCTTCTACTCGTTCTCGTACAGCCCGATCGCGGACGAGAGCGGGCAGGTCGGCGGCCTCTTCTGTCCCAACACCGAGGTCACGGCCAAGCTCCTGCATTCGCGCCGCCTGCGCACGCTCTCGGAGCTCGCCGCCAGGGCGCTGATCGAGCGCACGCGTGCGTCGGCGTGCGCGTCGGTGATCGCGACCCTGGCCAGGAACCCCGACGACGTCCCCTTCGCGCTCCTCTACCTCGCCGACCCGGGCGCGGACGTGCTGCGGCTCGAGCACAGCATCGGCGTCGCGGCCGGTGACGTGCAGCATAGCCCGACGACGATCCCGCTCACGGGCCCGCCCGCGTCGATCGCGTGGCCGATCCGCGACGCGTTCCTGAGCGGGCGCACGGTGACGACGGAGATCGCGCCCAACGACGTGCTCCCCATCGGCCTCGCGCAGCAGCCGGTCCGCGAGGCGATCGCGCTGCCCATCCTGGCCTCGGGTGAGAACCGCGCCATGGGCGTGCTCCTCGCCGGCGTGAATCCCGCGCGCCGCCTCGACGCCGACCACGCCGCGTTCTTCGAGCTCATGACCGGCCAGGTCGCGACCGCGCTCCAGCGCGCGAGCGCCGCCGAGGAAGAGAAGCGCCGCGCCGACATGCTCGCGGAGCTCGATCGCGCCAAGACGCTCTTCTTCAGCAACGTGAGCCACGAGTTCCGCACGCCGCTCACGCTCATGATCGGCCCCACCGAGGACGCGCTCGCCAGCCCGTCGCGCACCCTGAGCGGCGAGTCGCTCGAGACCGTCTATCGCAACGAGCTGCGGCTCCTCAAGCTGGTCAACGCGCTCCTCGACTTCTCGCGGCTCGAGGCCGGCCGCATGGTTGCGCGCATGGAGTCGGTCGACCTGGCACGACTCACCGAGGATCTCGCCAGCAGCTTCCGCTCGGCGATCGAGCGGGCCGGCTTGCGCTTCGAGGTCGACACGACCGGCGTCGAGACCACCGTGATGATCGATCCCGACCTGTGGGAGAAGATCGTCCTCAACCTCCTCTCCAACGCGCTCAAGTTCACGCTCGAAGGCACGATCCGCCTGACCCTCGCCGAGGTCGGCGGCAACGTGGAGCTCGTCGTCGCCGACACCGGCACGGGCATCCCGGCCGAGGCGCTGCCGCACCTGTTCGAGCGCTTCCGCCGCATCCACAACGCGCGCGCGCGCACGCAGGAAGGGTCCGGCATCGGGCTCGCGCTGGTGCAGGAGCTGACGCGGTTGCACGGTGGTGTGGTGAGCGTCGAGAGCGAGGTCGCACGCGGGACGACGTTCCGCATCTCGATTCCCGCCGGCGAGCCGTCGCAGGACGGCGTCGCGAACCGGGCCGCCGCCGCACCGGATCGCCGGAGCGGGCTGACCCGCGCGTCGATCATCGAGGAGGCCGCGCGCTGGGAGCCTGGTGCGCAGGCGCGCGACGCCAGCGCCTCCACGACCGAGACCGAGACCATCCTCGTCGCCGACGACAACGCCGACATGCGGGACTACCTGCGGCGGCTCCTCGCGCCGCACTGGCACGTGATCGCGGTGGCCGACGGCGACGCCGCGCTCGCCAAGGCGACGGCGCACGCGCCCGACCTCGTGATCAGCGACGTGATGATGCCTGGACTCGACGGGTTCGCGCTCGTCGCTGCGCTGCGCGCCGATCCGCGCACGCGCTCGACGCCGATCGTGCTCCTCTCCGCGCGGGCCGGCGACGAGGCCAGCGTCGAGGGCCTCAGCGCCGGCGCCGACGACTACCTGGTGAAGCCATTCTCGGCGCGCGAGCTGATCGCACGCGTGCGCACGCACCTGGCGCTGGCACGCGCGCGGCGGACGGCCGAGAAGGGCCAGGCCGAGCTCTACGGGCTGCTGATGCAGGTTCCGGCGGCGATCTCGGTGCGGACCGGCCCCGACGCGCGCTGCATCTTCCAGAACGCGATGGGCAAGAGCCTCGTCGCCTGCGAGGACCGTCCGCTGCGCGAGATGGTCCCCGAGCTCCCCGAGGCGTGGTTCGACGGCTATCGCCGCGCGCTGGCCGGCGAGACGCACGTCGAGCACGAGCTCGCCATCACGCGCGACCGGCCCGGCGAGGGTCCGACGACGCGCTACTACGACGTGACATGGGCGCCGGTGCGGTACGGCAGCGACGACCTCGAGCGCGTCCTCACCATCACGTTCGACGTGACGACGCGCAAGGAAGCGCAGCTGGCGCGCGAGATGGCCGAGCAGCGGTTGCGCGCGGCGCTGTCGGCCTCGAACATCGGCACGTACTCCTGGGACGTGCGCAGCAACACCGTCGAGCACGACGCCGGCGTCAAGCGTCTCTTCGGGTTCGCCCCCGACACCGGCGACACCATCGACGAGTACACGGAGCGCGTCCACGAAGACGATCGCCCGCGGTGGCTGGCCGGGCTCGAGGCCACCGCGCGCGACGGCGCCGATTTTCTCCAGGAGTACCGCGTGGTCATCCCCGGCGACGAGACCCGCTGGATCCTCGACAAGGGTCAGGTGATGAAGGACGGCGCCGGCCGCCCGGTGGTGATGGTGGGCGCCGCCGTCGACATCACCGATCAGAAGCGTCTGTCCGAGGCGGCGCTCGCGGCGAGCCGCGCCAAGGACGAGTTCCTCGCGATGCTCGGCCACGAGCTGCGCAACCCGCTGGCACCGATCGTCACCGCGGTCGAGCTGATGAAGCTGCGCGGCGTACCGGCCGGCAAGGAGCTGGGCACGATCGAGCGCCAGCTGCGCCACATCACGGGGCTGGTCGACGACCTCCTCGACGTCTCGCGCGTGTCGCGCGGCGCGGTGAAGCTCAAGCTCGAGCGCGTCACGTTGCGCGACGTCGTGTCGCGCGCGCTCGAGACGGTGAGCCCGCTCCTCGACGAGAAGCGCCACTCGGTCACGGTCGACGTGGCGGGCGCGCTGTGGATCCACGCCGACGCCATGCGGCTCACGCAGGTGTTCTCCAACCTCTTCACGAACGCGGCGCGCTACAGCGAGGCCGGCGGGCGGATCCACGTGACCGCGCGCAGCGACGGCGATCACGCCGTCGTCGAGGTGGCCGACACCGGCATGGGCATCGCGCCCGACCTCCTGCCGCACATCTTCGATCTGTTCGTGCAGGGCTCGCCCCGCACCGGCGGTCACAGCTTCGGCGGCCTCGGCATCGGCCTGGCGCTGGTGCAAAACCTGGTGCGCCTTCACGGTGGCGACGTGATCGCCCGCAGCGAGGGGCCGGGCCACGGCAGCACGTTCACCGTGCGCTTGCCGATGGCGGGACGCGCGGTGCCGGTGCGCGATCTCGTCGCGCACGCGCTGGGTGAGGACCCCGAGACGGGCACGGGGATGCGCATCCTCGTCGTCGACGACAACGCCGACGCCGCCGACCTCCTGTCGGAGCTGCTGCAGTCGTTCGGTCACGTCGTCCAGACCGCGAACAGCCCCGAGCGCGCGCTCGTGATCGCCGACGCATTCCAGCCGCAGATCGCCGTGCTCGATATCGGGTTGCCGGTGATGGACGGCTACGAGCTGGCGCAGCACCTGCGCGAGCGCGGTCTCGAGCACTGTCGCCTCATCGCGCTCACCGGGTACGGACAGGATCACGATCACGCGCGCAGCATGGACGCCGGCTTCCACGCGCACCTCACCAAGCCCGTGAGCTCGATCGAGCTGCTGCGGGCGCTCCGTCCGGACAGCGGCCTCGGCGCACGAGACTGAGCTGGCGCGATCGGCTGGCGGCCTGGCGCACTTCGCTAGTGCGCCGTCGGGGCCGAATCGCTATCGTCCGTCACGGGTTCGGCGATGGCATCTCCCTCCTCGTATCCGGTCAGCCCGGCATGGCTGTTGATCATGCGCGACATCGGGATCCATCCCGGTGACGTCCTGCGCCGCGCCGGCATCGCCGTGGACCTGCTCGCGCGCGAGCACGCCACGATCCGCGGCGAGGAGTTCTGTCGCCTGCTCTGGGCGCTCGACGCCGAGGTCGCCGACCGCACGCTGCCGATCAAGGTCGCGCAGGCGCTGTCGTTCGAGATGTTCGACCCGCCGGTCTTCGCGGCGATGTGCAGCCCCGATCTCAACACGGCGCTCCAGCGTCTGAGCCACTACAAGCGCCTGTGCGCGCCGGTCGCGCTCGACGTCACCGTCGAGGCGGACGTGACGCGCGTGCGGCCGAGGTGGAACGATCCGCCCAGCGAGCCGCCGCCGCTCCTCTTCGCGATGGAGCTCGCCTACTGCGTGAAGCTGGCGCGGCTCGGCACGCGCGAGCCGATCGTCGCACGCCGCGTCACCGCGTCGATCGCGCTCGAGCCCGCGGCGGCGTACGAGGCGTACTTCGGGTGTCCCGTCGAGCGCGGCGGGCACATGACGGTGGAGTTCGCCGCCGCCGACGCGCGCGCGCCGTTTCTCACCGCACGCGCCGGCATGTGGAGCTTCTTCGAGCCCGAGCTGCGCCGTCGCCTGGCCGAGGTCGAGGCCGCCGCGACGACGAAGGCGCGGACGCGCGCGGCGTTGTTCGAGCTCCTGCCCAGCGCCCGCGCGTCGGTGCACGCCGTGGCCGGGCTCCTCGGGATCAGCGCGCGCACGCTGCAGCGCCGTCTGATGGAGGAGGACACCAGCTTCCAGGCCGTGCTCGACGGCACGCGCGAGGAGCTGGCGCGCCACTACCTCGGCACGACGGCGATGGCCGGCGCCGAGATCTCGTTCTTGCTCGGGTTCGAGGATCCCAACTCGTTCGTCCGCGCGTTCCACGACTGGACCGGCAAGACGCCCGAGCAGGTGCGAACGCAGCTGCGGCGTCAGGAGGCCTGATGCGTCATCTCTCCTTGATCTGCGCGGTGGTCGCGGCGACGGCGGCCCCCGCGGCGGCCGATGATCCGCCTTTTCACATCGGCGCGCGACCGGTGTGGTTCGTCACCGCCGGCCCGATCGCCGGCGGCACGGTGGCGACCGGCGCGCGCGGCGGCTTCGTCGGCGGCGAGCTCTCCCTCTCGCGCACGGTCGAGGCCCACTACGTGGGGCTCTACGTCGACGGCTATCGCGACTTCGGCGTCGATGGCACGTACCTGACGTTCGGCCCCGAGCTCGGCTGGATCCGGCGCGCGCGGCTCCTGCCGCTCTCGGTCGGCGTGGACGGTGGCGGGGCGGTCCGGTTCTCGGACGAACGTGCGTTGGGCGCGACCGGACGCGTGTTCGTGGTGGCCGCCGGTTCGTTCGCGGTGTTCGCCCGCTACGCCTATCTCGACGCCGCCGAGGACGATCACGTCGTCCAGCTGGGCGTCACCTTCAAGTTCCCCATCGCGCCGCCCTTCGGGGCGGCCACCCGCTGAGGTCCGCCATGAAGCTCAAGGTCAACGGCAAGAGCAGTGACGTCGAGGTGCCGGCCGACGTGCCCCTCCTCTGGGTGCTGCGCGAGGAGCTGGATCTCACCGGCACCAAGTACGGCTGCGGCGTCGCGCTGTGCGGCGCGTGCACCGTGCTGGTCGACGGCAACGCGCGTCGCTCGTGCGTGACGGCGTGCGGCGATGCGGTCGGTCACGACATCACCACCGTCGAGGGGCTGGCGGACGGCGGCGTCCTGCACGCGGTCCAGCAGGCGTGGATCGAGGAGAACGTGCCGCAGTGCGGGTACTGCCAGTCGGGGCAGATCATGTCGGCGGTGGCGCTGCTCGCGAAGCGAGCGCAGCCGACCGACGAGGACATCGACGCCGTGATGTCGGCGAACCTGTGCCGCTGCGGGACGTATCCGCGGATCCGGCGCGCGATCGTGCGGGCCACGGAGCTCGCGAAGACCCCGACCGGAGGCCAGCCGTGAGCGACGCGTTCTCGCGGCGGTTGCTGCTGCAGGGCGCGATCGCCGGCGGCGCGCTCACGATCGCGGCGCCGCTCGGCGCGTGCGGCGGCGGCCGCCAGCGCATGATGTCGCGCGCCGACACCACCGGGGAGCTCGCGCCCAACGCGTTCATCACGATCCTGCCTACGGGCGTGGTGGCGCTGGCGCTGCACAAGACCGAGATGGGCCAGGGCGTCGCGACGGCCTACGCGACGCTGGTCGCCGAGGAGCTCGAGGTCGAGCCCGGCGACATCGACTTTCACTTCGCGGATCCGACGCCGGCATTCAAGACGACGTCGGCGCCCGGCGTCCCGCTCTTCGCGATCCAGGCGACCGGCGGCTCGACGAGCACGGCCGAGGGCTACCTCATCCTGCGCCGCGCGGCGGCGACGGCGCGCGAGATGCTGGTCGGGGCGGCGGCCGCCGGATGGGGCGTGCCCGCGAAGGAGTGCGTCGCGCGGGCCGGCCAGGTGCACCACGAGGCGAGCGGCCGCGCGATCGGCTACGGCGAGCTGACGAAGCCGGCGGCGCGGCAGCCCGTCCCGGAGGAGCCGCGGCTCAAGGCGCGGAAGGACTTTCGCGTCATCGGCAAGCACGGCGCGCGCGTCGACAACCGGGACAAGGTCACGGGCGCCGCGATCTACGGCGTCGACGTCGTCGTGCCGGACATGGTGTGCGCGTATCCGATCCACGGCCCGCAGTACGGCGCGCGCGCGAAGGCGATCCGCGACGAGGCCGCGCGCAAGAGCGTGGGCGTCATCGACGTGCTCGCCATGCCCTGGGGCGTCGCGGTCGTCGCGCAGAAGTACTGGCAGGCGCGGCGCGCGGCGCTGCTCGTCGAGGTCGACTGGCACGACGGCAAGACCCGGGGCTTGAACACGAGCGAGCTCGTCGCGGCGGCGCGCGCGTATCGCGGACAGGGTGGCGCCGTGCGCGACGACGGCAACGCCGGCAAGGCGGTCGCGCGCGCGCCCGCAGGCAAGGCGATCGACGCGATCTACGAGATCCCGTATCTCGCGCACGCGCCGCTCGAGCCGCAGAACTGCGTCGCGCACGTGCGCGGCAAGCGCGTCGAGCTATGGGCGCCGTGCCAGTCGCCCGACTCGTTGCGCGAGGTCGTCGGCGAGGCGCTCGACGTGCCGGCGAGCAACGTGCTCGTGCACACGACGTACGCGGGCGGCGGTTTCGGGCGGCGCTTGCTGGGCGACTACGCGGTGCAGGCCGCGATGGTGTCGCGCAAGGTCGGACGCCCCGTGAAGCTCATCTGGTCGCGCGAGAGCGACATGACGCAGGGCTTCTACCGGCCGGCGGCGGTGTTCCACGTGCGCGCCGCCGTCGACGCGGGCGGTCGCGCCGTCGGGCTGTCGATGCACCAGCTGTCGCAGTCGATCGTCACCGACTCGAGCGAGACCATCCGCGGCGGTCAGCCGTCGTGGCTGCCGGCGTTCGTGCGGAGCAACACCGCGCAGAACATGCGGGCGTTGACGGCGTCGAACACCGCGATCGACGTCATCGCCAGCGAGGGCGCGTGGGACTCGCCGTATCGCATCGGCAACTTCCGCGTCGCGTTCACGCCCATCGACACGGGGATGCCGGTGGCGTCGTGGCGCTCGGTGGCGAACGTCGGGAACGCGTTCACGATCGAGAGCGCGATGGACGAGCTGGCGCACGTCGCCGGCGCCGATCCGTACCAGTTCCGCCGCGCGCACCTGCCCGACGGCAAGCGCGAGCAGCGCGTGCTCGACGCGGTGGCGAAGCAGGCGGGCTGGGGCAGCGCGCCGCCGGCGGGGCACGCGTGGGGCATCGCGCGCCACACGTCGTTCCTGACGGAGGCCGCCGAGATCGCAGAGGTCACGATCGTCGACGGGCGCATCCGCGTGACGAGGGTGTGGTGCGCGGTCGACTGCGGCATCGTGGTGAACCCCGACATCGTGCGCGCGCAGGTCGAGGGCGGCATCCTGTTCGGGCTGTCGGCGGCGCTCGATCAGGCCATCACGATCGAGCAGGGCGTGGTGCAGCAGCGCAACTACGACACGTTCCCGAGCCTGCGCATGCACGAGGTACCGCACCTCGACGTGACGATCCTCGAGAGTGACGAGAAGCCGACCGGCATCGGCGAGCCGGCGGTGCCGCCGATCGCGCCGGCGGTGGCGAACGCCTTGTTCGCGCTGACCGGCAAGCGCCTGCGCACGTTGCCGCTGCAGGCGGCGCTCGGCGCGCTGCTCGTGACGTTGCTCGCGCTGGTGGCATGCGCGCCGGCGCGCGCCGACGGTGGCGCGGGCCAGAAGGCCTTCGCGACGGTGGCGAAGGTGCTGCAGTCACCGCGCTGCATGAACTGCCATCCGGCCGGCGACCGACCGCTGCAAGGCGACGCCGGGCGGCCGCACCGGATGTGGATCAGCCGCGCCAGCGTGGAGGCCGGGCTGCCGTGCAGCACGTGCCACCAGGAGCGCAACTCGGAGGCCATCGGCGTCGCGGGCGGCCCGCCGGGCGCGCCGCACTGGGGCTTGCCGCCGAAGGAGACGCCGATGGTGTTCCAGGGCAAGAGCGTGCGCGCGCTGTGCGAGCAGCTGAAGGATCCGGCGCAGACCAACGGCAAGGATCTCGAGGGGCTCCTGCACCACGTGTCCGAGGACGCGCTCGTGCTGTGGGGCTGGAATCCCGGCGGCAAGCGGAAGAAGCCGCCGGTCCCGCACGCCGAGTTCGTCGCCGCGTTTCGCACGTGGGTCGCATCCGGAGGTGCGTGCCCGTGAAGAAGGACGCGCGCGACGCGCTGGCGGTGCTGGCCGCACGCCCCGACGGCGTGCACACGCTCGCGACCGTCGTGCGCGTCCAGGGCTCGTCGTACCGGCGCGTCGGCGCGCGCATGCTCGTGCACGCGAGCGGCGTGATCGCGGGCAGCGTGAGCGGCGGGTGCCTCGAGGGCGAGATCGCGCGCAAGGGCCGATGGTGGGCCGAGCACGGACCGGTCGTGAAGCGGTTCGCGGAGTCCGGCGACGCGGACGCCGTGTCGGCGGCCGGCTGCGGCGGCGTGATCGACGTGCTGATCGAGAACGTGCGCGCCGACGACGAGCGCGGGCCGCTCGCGGCGCTGCGCTGGATCGCGGAGCGGCGCGTACCGGCCCGCATCGTGACGGTGATCGGCGGCGAGCGGCTCGGCGAGCGGCGGCTCGGTGCGCGTCACGTGTCGACCGGGGACGAGGTCTGGCCGCACAGCGAGACCGCCGACGGCGAGACGCTCGTCGAGGACGTGGACGCGCCGCGCGAGCTCCTCGTGGCGGGGCGCCATCACGACATCGCGCCCGTCGTGCGCCTGGCGCGCATGATGGGATGGGACGTCACCAGCGCGTCGCGCGGTGTGGGCCGCCGCGCGCTCGGAGAGCCCGATCAGGTCATCGAGCCGACGGCCGACGCGGTCGCCGCGTGGACCGCCGCGCGACCCGGCGCGGCGATCGTGCTCATGACGCACGACCTCGAGCTCGATCGCCGGCTGCTCGCCGCGATCCTGCCCGTCGCAACGCCGAGCTACCTCGGCGTTCTCGGCCCCGCGCACCGCACGGCGCGCATCATCGACGGCCTCGACGGCATCGACGCGACCCCGCGCGCGCTCGCCGTCGTGCGCACGCCCGTCGGCCTCGACCTCGGCGGCGACGGCCCCGAGGCCGTCGCCCTCTCGATCATCTCCGACGTGCAGGCGACCTGGCACGCCCGCGCCGGCGGCCGCCTCTGCGCGCCCGGCACCGGCGCCTGGTCGACCCCGCGGCTGGTCGCGACCGCCTCCTGACCGTCGACATCGATCCGCCGTGAGCTACGGTGCCGGCGATGTCGTCGTCGTCACTCCGCCTCGCCTGCGCCGCCGTCCTGCTGCTCGCCGCGTGCGGTGACAACGAGGCGCCGAACGATCCTGGGTCCGACGCCGGCGGCGACGCCGCCGCGAGCTCGCTCCGCATCGTGCCGGCGGCGGCACAGCTCAGGGTCGGCGGCGCCGTGCGCTTCCGCGCCGAGGCGCTCGACGGCACGCCGGTCGAGGCGACGTTCACGGTCACCGGCGGCGGCGCCATCGCTGCCGACGGCCGTTACGTCGCGCCGCGCACACCGGCGACGGTGACGATCGAGGCGCGCGCCGGCGACGACACCGGCCAGGCGACGGTCGACGTCGCGGCGTACCGGGGCGCGCTCACCGAGCTGCCCATGATGCACGGCCCGCGCTTCTCGCACTCGGCCACGCTCCTGGCCGACGGCTCCGTGCTGCTGGTCGGCTCGTCGCGCGACGGCGTCGTCGAGCGCTTCGTCCCCGCGACCGCGACGTTCGTGACCGCCGGCGACCTCGGCGGACCGCGCTGGGATCATCGCGCCGTTCGCCTCGCCGACGACAGCGTGCTGATCGTTGCGGGCCGCAACGGTCCGAGCGCCCTGGCCACCGCCGCGCGCTATCACGACGGCGCGTTCACCTCGACGGCCGCGCCGCTCGCCGAGGCCCGCTTCCAGTTCGGCGTCGCCCTGCTCGCCAGCGGCAAGGTGCTCGTCACCGGCGGACAGCCGCGCCCGGGCGGGGACGTCGTCGCGCTCGCGTCCGCCGAGCTCTACGATCCCGCGACCGATCGCTTCACCGCGACGGGCGCGCTCGGCTCCACGCGCAGCGGACACACCACGACGGTCCTGCGCGACGGGCGCGTGCTCGTGATCGGCGGTCGCGACAGCTCGTGTGTCCTCGGCTGCGCGCCGCGCTTCTGGGCGACGGCCGAGCTGTACGATCCCGAGACCGGCATGTTCACTCCGACGGGCTCGATGGCGATCGAGCGCGCCGACCACACCGCGACGCTCCTCGACGACGGCCGCGTGCTCGTCGCGGGCGGCCTCTCCCCCGGCGCCGGCGACAGCGACATCGCCGACACGCTCGAGAGCTACGATCCCGCGACGGGCATGTTCTCGCCTGCCGGCACGTTGCAGAAGCGGCGCACCGAGCACACCGCGACGGTCCTGGGCGACGGCCGCATCCTCTTCGCCCACGGCCGCACCGAGGGCGAAGGCACCCTCGCGTCGTCGTGGGTCGAGACCCTCGACCTCACCAGCGGCGCGCGCACCATGGCGGAGGCGTCGCGCTCCACGCGCTACCGCCACACCGCGACGCTCCTCGACGATGCGACGGTCCTCGTCACCGGCGGTAGCGAAGGCGGCGTCGGCGGCATCGCGAGCGTCGACCGCTACGAGTGAGGCGTCGGTGAAGAACGAGGGGCGTATCTCGGCGGCGCCCCCTGAAACCCGAGTCGTCGCGGCCACCTGCGTGTTGGCCGCGCAAGCGACGCAACCGCGGCGCGGTGCCGGCGATACGTCCACGCATGAACAACGCCGATGGTTCGTCGCCCCCGCCCGCCCCTGCTCCCGAAACCTCCCGAGACGCCGCGCAGGACATGCTCATCGAGCAATGGACCCGCGGCACCGGCGTAGGCACCGAGCCCGCCCCGCGCGCGATTCCCTCCGCGCCACCCGCGCGCACCGTATCCTTCACGCCGGGCCCACAGGATCCACCGCCGCCCGCGAACCTGTCGCTCACGCCGTCGAGAGACGCGGACATCGCGATCGGCCTGTTGCTCATGCTCGGCGGCATCATGGTCACGGTCCTCACATACGACGCCGCCTCCGGCGGTGGGATGTACGTGATCGCGTGGGGTCCCGTGGTGTACGGCTTCCTGCGGCTGATGCGCGGTCTCTCACGCGGTGCCGGCTGACCGGTCGTGCGATCATCGCGCGGCATGTCCCGCCGTCTCGCTGGAATGTTCGTCGCCGTCGCGCTCGTCGGGTGCGGCCACAAGAGCAGCGCGCCCGCGGGCGAGACGCCGCGCGACGCGGCCGGCGCCGGCGTCGCCGCCACCGACGCGCCCGCGATGACGGCCGACGAGGCCCACGCGAAGCGCGCGGCGTGGCTCGAGACCATGCGCACGCTGGTCATCGATCCGTCGACGCTGCCGCGCCTGTCGGATCCGGCGGCGGCGGCCCGGCTCGAGGCGCTGCTCTCGGAGCCGGCGTGGATCGACCTCGACGGCGCGACCTTCGCGCAGGACGGCAAGCAGCTCATCGGGTTCTTCCCGGCCATCAAGTCGCTCTCCTTGCTCTACGGCCAGAAGAACGCGGCCGACGAGGCGGTGCTCGCCAGTCTCTACATGGACCGCGTGAGCAGCGCGTTCGTCGGCGCAGGGCTGCAGTGGATCGCATCGCTGAACGAGCCGCCCGAGAAGCGCAGGAACCGCGAGCAGGGCATGGCGACGGTGCGGCTCGGCAAGGCGATGAACCTGTGCGGCCTGATCGCGATGCTCGGGCAGGCGAGCGCGCCCATCGTCGAGCGCGCGATGGCGCACCTGAACGACGCGGCCACGTACGCCAACGACTCCACCGAGAGCCTGCAGCTGCTCCTCGTCACGCTCGACGCGCAGACACCGACGCTGGCGCCCGCGCTCCGCGAGCCGATGGCGAAGGCGCGCGAGGTGATCGGCGCCGAGCACGCGCGCCGGCTCGCCGCGGCTCCGGAGCCACCCGCCGACGTCTACGAGGCGCTGGCGATCTGGCCGACGTTCGAACCGCGCGAGGTCGTGTCGCGACTCGGCGGCTTCGCCATCACCGTCGGTCCGGGGGCGCTGATCTGGAGCTCGGAGAAGCCATTCGTGAGCCAGCTGCAGTGGCGCGACGGCGACTTCGTCGTCGAGGTGCACTGCGTGCCGGGTGTCTCCGAGGAGGAGATGTCCGATCGCTTTCGCGCCTCGACCGGTGCGGTCCGTCGCGCGGACAAGCGACCCGGCCGGTGGCTCCTCACCAAGAACGCGACCGATCAGGGCGTCGTCCGCATCCTCGCGGTGGGCGGCCGCACCTGCGCGGTTGGTGCGCAGGCGCCGATCGCGCAGTACGACGAAAAGCGAGCCGACACGATCGTCGGCTCGTTCCGTGCTGCACCGTGACCCCGGCGCGCGCGGTTACTGGCGCTCGCCGGTGAACGTCGCCGGCGCCGCGCGCAGCCCGTTGCCGACGTCGAGGCGCGCGGTCCATACGCCGCCGTCGATCACCGAGCACACGTTGTCCGAGAAGGCCGCGTCGTACATCTGCGCCGCGCCCGCGTCGAGCGTGAGCGGCTGCACCTGCGCCGCCTCGACCTTCTCGCGCACCTTCGCGACGGCGTAGTCCAGGCCCGCCTCGCACACCGAGCGCAGGTCACTCTCGTGGCCGACGCACACGCCGAGGTAGCAACGATCCGCGACCCACGCGGCCATGCCCGGGCAGTCGACCTGGCGGCCGAGGAGACCGCGGAGGTCGGTGCCGTAGCGCGCCTCGACCTGATCCTCGATCGCGCGCCAGACGATCTTGCCGTAGGGGAAGCCCCACGCATGCGCGCCGAGCGCGAGCCGGTTGTTCGCGTCGACGGTGGCCGTGACCGGAACGTCGAGCTCCACGCCGACGGTCGCGAGCGGCGCCACGTCATACGACAGCGACTGACCGCCGACCTCGAGCGTGACGTTGTCGAGGCGGTGCATCGCGGTGCCGCTGTTGATCGACAGGGTCGACACCAGATCCATGTGACCGATGTCGGTCTGCGCCGCGGTGACGACCGAGTCGATCACCTGCGCGAGGGTGCCGTCACCGGTGGTGACGCCCTGGATGTAACCGTCGATCCAGCCGTACAGGCGCGACTCGAGCTGCGACGGCAGCGCGTCGCGGATCGTGCCGACCGCGGGCACGCCCGCTTCCTCGGCGAGATCGAAGAGCGTCTCGGCCGGATCATCGCGCAGGCCCTGGAGCAGCTGCACCGCCTCGTACGCCGAACCGGGAAGGAGCTGCTGCGCCTCGACGTCGACGGTCGACGCGAGCGCATACGTGCCGTTCGTGGTGAGCGGCGCCGGAGGCGTCACCTCGCCGACCTTGCCGAGCTGGAGCACGAGCACCTGACTCGTCGACAGCGTGGTCTGTCGATCGGCCGCCTCGTCTGACTCGACCTCGACACACGCCGTGGTTCCGAGAAAAGCCACGCCCACGAACGCGCGCATCGACATGTTGCCCCTCATGCCGGATCCATTTTGCACTGGCTGTACCAATGCGTCTATCGAATTATCTTATCGAAATCACACATGTAGTCGCGCGCTGCACAGTCACTTCTGACGTTCGACGCCTGACGCTCCCGAGCAGAGTATGTCGAACATCATATTTTGCGATTGTGAATTATGACGGTCGGTATATTGTCGCTGCCATGCCCTCGACGCCGCTCGCATCGCTGCTGCACCTCCCCTCCGGCGGCTATCTGCCCAACCGCATCGCCAAGGCGGCGATGAGCGAGGTGCTCGCGGATCCCGCGACAGGCGCGCCTACCGAAGAGCTCGTCCGTGTGTACGAGAGGTGGGGCCGGAGCGGTGCCGGTCTCCTCATCAGTGGTCACGTGATCGTCGATCGTGAGGGACGCGGCGAGGCGGGCAACGTGGTCGTCACCGACGATCGTCATCTCGCGATGCTCACGCGCTGGGCCGCGGCGACGCACGCGGGCGGAGCGCGCCTGTGGATGCAGCTCAATCACGCCGGCCGCCAGAGCCCGCGCCGGCTCACGCCGGTGCCGGTGTCACCGTCGGACGTCGCGGTGCGCGGCTTCGCCGGCGCGTTCGCGCGACCGCGCGCGCTGACGTCGGAGGAGATCGAGGCGATCGTCGCGCGCTTCGCGACGACGGCGGCGGTCGCGAAGGCCGCGGGCTTCGCCGGCGTGCAGGTCCACGGCGCGCACGGCTACCTCGTCAGCCAGTTCCTGTCGCCGCGCACCAATCGGCGCGACGACGCGTGGGGTGGCGACGCCGAGCGGCGCGCGCGCTTCCTCCTCGAGATCGTGCGCGCGATCCGCGCCGCCGTCGGGCCGAGCTTCCCGGTCGGCGTGAAGCTGAACTCGGCCGACTTCCAGCGCGGCGGCTTCACCATCGACGAGTCGATGGCGGTGGCGCGCTCGCTCGAGGCGGCCGGCGTCGATCTGCTCGAGATCTCCGGCGGCAACTACGAGAGCCCCGCGATGGCGGGCTCGGGCGAGCTGCCCGCCGAGCAGCGCCACTCGTCGCGAGAGCGCGAGGCGTATTTCCTCGACTACGCGCGCCGCATCCGCGCCGTGACGAAGCTCCCGCTCATGCTCACCGGCGGCATGCGCTCGCGCGCGACGATGGAGCGCGTGCTCGTCGACGGCGCGGTCGACGTGATCGGCCTCGCCCGCCCGATGACGCACGCACCCGAGCTGCCGCGCATGTTGATCGACGGCACGGCCGACGCGGCGCCGGCGGTGCGCGTGCGCAGCGCGATCAAGCGCATCGACGACGCGCTGCAGGTGTTCTGGTTCCAGGAGCAGATCCACCGCATGGGCCGCGGGCTGGAGCCCGACGAGAAGCTGTCGCGCTACGGCGCACTCTATCGCGGCGTGCGCGCGCTCGCGTTCGCGTCGGCGAAGAGCCGTCCGGCGCCGTCAGCGGCGCCGGGCACGGTCGGAGCGGCTGCATGACCGAGACTGCGACCAAGGGCGAGCGCACGCGCGCGAAGCTGACCGCGACCGCGGCCGCGCTGATGCAGCGACAGGGCTATCACGCGACCGGGCTGTCCCAGATCGTCGACGAGAGCGGCGCGCCGCGCGGTTCGCTCTACTTCCACTTCCCCGGCGGGAAGGAAGAGCTCGCGGTCGCGGCGCTGCGGGACGTCGGCGTGGTGTGGAAGACGCGGATCGAGACCGCGATCGAGGGCGCGCCCGATCTGGGCGCCGCGATCGTGAGCGTGTGCCGGATGTTCGCCGACCAGCTCGCCGCCTCGGACTGGCAGCTGGGCTGCCCGCTGGCGACGGTCGCGCTCGAGGCGTCGTCGTCGAGCGAAGCCGTGCGCACCGTCTGTGTCGAGCACTTCCGGGGGTGGGAGGCTGCGATCGCCGCGCGCCTCGCGGCGAGCGGGGCGGATCCCGAGGCCGCGCTGCGCATGGCGATGTTCGCGCTCGCGACGATCGAAGGCGCGCTCATGCTGGCGCGGGTCGAGCGCTCGGCTCGCCCCCTCGAGATCGCGGGCGAGGGACTGCGCAATCTGGTCGCGCTGGTGGCAATGGGCGTCCGCCATGGCGGATGAACATCTTTCATCGTTGACACCCGCGAGGCGGACCGGTATCCGTTATAGCGGATGCAAGCCACGGCCCAGGTCCTGACGACTCAGCCTCCCGCCGTCTCGGCGCGGCGACTCACGCACCTGCGCCAGCTCGAGGCGGAGAGCATCCACATCCTGCGCGAGGTCGCCGCCGAGTTCGACCGGCCGGTGATGCTGTACTCGATCGGCAAGGACAGCTCGGTCATGGTGCGGCTGGCGCAGAAGGCGTTCGCGCCGGCGCCGCTGCCCTTCCCGCTCCTCCACATCGACACGACGTGGAAGTTCAAGGCGATGATCGAGTTCCGCGACAAGTTCTGTCGCGAGCACGGGTTCGATCTGCGCGTGCACTCGAACCACCGCGCGATCGCGGACGGCATCAACCCGTTCGATCACGGCAGCAACAAGTACACGCAGGTGATGAAGACGCACGCGCTGCTCGAGGCGCTGCGCGAGGGCGGGTACGACGCGGCGTTCGGCGGCGCGCGCCGCGACGAGGAGCGCTCGCGCGCCAAGGAGCGCATCTACTCGTTCCGCGATCGCCACGGGCAGTGGGATCCCAAGAACCAGCGCCCCGAGCTGTGGAACCTCTACAACGGCAAGGTGAAGAAGGGCGAGACCATCCGCGCCTTCCCGCTGTCGAACTGGACCGAGCTCGACGTCTGGCAGTACGTGTGGCTCGAGAACATCCCGATCGTTCCGCTCTACTTCGCGGCGCCGCGCCCGGTCGTCGATCGCGACGGCACGCTCATCATGGTCGACGACGAGCGCATGCGGCTCGAGCCCGGCGAGACGCCGCGCGAGGAAGTGGTCCGCTTCCGCACGCTCGGCTGCTATCCGCTGTCGGGCGCGATCAAGAGCAGCGCGACGACCTTGCCCCAGATCATCCAGGAGATGCTGCTCGCCCGTCACAGCGAGCGCCAGGGCCGCCTCATCGATCACGACGAGGACGGCTCGATGGAAGTGAAGAAGCGCGAAGGCTATTTCTGAAAGTGGTGGGCTGAGATGTATCTCGCCGAGCAGGAGCACATCGCGCGCGACGTCGAGGGTTACCTCCGTCGCCACGAGCACAAGGAGCTGTTGCGGCTGGTCGTCATCGGCTCGGTCGACGACGGCAAGTCGACGCTGATCGGACGCTTGCTGCACGACAGCGGACGCGTCTACGACGACCACCTGTCGGCGGTGCAACGCGCGAGCGCGCGCGGTGCGACGCGCGGCCAGGGGTCGACGGCCACGATCGATCTGTCGTTGCTCACGGACGGTCTCAAGGCCGAGCGCGAGCAGGGCATCACGATCGACGTCGCGTACCGCTACTTCGCGACGGAGAAGCGCAAGTTCATCATCGCCGACACGCCAGGGCACGTGCAGTACACGCGCAACATGGCGACCGGCGCGTCGACCGCGGACGTCGCGGTCATCTTGATCGATGCGCGCCTGGGCGTGCTGCCGCAGACGCGGCGCCACGCGTACATCGCCGCGCTGCTCGGCATCCCGCACCTCGTGGTGTGCATCAACAAGATGGACCTGGTGGGCTGGGATCGTGACGTGTACGGCGGCATCGCCGGCGCGATCGAGGACCACGGCCGGCGGCTCGGCATCCCGGACGTGCGGTGTCTGCCGGTGTCGGCGCTCGACGGCGACCAGGTCGTGCGGCGCGGCGCGGCGGCGACCTGGTACGACGGGCCGACGCTGCTCGAGCACCTCGAGTCGGTGCCGCTGGCGACCGACGCGGGCCTGCCCGAGCTGCGCTTCCCGGTGCAGTACGTGATCCGGCCGAGCCTCGACTACCGCGGGTTCGCGGGGCAGATCGCGTCGGGCGTGGTGCGGACGGGAGACGAGGTCGTGTCGCTGCCCTCGGGCAAGAGCAGCAAGGTCGTCGCGATCGACACGTTCGAGGGTCCGATCGACGAGGCATTCGCGCCGATGAGCGTGACGCTGCGCCTGGCCGACGAGATCGACGTGTCGCGCGGCGACATGCTGGTGCACGGCGGCGCGCGGCCGGTCGTGAGTGACCGCATCGACGCGCGCGTGGTGTGGATGACGGAGAAGCCGCTCGACCCGACGCGCACGTACGTGCTCAAGCACACGACGCGCGCGGCGCGCGTGGACGTGGAGCGCATCGAGGGCGTGATCGATCCCGAGACGCTGGCGGTGAAGCCGGCGGCGCGGCTCGAGCTGAACGACATCGGGCGCCTGACCTTGCGCAGTCACACGCCGCTGTTCGTCGACGCGTACGCGGCGAGCCGCTCGACGGGCGCGTTCATCCTCATCGACGCGCTGACCAACGACACGGTGGCGGCCGGCATGATCGAGCCGCACCGCGCGGATGCGGCACCGACGGAGGCGATCGATCGCGTGACCGCGGCCGACCGGCGCGCGCGACTCGGCCAGGGCGGCGCCGTGGTCGAGATCGGCGGGCGCGACGCCCTCGAGCTCGCCTACCGCCTCGAGCGCTCGCTCTTCGAGCACGGCCGCGTCGCCGCCGTGGTGGCGGCCGAGCACGCGACCGCGTTCGCGGGCGTCGCGCTCATCGCGATCGTGCCGCGCAGCGACCTGCCCGACGGCGTGACCCTCGACGGCGCGCCCGTGGACGGCGACCCGCTCGCCGCCGTGCTGCAGAGCGCCGGCCGCATCGACGCCGCGCGCGCCGATCACCGCTGACCGGGGACGGTGGAAACTTTGTCAACTTTGTCAACTTTGCGCGTCCGCGCGCGGGGGTGGCTCGGGCTGGCGGGCCATGGCGGCGAGCGCGAGCGGGGTTTCCTCGGCGAAGAGGTCGCGGACCGAGTCGCGCGTGCGGTGGTGGCGGATGTAGTCGGCGAGCGCGGGACGGTTAACGGCGGGGTCGAGGCCGGCGATGCGTGCGAGGTGAAGCGCCCAGACGAGGTAGGCGTCCGCGATCGTGAAGTGATCGCCGACGAGGTGCGCGCGCGGTGCGTGGCCGGCGCTGTCGGCGGCGAGGTGATGCGCGACGTGGTCGAAGGCACGCGGGGCCGAGGCGCGGGCGAAGGCGCGGACAGCGTCGGGGACGCCGTGGTTGAAGAGCGGCCAGAGGATCTTCTTGTGGAGCTCGGTCGCGACGAAGCCGAGCCACGCCAGCACGTCGTAGCGCGCGGCGGCGGTTGCGGGCGGCAGCAGACGTGACTCGGGGCGGAGGTCGGCGAGGTACTGCGCGATCGCTGTGAGCTCGGTGAGGAGCGTGCCGTCATCGAGGCGGAGCGCCGGGACCTGGCCGAAGGGCGCGATGGCCAGATAGGTCCCGCCGGTGTCGGTGAGCGTCTTGGCGTGGACCTCGACCTGGTGCAGCGCGAGCGAGATGCCGGCCTCGCGCGCGACGATACGGGCGGCGAGCGAGCACGAGAGCGGTGAGATGTAGAGCTCCATGCGTCGATGGTCGCGGAGGGAGCGAAGAAGGGCCAGTGGCGATTTCGACAGGTATCCGGCGGATTCCGCCACAGGCTGGAGAATTCTTCGACGGAAGGCTTCGGTCGCTCGCGGGGAGACGCGATGATGGGGCGTGCCCGCCGAGATCGTCATCCTCGCGCTCGACGGCGTGTCCGATTCCGGGCTCGCGGTGACGCGTGACGTGCTGCGCGCCGCAAGCACGCTCGCGGCGCAGGCCGGTAAGCCGGCGCCGTTTCGCGTGACGCTCGCGTCGCCGCGCGGCGGAACCGTGCGCACGGCCTCCGGGCTGCCGGTCGCGGGCACACGTGCGCTCGCGCGCGTCGTCGGCACGGCCCGCGGCGTCGTCCGCGCCGGCGGCGGTGTCGCCGGGCCCGTCGTGCTCGTCCCCGGGATCTGGACCGAGCGACCCGACCAGCTCGATGGGCTCCTCGCACGCACGGACGTCGCGCTGGCCGCGCGCCTGCTCGCGCGCGCGCACGAACGCGGCGCGATCGTCGGGGCCGCGTGCTCCGCGACCTTTCTGCTCGCGTCCGCCGGGCTGCTCGACGCTCGGCGCGCGACGACCACGTGGTGGCTCGCGCCCGAGATGCGGCGACGCTTCCCGGAGATCGAGCTGGTCGAGCACGAGGCGCTGGTCGTCGACGAACGCGTGATCACCGCCGGCGCCGTCCTCGCCGTCACCGATCTCGCGCTGCATGTCGTCGCGCGCTTCGCGGGACCGGTCGCGGCGCGCCAGACCGCGCGCGTGCTGCTCCTCGATCGCCATCCCTCGCAGGCGCCGTACATGGCGCTCCGCTTTGTCACCACCGACGACGCGATCGTCCGCCGCGCCGAATCCTGGGCGCGCGCGCACCTGGCCGACGGCTTCGACATCGCGACGCTCGCGCGCCGCGCCGGCGCGAGCCCGCGCACCCTCGCCCGCCGCCTCGACGCCGCCCTCGGCCTCTCGCCGATCGCGTTCGTGCAGCGGCTCCGCCTGGAGACCGCCGCGCAGCTGCTCGAGACCTCGCGCCTCTCGATGGCCGAGATCAGCGCACGCGTCGGCTACGAAGATGCGGACACGCTGGCCCGCCTGCTCAAGCGCGACACCGGCCTGTCGGCACGCGAGCTACGGCGGCGCGCCGTGCAAAGTTGACAAAGTTGACAAAGTTTCCACCGTCCCCGGGTCAGGCCTTGGCGAGCTCCTCGCGGAGGCGCGTGAGGGCGCGCGAGTGGAGCTGGCAGACGCGCGAGGTGGAGACGCTGAGGACCTGGCCGACCTCGACGCTCGAGAGCTCGTCGCCGTAGAGGAGGCCGAGGATCATCGCGTCGCGCTGTTCGAGGCGAACGAGCGCGCCCTTGATGCGCGCCATCAGCTGGCTGCGCTCGGCGTTGTCGGACGGCGACTCGCCCTCGGGGGCGGCGGGCACCGCGTGCTCGCCGTCGTCGAGCGACGAGACCTTCACTTCGCTGAGCGACGCGAGGTCGTTGCGGTAGGTCTGGAGCGTCACGCCGAGCGCCGTCGCCATCGCCGCATCCTCGGGCGCCTTGCCGAGCTGGCGCTCGAGCGTCGAGCGCGCGTCCTCGACCTTGCGCGCCATGCGGCGCACGCGGCGCGGCATGATGTCGCCACGGCGCAGCTCGTCGAGCACGGCGCCGCGGATGCGCTTGGTCGCGTACACCAGGAACGGCTCGCCACGGCTGTCGTCGAAGCGGTCGGCGGCCTCGGCGAGACCGAGCATCGCGGCCGACACGAGGTCCTCCTGGCTCATCCACGCCGGGCAACGACGCGCCACCTTGCGCGCGATCCGCTGCGCGATCTCGACGTGCTCCGCGATGAGGCGGTTGCGAACGGCGGTGGCGCTGGCGGTGGTGGCGACGTTCGAGGCGTTCATGCTCGGAGGCTTTTGCAGCGGATGTGCCACCGCGCGGGCGAGACAAAAATTGTCAGCGCACCCCTTCACGCCCCTCGGGCCCGGCCGATGCGACCTACATGGCCAGTTCCTGGGACCCCACGGGCGCCTACAACAACTCGGACGCTTACAGCCTCAAGGTCGCGCAAGCGCGTCGTCGCATGGCGCGCGGCACGTATCAGGTCGACCTCGACGCCGTCGCCGCCCGCCTGATCGATACGATCTTCAAGCGCGGCCACACGTTGTAGGCACCCGGGTCGAGCGCTACCCGGGGGTCGAGCCGCACCCGCATGCGCGCCTCGTGATTCTCGTCGAGCCCGCACCGAGCCTTCGCTCGTGCGGGCATTCGGCGTTTCGGTTCCCGCCGCCTCGGCCGCCGCTACCTCACCGATCCGGGTATCGCCGCACCCGCCGCCCGCCGGCCACCCGGGTACCACGGCACCCGCCCTCGGGGTTCGCAGGTCACGCGCTCAGAAGCGCCATGACCGCGGCGAGCTCGGGCACGCCCTCGGCGCGGTGGCGCGCCTCGTCGTCGAGCAGATACGCGCCGTCGTCGTCGCGCGGCACCGCGGTGATGCCGGGGAAGTCGCCCTCGAGGGCCTCGAGCACGCGCTTGCGGCGCACGACCGTGAGGCGCTCGCTCGCGACGTCGGCAACCTCGCGATGATGCTCGATCGCCGCGGCGACCTCACGCTTGAGCTGGTCGGGCTGAAACGGCTTCGAGAGGAAGCGGAAGACCTCGCCGATGTTGATGCCGGCGACCGCCGTGTCGACGGTGTTCCGACCTGTGAGCATCATGCGCACCGTCTCGGGCTGCAGGTCGCGCGCGCGCACGGCCAGCTCGACACCCGTCATCTCGGGCATCTCGAAGTCCGACACCAGCACGGCCACCGACTGGTTGCCGAGGATCTGCAGCGCCTGGCTCGGCGAATCCGCCGACAGCACGTGATAGCCGGCGGTCTTGATGGTGCGCACGACGGCCGCGAGCATGTCGGGATCGTCGTCGACGCACAGCACCACGGGATTGCTCGTCTTGTTCATGGGGGCTCCGGATTCAAGGAGAGAGGAAACGGCGCCAGCCGCCGCCGACAGAGAGGGCCTGCTCCGCCTCGACGAGCGCCTCGTGGAGCTCGTGCATCGACGCGAAGCGCGCCGAGGGCTTCTTGGCGAGACAGCGCGCGACGACACGCAGGACCTCGGTCGGCAGCGACGCATGCGGGCTCGACGCCTCGGGAATCTGCGCTGTCAGGTGCTTGATGCACAGCTCGCGCACCGTCGCCGCGCGGTACGGCGGCTCGCCGGAGAGCATCTCGAACAGCACCGCGCCGAGCGCGTACTGGTCGCTCGCGGGCTCCGGGTTCATGCCGCGGATGATCTCGGGGGAGATGTAGGCAGGCGTGCCGAACACGAACTCCGACGTCTCGCCCGCGGCCAGCCGCGCAGGATCGTCGAGGGTTTGCGCCAGCCCGAAGTCGACGAGCTTCGCGGTGTCGCCCTCGATGAGCACGTTCGACGGCGACACGTCGGCGTGCACGACGCCCGCCGCGTGCGCCGCGGTCAGCGCCGACGCCAGCTCGCGCGCGATCTTCACGGCCACGCGCGGCTCGAGCGCCTCGCCGTCCATGTGCTCGCCGAGGCTCTTGCCGTCGAGGAGCTCCATGACGAGGTAGGGGCGCCCGTCGGGAACGTGGCCGAAGTCGAAGACGTCGACGATGTTGGGATGCTTGATCCGGGCGGCGGCGCGCGCCTCACGGAGGAAACGCGACGCCGCATCCGGCGAGCTTCCTTCGTGATTCAGGATCTTGAGGGCGCAGCCGCGGCCGAGCGCGCGGTGCGTCGCCTTGAAGACCTGGCCCATGCCGCCGGCGCCGAGGCGCCCGTCGATGGTGTACTGGCCGAGCTGGACGCCCGGGACCAGCTTGCCCGGGGTCGCCTCGGCCGGAGCCCGCGGCTTCGCGAGGTTACGCACGAAGACCTCGGCGCGCGGCGAACGGCCGGGCCGCGTCGTCACGATGATTTCGGCGCTGGCCTTGGGCAGGCGAACCACGCAGCTCCCGCTCGCGGCGCGGCGGGACACGAGGTCGACGTTCGCGAGGAGCGCCAGCCGCGCGACCACCGCCGCCCCCATCGCGCCCTCGAGCGTCGACGTGGCGAGGGGCCGGCCCTGGCGCTCGATCGAGAGGTCATAACGATCCTCTGCGCCCGGCCGCGGCTGGAGCCACAGCGAGTCCGCGTCGGCCGTGATGGCGGCGTCGAGCAGGACATCGCACACGGTGGCAGGGGTAAGGGGAGCGTTCATCGATTCGATCTCTATGCTCGCGGGGTGCCAATCCAAGAGCCGCCGATTCCGTTCCTTGGCACGACGATCGCAAAGGTCGGTCTCCATGAGCGCGAACTCGAACTCTCCGTCGTCCCTCGCTATCGCCGAGTCGTTCGGCGAGCTGACGCCCAGCATCGCGAACGTCACGCAGGCCATCCCGGCCGGCGTGCGCGTGCTGGTGGCCGACGACGAGCCGCAGGTGCGACGTGTCGTGGCGAGCGCCCTGCGCCGCCTGGGCTTCGAGGTGCGTACGGCTGACGACGGCGCGGCCGCCATCGCGCTCGCCGAGCAGACGCCGTTCGACCTCGCGCTCGTCGACCTCGGGATGCCCACGGGCGGGCTCGAGGTGGTGCGCCGCCTGAAGTCGCTCTACGGGCAGGCGATCCACGTCGAGATCCTCAGCGGTCACGGCGACCAGGAGATCCGGCTCGAGGCGTACGACGCCGGCACCGACGGCTTCCTCGTCAAACCGATCTCGATCAACGAGCTCCAGAAGCGAGTCGGCGCGGCGGCGCGTGCGCAGCAGGCCTACATCGCCGCTCGTCAGGCGCGCGAGCAGGCCGACCGGCTCCTCGCGTGGGGCACGGAAGCGGCGGCGCTGCTCGCGCACGACCTCAACAACGGCCTCGCCATCGCGCTGTCGAACATGACCTACCTCTCGCAGGTGCTGCAGGTCACCGGTGACGACGAGCAGGCGCTGGCGGCGACGGTGCGCGCGCTGCGCCGCATGTCCGGTCTGGTCGCCAACTTCGTCGACGTGTCGCGCTTCGAGGAGGACGCGCTGCGTCCGCGCCACGGCAAGGTGAAGATCCGCGAGCTGCTCCTCGAGGTCATGGGCGTGCACACGCCGTCGATGACGCGCGGCATCCGCCACTCGGTCTCGTGCGAGCAGGACATGATCGGCAACTTCGACGAGGCGCTGATCGCGCGCGTGCTGCACAACCTCGTCGGCAACGCGGTCCGATACTGCAATCCAGGCGGTATGATCCGCATCTCGGCGACGGAAGTCCTGAAGAGCGGCGAGCCGGCGCGGATCGAGCTCACGGTCCACAACACCGGCCCGCACGTCCCGCCCGCCGTCGCCGCCAAGCTCTTCAGCAAGTACGGCCAGGGCAAGGACGGCCAGCGCGGCCTGGGCCTCTACTTCTGCCGCCTGGCATGCGAGGCCCACGGTGGATCCGTGCGCTACGAAGCCTCCGCCGACGGCCCGATGTTCGTGCTGTCGCTTCCGACGGGCCAGATCACCCCCGTCGGGTGACCCACGGTTTGTTGCCAGCTAACCGTTGCACCACGCACGCCTACCTGTAAATCCGCGCCCCGCTAGGGCATCGTAACCGTGGATGGCCGAGAGCAAGGCGAGGGTGCTCGTCGTCGACGACGACGCGGTCGTGGCGCGCACCATCCAGCGCGTGCTGGCGATGCGCGACTACCAGGTCGAGCACCTCGGCTCGTCCGCAGAGGTGCAGGACCTGCTCGAGCGCCGCGCCGCCAACGAGGACTGGGATGCGATCGTCCTCGACGTGAACATCGGCGAGCTCAACGGGTTGCACGTGCTCGCCGGGCTGCGTGACGCCGGAAATCGCACCGCCGTCGTGATGCTCACCGGCGACGACAGCGCGACCACCGCCACGTCGGCCTTGCGTGGCGGCGCGTTTCATTACCTCGTGAAGCCGCTCGATCCGCCGATGCTCCTCGAGGTCGTCGACCTCGCGGTGCGTCACACCGCGGTGCATCGCGATCTCGCGCGGCCCGGCGGGCGCGAAGCCACGACCGAGCTCATGGCCGGCAAGAGCCCCGCGATGGCCGAGCTGCGCCGCATGGTGCCGCGCGTCGCGGGCACGACGGTGAGCGTGCTCGTCGTCGGCGAGAGCGGCACCGGCAAGGAAGTCCTCGCGCGCACGCTGCACCAGGCGTCCGCGCGCGCGAAGAAGACATTCGTCGCGCTCAACTGCGGCGCCATCCCCGAAGGGCTGATCGACAGCGAGCTGTTCGGGCACACGCGCGGCGCGTTCACGGGCGCGACCAGCGCACGCCCCGGCGTGTTCGTCGAGGCCGACGGCGGCACCCTCTTCCTCGACGAGATCGGCGACATGCCGCTGCCCGTGCAGGCCCGTCTGCTGCGCGCGCTCCAGGAGCGCGAGGTGCGCCCGGTCGGCTCCGACAGCACGCGCGCCGTCGATGTCCGCGTGATCGCCGCGACCAACGTCGACCTCGCGCGCGCCGTCGAAGCCGGCAGGTTCCGCGCCGACCTCTACTTCCGCCTCAACGTGGTGAGCCTGCGCATCCCGCCGCTGCGCGACCGGCCCGAGGACATCCCCGGCCTCATCTCGACGCTGGTGCAACGCCACGCCGGCGGGCAAAAGCCGATGATCGAGGAGGACGCGCTCGAGGCGATGATGTCGTATCCATGGCCCGGCAACGTGCGCGAGCTCGAGAACGCGATCCAGCACGCGCTCGCGCTGACCAAGGGCGCGGCCATCGACCTCATGTCGTTGCCGACGTCGCTCAGCACGACGCGCAAGATGCCGCGCATCGGCAGCGGCTCGGCCCCCATGGCCACCGTCGACGAGCCGGAGGGGAGCGCCACGCCGGACGTGGGCGACATCTCCTCCGATGTCTCCCTCTCCGACGCCAAGAAGCGCGCGGCCGCGGAGTTCGAGCGCGCGTACCTGCTCAAGCTGCTCGAGCAGAATCGCGGGAGCGTGTCGGCGGCGGCGCGCGTCGCGTCGATCGACCGGACCAACTTCCGGCGGCTGCTACAGCGTCACAACATCGATCCCGCCAAGTTCAAGGCCTAGCGGTGGCTCAGGTCGCGGGCGGCGTCACGACCGGCATCGCGCCGGTGCGGCGCAACGCGATCTGGAGCGCGGTGACGAGCTGCTCGTCGTCCCACGGCTTCAGGAAGAAGCGGTGCACGGCGCCCTCGTTGAGCGCGCGGATGGCGACCTGCACATCGGTGTTGCCGGTGACCAGGAGGCGCGTCGTGTTCGGGTAGAGCACGCGCACCAGCTGGAGCAGCTCGAGCCCGTCGCCGTTCTGGACGCCGAGGTTGAAGTCGGACACCACCGCGTGAAAGCTGCGCTCGCGCAGCTTGGCGAGCGCCTCTTCCATCGACTCCACCGCCGTCACCTGGAAGCGATGGAGCGTGCGGCGCATCGCGGCGCGGATCTCGGGCTCGTCGTCGCAGATGAGGATGTGCGTGTCCATGGGTCTCGATTCGACCGCTCTCGGCGGGCGTGAAGGGGGGTCTGCATTGCAGAATGCGGCGGTGGTCCCACCCTCTCCTACCGACCTGGCGCGACGGCATCTGTGGCCGCCCTACACGTCGCCCGAGCGCCACGAGTCGCACCAGCCGCTGGTGATCGTCGAGGCCGAGGGCGCGTGGCTGGTCGCCGATGACGGCCGCCGCTACCTCGACGGCATCTCGTCGTGGTGGACGTGCACGCTCGGCCACCGGCATCCGCGGCTGGTGGCGGCGCTGGCGGCGCAGGCGGCGCGCCTCGATCACGTGAGCGCGGGAGGCGCCATCCATCCGACCATCGCGTCGCTCGCGGCCGAGCTGTGCGCGGTCGCGCCGGCGGGGCTCGAGCGCGTGTTCTTCAGCGACGACGGCTCGACCGCGGTGGAGGTCGCCGTGAAGATCGCGTTCCAGTACTGGCAGCAGAACGGACGCCCCGAGCGGCGGCGGTACCTCGCGCTGTCGTCGGCGTATCACGGCGACACGATGGGCGCGGTGAGCCTCGCCGGCGCGGATCCGGGGAGCTTCTTCACGGTGTTCGCGCCGCTCATGTTCGACGTCGTGCGCCCGCCGGCGCCGGACCTCGAAGACGGCGACGACTGGGACGCGGTCGCCGAGGCGATCGAGGCGCGCCTCGCGAAGGACGGCGACACGATCGCCGGCGTCGTCGTCGAGCCACTCCTGCAGGGCGCCGGCGGGATGCGCACCTACGCGCCGGCGATCCTGCGCCGCATCCGCGAGGCCGCGACGCGCGCCGACACGTTCGTCATCGCCGACGAGGTGTTCACCGGCTATGGCCGCACCGGCACGATGTGGGCGTGTGATCAGGCCGGCGTCGTGCCCGATCTGCTGTGCACGGCAAAGGGCTTCACCGCCGGGATGCTGCCCATGGCGGCGACGCTGGCGACGGGGCGCATCTACGACGGCTTTCGCGCCGGACCTGACGGCACGTCGCGCGCGCTCATGCACGGCCACAGCTTCTGCGGACATCCGATCGGCGCCGCGATCGCGCGCGAGATCCTCGCCATCTATCGCGACGAGCAGATCGTCGCCGGCGTCGCGCCGCGCGCCGCGCGCATCGCCGCCATGCTCGCCGAGGTCGCGAAGCTGCCCGGCGTCCTGCGCACGCGCCAGCTCGGCATCGTCGGCGCCGTCGATCTCGGCGACGGCGGCTACGGCGGCGAGATGGGCCCGCGCTTCACCGACGCGACGCTCCGCCACGGCCTCTACCTCCGGCCGCTCGGCGACACCGCCTACGTCTGCCCGCCGCTCAACATCCCGCTCGCCGATCTGGACACGCTCTGCGAGGGCTTCGTGGCCGCCGTCGCAGAGACCGTGCGCTAACCCAGACGCTTGGCCAGGTTCGTGTCGAGCGCGTTGAGGAACGCGTCGGTCGTGAGGTACGGCTGCTCGGGGCCGATGAGGATGGCGAGGTCCTTCGTCATCTGACCGGCCTCGACGGTGTCGACGCACACCTTCTCGAGCGTGTCGGCGAAGTTCACGACGTCCGGCGTCTCGTCGAAGCGACCGCGGTACTTGAGGCCCTGCGTCCAGGCGAAGATCGACGCGATCGGGTTCGTCGACGTCGGCCGGCCCTTCTGGTGCTCGCGGTAGTGGCGCGTCACCGTGCCATGGGCGGCCTCTGCCTCAACCGTCTTGCCGTCGGGCGATAGCAGCACCGAGGTCATCAGCCCGAGGCTGCCGAAGCCCTGCGCGACCTGGTCTGACTGCACGTCGCCGTCGTAATTCTTGCATGCCCAGACGAATTTCCCCGACCATTTCAGCGCCGAGGCGACCATGTCGTCGATCAGCCGGTGCTGATATTCGATCCCCGCCTTGTCGAACGCCGGCTTGAACTCGGCGTCGAACACTTGCTGGAAGATATCCTTGAAGCGCCCGTCATAGGCCTTGAGGATGGTATTCTTGGTCGAAAGATAGACCGGCCAGCCGCGGTTGAGGCCGTAGTTGAAGCTGGCCCGGGCGAAGTCGCGGATCGACTGGTCGAGGTTATACATTCCCATCGCCACCCCGGCGGCGGGGAAGTCAAACACCTCATGCTCGATCTCCTCGCCATTCTCGCCGACCCATTTCATCGTCAGCTTGCCCTTGCCGGGGACGAGGAAGTCGGTCGCCTTATACTGGTCGCCAAAGGCGTGGCGGCCGACCACGATCGGGTCGGTCCAGCCGGGGATCAACCGTGGAATGTTGGAGATCACGATCGGCTCACGGAATACCACCCCGCCCAGGATGTTGCGGATCGTGCCGTTGGGCGATTTCCACATCTTCTTGAGCCCGAATTCCTCGACCCGCGCCT
>DATLEB010000205.1:0-2750 GCA_035525615.1 Kofleriaceae bacterium | reverse complement strand
GAGGACGTGGTGGATGATGGCGTTGTCGAAGTCGATCCCGCCCAGGAAGATGTCGCCGCCGGTGGCCTTCACCTCGAAGACGCGGTCGCGGATCTCGATGATCGAGACGTCGAAGGTCCCGCCGCCCAGGTCGTAGATCACCACCGTCTCGTGGAGGTTCTTGCCGATGCCGTAGGCGAGCGCGGCGGCGGTGGGCTCGTTGATGAGGCGGAGCACGTCGAGGCCGGCGAGACGGCCGGCTTCCTTGGTGCCCTGGCGTTGCGCGTCGGTGAAGTTGGCGGGGACGGTGATCACCGCCTGGTTCACGCGCTGACCGAGCTGGCGCTCGGCGCAGCGCTTGAGGTGGCCGAGCACCTGCGCCGAGACCTCGGGGACCGTGAGCCGGCGATCGCGCGTGACGATGATGGGCTGCTGGTTGGGGCCTTCCTCGACGCGAAAGGGCAGGCCCGTGAGGGCGAGCTGCACCATCGGCGAGCGGATGTTCTGGCCGATGAGGCGCTTCGCGGAGTACACCGTGGTGTCGGGCTCGGTGGCGCGCAGGGTCTTCGCTTCGGTGCCGACGATCACGCCGCCCGTCGACGGGAAGGACACCACGGACGGGTGAACGCGCTCGCCCTGTGGACCCAGCGCGAACTCGACGCCGGTCGGCGTCGCGATCGCTACGACCGAGTTGGTCGTGCCGAGATCGATGCCTACAGCGAAGGACATCGGCGACATCTTACGAAAAGCGATGGGATACCCCAATAGGTCTCGGGGTTTTACGAGGGATCTTCGGAGGATCCGTCGTGGGTTCGACTACACTGCCGGCGCCGTGCCCGACGCCGTGCCCGATGCCGCCGCGCTCTTCGACCCTCTCGTCTTCCCTTGCGGCGTGGTGTCGCCCAACCGGGTGTGGCTCGCCCCGCTGACCAACGGGCAGAGCCACGACGACGGAACGCTCGCCGACGAGGAGCTGCGCTGGCTCGTCCGGCGGGCGGACGGCGGTTTCGGGGCGATCATGACGTGCGCCGCGTACGTCGGCGCCGATGGGAAGGGCTGGCGCGGCGAGCTGGGGGTCGACGACGACCGCGACGTCCCTGGGCTGCGGCAGCTGGCCGACGAGGTGCACGCGCGCGGGTCGCTGTGCCTGGCGCAGATCTTCCACGGTGGCGTGCGCTCGCCGAGCGCGCTGAGCGGTGGGCAGCCGTGGAGCGCGGGTACGTGGGTGGAGGAGGCGGCGGACTTCGAGGCGCCGCGCGTGGGGGATGAGCGGGATATCGAGCGGGTGATCGCGCAGTTCGGTGCGGCGGCGCGGCGGTGCGCCGAAGCCGGGATGGATGGCGTCGAGATCCACGGCGCGCACGGCTACCTGCCGTCGCAGTTCCTCTCGCGGCTGTTCAATCAGCGCGAGGACCGGTGGGGCGGCGCGCCGCTCGAGAACCGCGCGCGCCTGATGCGCGAGATCGTGCGCGCCGTGCGGGCGGCGGCGCCGGGGAAGTTCGCGGTGGGCGTGCGGCTGTCGCCGGAGGACTTCGGCCACGCGCGCGGCCTGGATCTCGACGAGAACGTGCAGGTCGCGCAGTGGCTGTGCGACGACGGCGTGGATTTCGTGCACCTCTCGCTGTGGCGGGCGGAACGGATGACGGTGAAGCGGCCGGCGGAGCACGCCGTGTCCTTGTTCCGCGCGGCGATGCCGTCGGACGTGCCGATCGTCGCGGCCGGCGCGATCTGGAGTGTCGGCGACGCGTGCGCGGCGATCGAGCGCGGCGCGGCGTGCGTCGCGCTCGGCCGGAGCGCGATCGTGAATCCCGACTGGCCGCGCGACGTGCGCGCTGCGCGCGGGCGCGGAATCGCGGATGCGGCCGCGTGGGAACCGCGCCGGCCGCCGCTGACGCCCGAGGACTACGCGGGCATCGCGGTCTCGCCGCGATTCGTGGAGTACCTGCGGCGGTTCAAGAACATGGTCAGCGAGGGTTAGGCAGGGGCGGCAGGGGCGGCAGGGGCGGCAGGGGCGGCAGGGGATGTGCCAGTCACCGCAGCAGCACGCCTTGGTCTCGTCGCACGCCGCCTGCGCCGAGGTGGCCTGACGCGTCGGCGATGTCGAGCGCGACCGAGCGTGCGACGACGTCGAAGTCGCGCGCCTCGGCGAGACCGGCGGTCATCGGCACGCCGCAGAACATGAGCTCCACGTCCGCGTCGGAACCCCGGGAAGCCGAGCCCCAGCGTCAGCGCGTGCCCGCCCTGCGCGCGTACCCCGCCAACGGGAAGGCGGCCGCCGGGAGAGACCGGCCGGCTCGCTCCTGCCGCCCACGATCGCGGGACTGGATCCGGACCCAGGTGGTTCTCGGCGGGCGCCGGGCCGAGAACGCGCGGCGAACCCGCGCGCTGCTGCGGCTTGCTGACCGGCGGCGACTCACGTGAGTCGTTGGGCCACGTGGGCCGGTTCGCTGTCGACGATCGCGGGACTGGATCCGGATCCGGTTGGCCGGCGCTTCGTCCGACGCGCGTTGGTCTCGGTACTGGGCTGGCTGCTGACCAGCGGCGACCCACGTGGGTGGTTGGCCCACGTGGCGGCGCTCGGTCGTGGGCTGCGGCATCACGACCGACGTGGTGGTCGAGCGGGAGGTGACGTTCTCGGCGGGCGCCGGGCCGGCTGATTCGCGAGCGTGGCGCGGGACGGCGGCGTGTTCGCGGCGAGTCGAAGCTCGGTGGCGGCGAGAACGCGACGAATCCGCGGCGCTGCCGCGTGACCGGCGGCGACTCTCGTGAGT
>DATLEB010000197.1:0-18973 GCA_035525615.1 Kofleriaceae bacterium | reverse complement strand
GCCTGTACTGCCGCCCGCACAACCAGTACGAGGCGGAGCGCCAGCTCGGCGTGGACTTCATGGAAGCGAAGCGCGCGGAGGCCATCGCAGAACGAGCTGCCGCGGCGGCAGCAAAGGCGACGGCCACCGAGGCGCGCCCGGATGTCCGCGGTCGACGCCGTGGTTCGCGCGACGACTCTGGCGGGAATGGTGCGTCGTGGGGTTCGGGTGGTGATGGCAGGGAGGCGGGGGCGAGGCATGCCGGGCCGAGGGGTGATCCTGCTCGCGCGCTCGTTTGAGCCGCTCCCGCTGAAGGGATCCGGGTGGATCGATCCCCTGTCCCCGCGCGAGCGCCCCCGCCGCGAGCCTCGCAGCGGCGACCGAGCGCGAGGGCAGGGTCACCCCGAAAGCCCGGCGCCTCGCCCCCGCCGGGCCTGTGGTCTCCCCGCGCGCCCCGATCGAATCACCGGATCCCCGTCTGGGTCTCCGAGCTCCGTCACTCCGTCACTCCGCGGTCGAAGGGCCGCCGATCACGATCTGCTCCAAATCGAGGCCACCCGCGAACAGGTAGGACACGGCGTCGGACCAGCCGTAGACCTCGACGCCGCAGCCTTCACTGCAGACGAGGTTGTGCTGTCCGGCCTGCACCGCGATGCGGCCGGCCTTGAAGCTCCCGTCGCCGAACGGCGTGAGCGCCGTGACCGCGTTGTTGTCGAGGGTGACCGTGCCCGTCGCCGGCGACACGATCGAGAAGTAGTTCGCGTTGTACTGGCTCGGCACCAGCAGCGTGTACTGGTTGCGGTACTGCTCGGTCGGGACCGCGAACGACATCGACGGGTCGCCCGCGTCGGCCTGCGTGCCGCCGTTGGAGGTCAGGTAGTGGCCGATGAGGATCGGCTCGTTCGCGGTGACGCGCACGTCGCCGGTGATGAAGACGTCGCAGTACTGGCCGGGGCCGAGCGCCGCCGTGCAGCCGGTCTGCGCGGGGTTGAAGGTGATCGTGGTGTTCGCGCGCTGCGCGATGACGCGGATCATGTCGGGCACGACGGTCGCGCGCGGCTGCGAGCGCGCCACGACGTAGTCCTTGCCCCACGTGCTGTTGGGGAAGATCTGGTCCTCGAGGTGGTCGGCGCAGCACGGTGACGGCGTGGTCTGGCTGAGGTTGGTGGCTTCGTGGCCCCCGAACACGCCGCACGGCTGGCTGCACGTGATCTGCGAGCCGGTGAGGTCACCGCCCGCGATCGCCTCGAGGTTGAGCGTGTCGAACTGCTGCAGCGTGAAGCTCATCGTCCCGTTGGCCGCGATGGCGGGCACGTTGGTGCCGGCGCGCACGGCGGCGGTCACGGTGACGTTCACCATCGTCGTGCCCGTGCCCGACGCCACGACCGTGAGGTAGCCGTTGTAATCGTGCGTCGCCGGACGCCGCGTCAGCGTGCGGTACGTGACGCCGGTGTAGTTCAGGTCGAACGCGTGCGCCGGCAGCAGCAGCGACGCGTCGTTCGAGAACACGCCCACGTTGTTGAGCGGGTTGAACTGGTACGCGACGATCGGCTGCGTCGACGTCAGCTTGTACGCCTTGCGCTCGATGCCGCTGAAGTCGAGCGACGCGTCCGCGATGCCGCTCATCTGCGGGAACAGCGCCTTCACCTGCCCCGGCATCACCATGTCCATCATCATCGTGCCGGCCCCGCCGGTCAGCGTGACCATCGCCGCCGTGGTCTGCGGGTTGGACACGACCACCGCGAACGGCGCCTTCTGCGCGTTCAGCACGCACACGTTGCGCGATCCGCACGTGGAGCCCGCTGCCGCCGCCGTGCAGTCGTTGTTGAACTCGCACTGCCCCTGGATGGTGCCGCCCGAGTTGCAGACCATGAGCGGGACCGCGGGCGCCGTGCCGCCGGCCGGCTGCGGGCAGCCGAAGCCGGGCAGGAACTCGGTGCCCTGCACCTCGACGGCATTGTCGAGATCGACCGGCCAGTACTCGCAGCCGATGTAGCTGCGGTTCGCGACCGCCGCGGCGCACGCGTCGTTGCACGCGCCGTTGATGCACGTGCCGCCCGGGCACGCGGAGATGAACGGCCCGACGGTGCCGTCGCCGTTGCAGGCGTGGATCTCGTCGCCGACGCAGACGCTCAGGCCGGGCGTGCACGCCCCGCCGCCACCGTCCCCGTTCCCGCCGTCGCCCGAGCCATCGTCATCGTCGTCGTCTCCCGAGACGGACGGACCACACGCGGTCATGACTAGAGCCGCACAGAATGCGGCCACGATCGCGAAGCACGAGCGCTGCGACATGATTGCCTCCCTCAGAAGCGCGACGGGCGTATCACGCCCGTAACGATCGCCGTGAGGGTCACGTCGATAACATGCGCTTACCTGCGGGCCGCAGCGTGGCTCAGCGGACGTCGAGCTCGTCGTGGCGGAAGCGTGCGCCTCCCGTCGTCAGCGTCGCCAGCGCCTCGTCGACCGTCGCCGGCGCCGCACCCGACGGGCCGCCCGTGATCGTCAGCACGTGGTAGGTCCCCGGCCGATCGAGGACGACCTCGACGACGACGCCGGCCCCGTCCCGGCGGCACGCCGGCCCCGCGACTCGCCCCGCGTCGCAGGTGACGACCAGCGTCGCCTCGCCACGATAGATCCACACCGCGCCGCCCGACGCCGCCGCGCCTCCGGAAAGCCGCACCACGGCGGTGTCGCCCGGCGCCGCCGCCGCGCCGCGCATGACCTGCGCGCTCCGGCGGATCTCCAGGCTGGCGTCGGCGACGACGACGCGCTCACGCCCTCCATCGCCACCCCGCCAGATGACCAGCGCGATCGCCGCCGCCGCCAGCAGACCGCCGCCCACCAGCCAGACCGCGCGCCGCCGGGCAGGGTTCCGAAGCTGGGCCTTGCCCCCGCTCGAGCCTGCACCGGCGTCGATCCGCTCCCACACCTTCGCTTCCCAGCCCGGCCTGGGCTGGAGGTCCGCGCCCGTCTCGGCGAGGGCAGCTCTCACCGGCGCGTGCGCGGGGTCATCGGGATCTCGATCCAGCGTGCTCATGCGGCCTCGGCATCTTTGAGGCGACGCTCGAGGCACTTCCGCAACACGGGAAGTGCACGCGCGACCCGGGCCTGCAGGGTCCCGGCCTTCTCGTCATGCATGGCCGCCATCTCCTCGAACCCCAGCCCCTCGCGAAAGCGCAACAACACCGCGGACTTGGTGGCCGGGGCGAGCTCGTCGAGGCAGTGCTCGAGCGCGCCCGCGACCTCGGCCGCCGCCATGCGATCGAGCACGGACGGCCCGCCCGTCGCGTCGCCGTCGCCGGGCTCGTCCTCGAGCGGGAAGCGCCGCCCGCGCCGCCCCTCGATCTTGATGGCGTCGAGGCAGCGATGGCGCGCGATCCCGAACAGCCACGTCTGCAGCGCCGACCGGCGCTCGAAGCGCGGGAGGTCGCGGAACGCCTGCACGAACACCTGCTGGTGCACGTCGTCGGCGAGCACCTCGTCGCGCAGCATCTGGCGGCAGAAGCGATAGACCGGCACGCCGTACCGCGCCATCAGCGCGGTCAGCGCCCGCCTCTCGTCACCGCGCGCGAGCAGGTCGAGCACGTCGCCGTCATCGACCATCTGCTCGCGATACTACTACTGCGGCGGCGTCGGCTGCGGCGGGCTGAGGACGCTTCCGATCGGGCGGCAGTAGGGCATGCACTGCAACAGCCGACAGGGGCACCCGCCACCAGGGCCGATGAGGAGCTGCTCGCCCGTCGTCTGCTTGCCGTCGATGAAGAGCGGCGTGGTCGCCGACAGCGGGACCGCGATGACGCGCTTGTCCTCGAGGGTCGTGGTCAGGACGAACTTCCCGTTCTCCTCGACCAGGCGCCACGCCGGCGACAGCGTCGTCTTGCTGTTCTCCTCGAGCTCGAGGCTGCAGTTCTCGTCGGGGCACGGCGTCGGCGTCGGCGTCGCCGCCGGCGGGCACTTCTCGCACGTCGGGCATTCCGTCTTCTTGCAGCCGGCGACCAGGAACAAGGCGAGTACAGCCAGGATGATACGCTTCATCAGTTTCTCCTCGGGGTTCGTGTCGTCTCGTGACCGAAAATGGCGAAGGAGGACCACACCGCGACCGGCACGCCGCGCGCGCTGGCGTCGTGCTGCGCAGCGGCGAGGGCGCGGACCGGCCCCAGCTCGGGCAGGCGGCGGTGGAAGTCGGTGAGGATGGCGGCGGCGGCACCGTCGGGGATCGAGCCGAGCGCACCGACGACGGTGCGGGTGCCGCCGGCGAGGAGCGCCGACGTGATCGAGGTCCACATCCCGTCGGGACGCGTCGCGGCGGAGGCGCAGCTCGCCACGACGGCGAGGTCGGGGCGGAGGCCGAGCTCGAGCACCTCGACGGGGCCGAGCGCGAAGTCGGCGAGCGAGATGATGGTGCCGTCGTCCCGCACGTTACCGTGAGAGGCGACGTGGAGGACCCTGGCACGACGGGCCTCGCGAACCGCCGTACGATTTGCGTCCGCGCCGATGCGAGGACTGACGCCGAGCAGCGCGGCGATCGCCGTGGCTTCGGCGCGAGCGCTCGGCAAGGTGGCGTCGGGATCACCGAGGACCACGGCGGGGCCGCTCGGCTCGTCGCCGGCGCCCGCGGTCGCGCCGACGAGACCGCTCGCGAAGGTCGGCGCCAGGATGACCGGATCGCGCTCGACGAGAAACCCGGCACCCGCGCGCAGCGCCGTGAAGCGCACGCCGTCGAGGACGGGGTCGGGAACGACGATGATGGGCTCGCCGCGGGCAGGTAACACGTCAGCGGGGAGGAGCCGCGCCGACAGCGCCGTGGCCTCGGCGGCGGCGGGATCGGCGGCGACCGCCGCGACCAGGCGCGCGAGCTCGGGTAGCGGCGCGACCTCGGCGATGTGGATCTCGCCGCCGGTGAGGACGACGCGCCACAGCGTGCGCTCGGCGGCGAAGAAACCGACCGCGTACGCGTGCGGCGTCGACGAGGGATCGAAGTCGTGGCGCGGGCGTGCCTCGAGGAGCGCGAGCGCGCGCACGCGGCGTTCGGCGTCCTCGACGCTCGCGGCGAGCGACTGGTCGTGCTCGCCGACGACACCGGCGGCGAGCTGGTCGACGAAGTCGCGGGCCAGCGCGCGCTCCATGATCTCGACGGCGCCGCGGGCGTCGCCGGCACGAGCGCGAAGGACGAAGATCGCCTCGTAGGGCGCGCGCAGCTCGCGCGGCAGGCTGCGGCGGGTCTCGCGGTAGGCGGCATCGTCGCGGAGGCGCTCGATCGCCGCGGCGGCCGCCAGGAACGACGCCTCCGCGGCCGCGCGGTCGCCCTTCGCGACCAGCGCCCGACCGCGCGCGTGATCGAGCCGCGACAGCATGGGCGCGCCGAGGCCGGTACGATCGATCGCGTCGAGGAGAGCGAGCGCGCGCGCGTGATCGCCGGCGCGCAGGTGCACGACGGCGCGCAGCCACACCAGCTCCGCGCGTCGATTCGGATCGGCGCCGAACAGCCGATCGGTGGGATCGAGGTACGTCGCCGCGGCGTCGATGGTCGCGAGCGTCTCGGCGCCGGTGCCGGACTGCGGTCCCTCGGCGAGGAGCGCGGCGAGGCCGATGCGGCAGCGCAGCTGGATGTACGGGTTCGGGGTCTCCGCGGGGAGCTGCGTGCAGCGCTGGAAGCCGGCGGCGGCGGCGTTGACCCGTCCCGCGACCGCGTCGATCTCGCCGGCGACGCGCAGGTAGTCCTGCTCGAACGGGCTTCCGTCGGGGACCGACGACGCGACCGTGGCGAGCGCGCGCTTCGCGGTGCGGACGTCGCCGACGGCGAGCAGCAGCTCCGCGAGGCCGAGCGTCGTGATGAGCCGCGCCTCGCCGTCGCCGCTCGCCTCGGCGAGAGTGACGCCGAGGTAGCGATAGCGGATGGCCTCGTCGAGCGCGTTCTCGGTCTCGGCGATGTCGGAGATCCGGCCGGCGCTCATCCCGGCGCGGCGCGGATCGCTATTGCGATGCGCCTCGAGCGCGCGCTCGTACCAGCGGCGCGCCTCGGCGCGATGTCCGCGCTCGAGCTCGGCGTCGCCGGCCATGTGCCAGAGCCGTGCGCCGTCGGGCGTCGAGATCGATCGCGCCGCGGCGATCACCGCGTCGAGGTCGCCGGTCGTGAGCTGCGCGAGCGAGCGCGCCGCGATCGCTTCCACCGCATGCGTCCGCTGGTACGCGCGGTCGCAGAGCGCGATCACGGCCTCGGGTTTTTTCGCGCCCTGCATGAGCCGTGCATGCGCGGCCTTGCACGCCGCGAGGTCGTCGCTGCGCGATCCACTGCAGGCTCCGGCCTGCAGCGCGAGCACGCCGATCACGCCGGCGACCCGAGCCCATCTCATCCGGGAGTGAGCGTACACGCGTCCGCCGTCGTATGCTCGGAGCCGTGGGGGCACGTTTCCGCGATCACCAGCCGTCGGGGACCGAGCCGACGCAGATCGCGGCGGCCGATGCCACGCTGCCCGCGGCGTCGGGCTCGGGCACGGTCGTCCTCGGCCCCGGCGCCATCGACGACGATCTGCATCCGGGCCAGACGCTGGGTCGCTACCGCATCGAGCGGCTCGTCGGGCGCGGCGGCATGGGCGAGGTGTATGCGGCCCACGATCCGCAGCTCGATCGCCGCGTCGCGATCAAGGTGCTGACCGCGACGTACCGCAGCTCCGAGGCGGCGGGGCGGCTGGTGCGCGAGGCGCAGGCGCTGGCCAAGCTCGATCATCCCAACGTCGTCGCGGTGCACGACGCCGGCGAGGTCGACGGCCGCGTGTTCCTGGCCATGGGCTTCGTCGAGGGCGTGACGCTGGGCGAGCACATCGCGCGCGAGCGGCTGCCGTGGAACGAGGTCGTCGCGCTGTTCGTCGCGGCAGGGCGCGGGCTCGCGGCGGCGCACGGCGCCGGGCTCGTGCATCGCGACTTCAAGCCGGGCAACGTGCTCGTCGATCGCCAGGGCCGCGTCGCGGTCACCGACTTCGGGCTCGCGCGCGGCGCGAGCGAGCTGTCGACGCACTCGATGGACGGCGGGTTCCCGATGCACACGCCCGATCCGTCGGCGCACCCGAGCGGGCACCACAGCCACAGCTCGCTCGACAGCAACATGACGCAGGCCGGCGCGCTCATCGGCACGCCCGCGTACATGTCACCCGAGCAGCACTCGGGCGAGCGCGGCAGCCCGCGCAGCGATCAGTTCTCGTTCTGCGTCGCGCTGTGGGAGGCGCTGTTCGGGCGGCATCCCTTCGTGCCGGCGGGGCACGACAAGGTGACGTCGCCGTTCGAGTACACGCACCTCATCACCACCGGCGAGCTCGCGATGCCGGGCGCCGGCACGCCGGTCACGCGTCGCGTGCAGGCGGCGCTCGCGCGCGGGCTCCAGCGCGCGCCGGACCGGCGCTGGCCGTCGATGACGGTGCTGCTCGACGAGCTCGAGCCGCCGCCCGCGTCGTATCGCACGGCGATCATCGGGCTCGCGGCGGTGGCGACCGCCGGTGTCGGCGTCGCGGTGTGGCTCGCCGTGAAGCCGCACGACGCCGGGCGCACCTGCGCCGTCGAGGCGAGCGACCGCGTCGCGACGGCGTGGAACGCGGAGCAGGCCAAGGCGGTCACCGCGCGCTTCGCCGCGAGCGGCCGGCCGTATGCGCCGGCGATGGCGAGCGAGGCGATCATCGGGCTCGATCGCTACGCGCAGCGATGGTCGCAGCTCGCCGCCGAAGGCTGCACCACCGGCGCGGGCGGTGATGCAGCTGGGCGCGAGATCGCGGTGCGGCGCGCGGCGTGTCTCGATCAGCGGCTCACCGCGCTGCGCACCGTCGTCGGTCAGCTCACCGTCGAGGGGCGCGCCGAGCTCGTCGACAACGCGCAGGCGGTCGTCGCCGGCTTGCCGGATCTCGGCGACTGCGCCGACGCGCGCGCCCTCGCCGCCGGCGGTGGTCCGCCGCCCGACGTCGCGGCCAAGCTGCCGGCGCTCCAGACCAGGCTCGCCGAGCTGCGCGTCCTCGTCGACGCCGGTCTCTTCCGCGACGCGCTCGCGCCGGCGGAAACGCTCGTCACCGAGGCCGACGCGGTCGGCTGGCCGACGGTGCGCGTCGGTGCGCACCAGGCGCTGGGCGAGGTGTACCAGGGCCTCTACATGCCCGAGGCGCTCGACGAGACGCTCGCGGCGGCGACCATCGCCACCGAGGCGCGGCTCGATCGCGAGGCCGCGCGCGCCTACGCGCTCGCCGTCGTCGCCGCCGGCACGTCGCGGCGCAAGGACGCGCTCACGTCGCTGGCGCCGGTCGCGCGCGCGGTCGCGGCCGCCACCGGCGATCCGCTGCTCGTCGCGCGCGCCAAGCTCGCGCACGGGCGCGCGCTCACACGCGCGAGCGTGTACGCCGAGGCCGAGCAGCTGTGCCGCGAGGCCGACGCCGTCATCTCCACGCATCCCGACGCGACGCGCGGCGATCGCGCCGAGCCGCGCAAGTGCCTGATCGAGGCGCTCATCCCGCTCGACAAGCGCAAGGAAGCGCGCGAGGTGATCGAGACCGCGCTCGCGGAGGTCAAGGAGAAGGCCGGCCCGGACCATCCGGCCGTCGCCGATCTCGAGACCACGCTCGCCGGATTCCTGCGCGAGGACGGCAAGGTCGACGAGGCGCGCGCGATGATCGAGCGCGGCCTCGCGCTGCGCGAGAAGGCGTACGGCGCCGAGCACGTGCGCGTCGCCGAGTCGCTCATCGCGCTCGCCGACTACGAGCCCGACGAGGCCAGGCGCGGCGTGCTGCTCGAGCGCGCGCTCGCCATCGCGGAGGATCCGGCGAAGAGCGGCATCCGCGGCAAGGCCGTCGCGGCGCAGATCCACCGCCGCCTCGCGCTCACCGCCGGCCGCCACGACGACAACGATGGCACGCGCAAACACTTCGAGCGGGAGCTCGAGCTCCTCGAGGAGTACGCGGGGCCGGACTCGCTCGAGGTGGCGATCCTGCTCGTCAACTACGGTCAGTACGCGACGCGCTGGGACATGGACGCCGGCATCGCGATGCTGCGCCGCTCGGCGGACATCCTCGATCGCCTGAAGGATCCGCGCGCCGCGATCGCGCGCGGCGGCCTCGGCGTGATCCTGGTGAACGCCGAGAAGTGGCAGGAGGCGCTGCCGATCCTCGAGCGCAACGTGCGCGAGGCCGACCCCGATCGCATCCCGCCCCAGAACTTCGGCCAGATGCACTACCACCTGGCCATCGCGCTGATCGAGACCAAGGGCGACCGGGCGCGCGCCGCGAAGCTCGCCGACACCGCGCACGAGGCGTTCGTGCGCGCCGGCCCCGACGGCGCCGAGCTTATCGAGCGGCTGGATCGCTGGCGGCGCGTGAACCGCCTCGAGCCAGCATCAGGAGGTGGGTGATGATGACGGCGGGGACGATGACGAACGGCAGGAGCGGGTAGGGCAGGCGCGCGATCGCGCCGGTGAAGAGCGGGTCGTGCGCGCGGAAGGTCAGGTACGCGCCGGTGCCGACGGCGATCAGGATGTCGACGAGGCCGACGAGCGCGAAGGCGCGCACCACGCGCGGGCGGTGCGCGGCGGCCAACGTCACCGCGATGGCGGCGGCGCCGACGGCGATGTCGCCCCAGCCGGCGCGATCGGCGAACAGCTGCGGCAGCTGGCCGCGCGACGCTTCCCAGAGGAAGACGGCGCCGATGGGCAGGCGGATGATGTGGAGCGCGACCAGCACGCGCATCGGTAGCGCGTCGGCCCAGGCGCGGACGGCGCCGCGCTGCGCGTACGCGAGCGACCAGCCGACGACCGAGGCGGCGACGAACGCGAAGCCCAGCTGCGGTGTGTGACGGAGGACGCCGCTCAGGGAGAGCGAGACGCCGAGGGCGAGCCAGGCGCCGGCGGCGAGGGCGCCGCGGCGTGACGGGTCGGGAATGGTCCTTGTAGTAGCTTCGAGCATGAGGTTCTCCTTCGTGGCCGACCCCTTATCCGAGAACCGTGCCGAGGCCGCATCTGCGCGAGATGCCACGCCGGCGCGTGAATCTACGAGGGCCGACGCGGAGGAAGCGTCGGGATCCCGACGTCGGTCGCCCGACGGAGACGACGCGCCGTCGCGATCGGCCGGCTCGCGCTTCGCGGCGATCCGCTCGCTACAGGTTCGCGCCGTCGGGACGGCGTTCCTGCGCGCGCGGCCGCTCGTCGTCGCGCCGGTCGCGGCCGTGAACGCGATCCTCATGGCGCAGAGCGGCGCGCCGGTGCGGCAGCGCGTGGTGATGGGCGTGGCCTTCGGCGCGGCGATCGGGCTGTTCATGCTCGAGCGCTGGTGGCTGCGGCGTCGCGAGGTGAGCGAGCGCTGGCTGGGCACGTCGCTGGCGCTGACGGTGGCGCTCCTGTCGCTCGGGTGCGCGATGTCGGGCGGCGTCGCGAGTCCGATCCTGCCGCTCGTGCTCGCGCCGGTCGTGATCGGGACGGCGGCGTTCGGACGCGCGCCGTGGACGATCGCGACCAGCGCCCTGGCGTTCGCGGTGGTGGCGGGGCTCGCGTTCGTGCCGCGCGAGGCGCTGTTCGCGCCGATCCCGGACCCGTGGTGGCGCGGGATGCTGGTGACGTCGTTCGGCGGGCTGCTCGCGCTCTGTTACGCGGGCGTGGCCGGGCTGGTCGGCGCGTACGTGCGCACCGGAGCGCTGCTCGAGCGGATGCGCGTGGCGACCATCGAGGAAGCGGCGGGGCGGATGCGCGCGACCGAGCAGGTCGGCGCCAAGCTGGCCCACGAGCTCAAGAACCCGCTGGCGGCCATCAAGGCCCTGCTCCAGATCCTGCGCGACCGCGTCGACGAGAAGGGGACCAAGCGACTCGAGGTGGCGCTGGGCGAGGTCGATCGCATGGACGGGATCGTGCGCGACTACCTGTCGTTCGCGCGGCCGCTCGCCGATCTCGAGCTCGCGCGCGTCGACCTGCGCGCGGTGGCCGACGACGTGGTCAGCGTGCTCGCCGATCGCGCGACGCTCGCCGGCATCGCGTTCGGCGCGACCGGTGCGCCGCTGACGATCGACGGCGACGCACGCCGGTTGCGCGAGGCGCTCTTCAACCTCGCCGACAACGCGATCGCGGCGACGCCTGCCGGCGGCACCGTCACGCTCGACGTCGGGCCGGCGGGCGATGACACGCCTGGCGGTCGCGGCGCGCGCGTGCGCGTGGTGGACACGGGGAGCGGGATGGATCCGGCGCTCGCCGACGCGCCGCCGTTCACGACCACGCGCCCCGACGGCACCGGGCTCGGCCTCACCATCGCGCGCGGCGCCATCACGCAACACGGCGGCGAGCTGCGCTTCACGGCGCGCCCGGGCGGAGGCACCATCGCCACCGTGCTGCTTCCGCTCCAGCCCGGCGCGGCCATCACGGCCTCGGAGGCGTCGTGAGCCGCGTCCTCGTCGTCGACGACGAGCCCGCGGTCCGCTTCGCGCTGGCCGAGATGCTGGGCGATCGCGGCCACGAGGTCGTCGAGGCGGCGTCCGGAGACGCGGCGCTGCCGCACCTCGCCGACGTCGACGTGGTCGTCACCGATCTCGCGATGCCGGGGCTCGACGGCCTCGGCCTCCTGCGCGAGGCGCGCCGGCGTGTGCCGGGCCTGCCGATCATCGTGCTCACCGCGCGCGGCTCGGAGAAGAGCGCGGTCGAGGCGATGCGCGCCGGGGCCGAGGATTACCTGACCAAGCCGTTCGACGTCGACGAGGTCGCGCTCGCCGTGGCGCGTGCCGCCGAGGCCGCGCAGCTGCGTCGTGACGTCGCTCGCGCCGCCGCCGAGCGCGCGTCGGGACGCAGCCTGATCGGCGACGGCCCGGCCATGCGCGCGCTGCTCACGCGCATCGAGCGCCTCGCGCCACGCGACGTGACCGTGCTCGTGCGCGGCGAGACCGGCACCGGCAAGGAGGTGGTCGCGACGCTGCTCCACGCGCTCGGTCCGCGCGCGCGTGGCCCGCTGGTGCGCTTCAACTGCGCGGCGATCCCCGGCGAGCTCGCCGATGCGGAGCTGTTCGGTCACGCCCGGGGCGCGTTCACCGGCGCGCACGAGGCGCGCGCCGGGTACGTCGAACGCGCGCACGGAGGCACGCTCGTGCTCGACGAGGTCGGCGAGCTGCCGCTGGCGATCCAGGCCAAGCTCCTGCGCGCGGTGCAGGAGGGCGAGGTGCAGACGGTCGGCGGCGGCGTCGCGAAGAAGGTCGACGTGCGCGTCATCGCGTGCACGCACCGCGATCTGCTCGCCGAGGCGCGCGCCGGCCGCTTCCGCGAGGACCTCTACTTCCGCCTCGCCGTCGTGGAGCTCGTGGTGCCCGCCTTGCGCGAGCGCCTCGAGGACCTCCCGGCCCTGGCGCGCGCGTTCGCGGCGCGCTTCGGCGCGAAGTGGGGCGTCGATGTCCGGCTTTCGGACGAGCTGGTCGCGGCGCTGGCGCGGCGCCCATGGCCGGGGAACGTGCGCGAGCTGGAGAACACCATCGCGCGCCTCGTCGCCGAGAGCGACGGCGGCGAGCTCGGCGCGGACGTGCTCGCGCCGGCGCCCACGCCCGGGCCCGCGGCATCGCCGGTCGGCGTGATGTCCCCCGACGACGACGTCGCCGCCAGCCTGCCGTTCCGCGATCGCGTCGCCGCGTTCGAGCGCGGCCTCATCACCGAGGCCATGACCGCCGCCGGCGGCAACCGCGCCGAGGCCGCCCGCCGGCTCGGCCTTTCGCGCGTCACCTTGCTCGACCGCATGAAACGCCTCGGAATCACGTGACCGGTCGTGCCAGGCGCGCGCGCGTAGCGAGTTCTTAAGAAACTCGTAGCGAACACGTAGGAACGGGGTCCCGGCGACGTCCCTAGAGTGGGGGGATGCAGCGCTTCGCCTACGCCTTCGCTCCCAGCCTCGCCTTGCTCGTCGTCGCCCCCGCGTGCGCCGACGAGGTCGTCTTCGATGCTCCCGACGCGGCCCCGCAACCGGTCTTCGCCGAGCTCCCGCCCGCGCCCGCCGACTGGCTCCTGCTCTTCGATCGCTCGGCGTCGTGGAGCCGCCGCGAGGATCGGTTCGACGGGTTGAAGGACGGCGTGACGGCGTTCCTCGCCGCGCGCAGCGGCGACATCGAGCTCGCGGCGACGTACTTTCCGCGCGCCTTCGACGCCAACGCGTCGTGCGACGTCGCCGACTTCTCGACCGCCGAGCTGACGTGGCCGGCGACGAACGAGGACGTGACCGCCGCGCTCGCCGGCTGGGACATCACGAGCACGGGCAGCACGCTCGGTCCCGCACTGGAGGGGGCCGGCCTCATCGCCGGTGCGCGCCGCGTCGCGCGCCCCGGACGCTCGACGTCGATCGTCATCCTCACGGACGCGGCGCCCGGCGAGGACGAGACCTGCGAGACCAGCGCGTGGGACGCGATCGCCGGCGTCGCGCGCGACGTGTTCGCGGCAGGGCGCGGGCCCAACGTGCACGTCGTCGGCGTGCTCGGCACCGCGACCGCGCCCGATCATCCGGCCAAGGTCGGCGGCATCGCCGTCGCCGGCGGCGGTTACGCCGCGTTCGTCAACGGCGGGCAGAGCGACATCGCGGCCTCGGCGCTCGGGGTGCTCCGCGATCTCGAGTCGCGCGCGGCCGTGTGCACGCGCGCGTTGCCCGCGGGCTTCGTGCCCGACGCGCTGACCGTCACGTCCCCCGACGGCACGGTCACCGAGCTCGCGCGCGCCGCGGATGCGAGCGCGTGCGCGGGCCCGCAGTTCTTCCTCGACGATCCGGCCGCGCCGACCACCGCGACCCTGTGCAGCGGCGACGGCGGCATCGGCGGTGTCTGCGAGGTGACGTTCCTCAGGTCGCGCGTCGCGGGCTCGCCGACGGTGGTGGGGCGGGCGGGAGCGTCGTCACGGCCGTGACCTCGCCGTCGATCGGGATACAGACGACGCGGCTGGACGAACCATTCTCCTCGGTGACGAGCAGCTCGAGGCTGTCCTCCTCGTCATCGAAGTCGAGCGGTGGCTCGAGCGGTACATCTGAACGACTCGGCTTTCCTGACGCAGGTCGCGGCATGGTCCCCTCCGGCGAGGCAACGTTTTGCAGATGGCGTGCCGCAGCGGAAGTCGTGCAGGCGCGTGAGATCGCACGAGGCGCACGTGCATTCTGGTGTCCGTTGACCTGGCAAGCCCACAAGCCATGGCAGGTCGCGACGCTTTCGTTCCTGATACTTGGAGCATCGAACGTACGCGCTCTCGCGGATGTTGCGTGTGTCGACCGTGCCCTCCTCGGAACCGGGGTTCGTTGCCCCGGCCGATCGCGGGTCCGGGTCGACAGCGGCGGCGCAAGCGAGCGAAAGCAGAGCGCCGCTCCCGTGGCGCGACCGTTGCACCACCTGTGGGTGCGGCCGCCGACCGCGCGTGACGTGACGTATGGAACGACCCGAACGCATCGGCCCCTATCGCATCACCGAGCTCCTCGCGCAGGGCTCGACCAGCTACGTCGTCGCCGCCCAGCACGAAGGGCCCGGCGGCTTCACGTTGCCGGTCGCGCTCAAGACGCTGCGGAGCTCGTTCGCGCGTTCGCCGTCGAGCTCGCGCGACTTTCTGTTCGAGGCGCGCGCCGCGGCGAGCGTCGTGCACCCGCACATCGCGCAGGTGCACGGGCTCGTCGACGAGCGTGAGCGCCTGTTCCTGGTGATGGAGCACGTGCGCGGCTGGTCGCTGCGCGGGCTGTGCGCGACCTTGTCGCTGACGCGTCGCACGTGCGCGTACGAGGTCGCGATCGCGCTGGTGCGGAACGCCGCGCAGGCGGTGCAGGCGCTGCACGACGTGGGCGTGCTGCACCGGAACCTGTCGCCCGACAATTTGCTCATCAGCGGGACGGGCCACATCAAGGTGATCGACTTCGGTGCGGCGAGCTGGGATCTGATCGTGCGGGTGCGCGCGAGCACGTCGCCGCCCGCGGTCGACGCGGCGTACGCCGCGCCGGAGGTCGCGATGGGGCTGCCGGCGGATCGCCCGAGCGACGTCTACACGCTCGGCGCGGTGCTGCACGAGCTCTGCCTCGGCGCTCCGCCGGCGGCGCTGGGCTGGCCCAACTGGCGCGGGGCGGGCGTGGCGCCGCCGACCGCCGACCTGCCCGACGGGCTCGGCGCCGTGATCGAGCGCTCGCTGCGCTACGCGGCGCAGGAGCGCTTCGCCACGGCCGCGGATTTCTCGCAAGCGCTCGAGGACGTCGCCGCACGCCACCGCTGGCGCGCGTCGCCGCCGATGATCGCCGCGTACTGCGCGCGCACGTTCGCGACGCGGACGCTGGCGAAGCCGATCTCGACGGTGTCTCGCCCCGCCTCGCGCCGACCGCCGAGCGAGCTGGGGCGGACGCGTGTGCGGTTGAAGCGCACGGCGTCCTGATCGCGACGCTCGTGCATGAACGCCCCGAGTAGTGCCACGGCGCCGTCAGACGCGCGCTCTACGGTGAGCGCATGGCAGGGACGAAGTACACGGCGGCGTTGCTGGGGCCCATCGTTGCGAGCTCGTTCTCGTTCTCCGACGTCGTGCGCAAACTCGGGCTCACTCCCAACGGAGGCAACCATCGCCTGATCACTGCTCGCATCCGTCAAGCTGGTCTCGACACGTCGCATTTCAAGAACGGGCGACTCCAGGCGGCGATTCAGAGCGTGAGCGTCGATCGCCTCGAGCAGCTCGTCCGAGAATCGACCTCGGTGAGGCAGGTGCTCGAGAAGCTCCAGTTGCCAACACTCGGTCGCGCACATCACGACATGGGTGCGCGGATTCGCAAGCTTGGATTCCTGACCTCGCATTTCACTGGCCGCGGCTGGGCGCGCGGCCACACGCAAGCGACCCACCCGTCGGTCGCGAAGGTCACAGCTGCCATTCGGTTTTCAGACGACATCGTCTTCGTCGAGAACGGCCCGACGGTTTCTGGTCCGAGCCTGGCGAAGAGGCTCGTCGCGATGGGCTGGCCGTATCGCTGCGCCTTGTGTGGGATTTCGGAGTGGTGCGGCAAGTCTCTCGTGCTTCACGTCGACCACATCAACGGCGTTCACAACGATCAACGGTTGGAGAACCTGCGGCTACTCTGTCCGAACTGCCACTCCCAAACCGACACCTACTGCAACCGGCGTCGGCCGCTGTCGTCGAGGGCGTCGGAGCCATACGCGCGGTACGTGTGCTATACGTCGGCCGCTACGCGAGCGTGCCGGAATAGGTAGACGGTGCGGTTTTAGGTGCCGCTGGACGAAAGTCCGTGGGGGTTCGAGTCCCCCCGCTCGCACTCTTAAGTCAGGCTGACTCCCTGACTTCTTTTTCCTCGCTGGCCGCTGCTGCCACGTAGCTGCCACGCGCTCCCAACATCGCGAGCACGCGGCGGTCTGGATCGCCGATTCCCTGCGCCGCGAGCTGCACGCACTCGGGCAAGTCGCGACCGTGCGCACTCGCGACGTGGACGTACCGCATCGTCTCGTCGATACGCTTGTGGCCGAACCACGTCTGCAGCGTCCAGGGATTCACGCCAAACAGCGCGGCATGCGTCCCGAACGAGTGGCGCAGCGTGTGGAACAAGCGGACCGGCAAGCCCGCGCGGCGGCAGATCCGCCCCATCGCCTTGTCGGCCTGGTCGTCGGTCTTCGCGGTTCCATCGACGTTTCGGACGACAAGCCCTTCACGGATGACGGACATCCGCTTGAGGGCTTCGTAGAGCGAAGACGTCATCGGAATGGTCCGCCGCGTGCGTCCCTTCGGGGTCGTCGTCTGCTTGTTGCGGGTCTGCTGGTTCACCGTGATGGTCTTGGCAATCATGTCGACGTCTTCACGCCAACGGAGCGCCTTGACCTCTCCGACGCGGAGGCCAGCTTCACCGGCAAGGCACGCGGCGGCGTACCATTCGTCGCCCTCGACCTTCGCCGCCGCGAGGAGACGAGCGTACTGCTCGAAGTCCCACGCGACGATCTCTGGCCGCTCGACCTTGAACATCCCGACCTTCGGCCCCTTCTGAATCAGCTCGCAGTCGACCGCGTACTTCAGCGGCTTCGAGAGCACCGCGAGGATGTTGTTGATGCGCTTGTCGCTCAGCTTGCACTGCACGAGGAGCGCCCGAAACCGCGCGACCTCGGACGTCGTGATCTCGTCGAGACGCATCTCGCCGAAGCGCGGCTTCAAGTGCAGCTCGAAAATGATGTTCTTCGAGCGCACCTCGGTCGGCTTGTTCTTGCGGCCGATGACCCACTCCTCCCAGAACCGCCCCTTGAACCACTCCGCAAACGTGGGCACCTCCACTTTCTGCGGGACATCGCCCGCGAAACCGAACGCCTGCTGGATAGCAAGCTGCTCGGCTGCTTGAGCCCCGACCTTGGTGTTCGCGAAGCGATGATACGCGCCAGGAATTCCCGGCACGCCGAACAGCCGCTTCTTCTTCCCGTCGGGGAATCTGACCGTGGTCCGAAAGAACCAACGGTCGTTTCTTCGGTCGCGTCGAACAGGCATAGCTACTGCCCTTTCTTCGCGACCTGCGGACCACACGAACCCAAGGCTCTCATGACGGCCTGACGTGACAAGCGGATGTGCTTGCCGACGCGGAGATGAGGAATCTCGCCACGCTTAATCGCGTCGTAGAGCGCGTTCTTTCCGACCTTGAGCAGCTTCGCTGCCTCAACCACCGTGATCACGTCGTCATCGGCTTCCGTGCCCATGACCTACCTACAAACCGATCGAGAAGATTCTCCGCGAAAACTCCGGGCGGACGCCGACCACGTTCAGAAACCTGCGTCGTGTCGCGTCCCTACGATGGTTGAGGTTTTTTCGATGCTACTGTCGACCTCGTGAGCGACGACAGCGAGCTGATCGAGTGCGACACGCATGGCAAGACGCCCTGCACGTTCGCTTGCCAGCACCTAACGTTCGGCGTTGCCTGCGGTTACCACGCCAGTGTCAGCAACCCTGCCGACAAGTGGCCAGACGCCTGGTGCGACCTCTGCGAGGACGCGGTTCAAGCCACTGGTGGCGAGTGGAACAAGAAGTCCGAGAAGGTCGCCGACATCAAGCTCATGTGCACGCACTGCTACGAGGCTGCGCGGGCACGGAACGAAAATCCCCCGCCGCACGCGCGGGGTAAGCGGACGCCGCTCAGCAAGAAAGAAGCAGCGGATCTGTTGCACCATGCGACGCACGAGATGCAGGCAGCGCAGGCCGCGTCGGACAAGCGATGGGGGTGGAACGCGATGGCGAAGTGGCACTTCGACGGTGAGGCGAGCACGCTGACGTTCTCGGACCCGGCGTCTCCCACCATCATCGCCGACGTCCGATTGGTGGGGAGCTACTCGATCAAATCGAACACCTTCCAGTGGGGATGGGAGACCTTCGATGAAGGCGCCGCCGAGGCGTACGACGTCTCGCGGCTGCGCGTCTTCGGCGAGGTGCGCGGGATCTCGAAGCTGACCACAGCGAACTGGAAGTGCGACGAAGTCGACGGTTGGGAGATGGCTTCGATTGCCGGGTACCTGCTCGGAACAGAGGCTCTCTATCGTGCTCCGATGAAGCACACGCAGTGGTTCATGCTTCTCTCGAATCTGCGGCACTCGAACTGAGCGTCCGGCGCGCGTAGGTCATCCCGCGATTGTCAATTGCGGTGATTTCGGCCGCCGGAATAGCCGCGCTCACCGGGTTGGACGTTGCCGAATGGTCCGCTAGGACGCGGAGAGGACCGTGCCGACGGTTGAGTGCTCCCTGGTGACGAAAATATTTGCGAGTCGTTCCAGTCGTGTCTTCGCAGAGTTCGGACGCGAAAACGTTTGCGCCGATCCGCGAGCGAACGATCCGCGAGCGAACGATCCGCGCAAGTACTTGCGTCAATCGAGCGAGGATCCCAGCTGCACGGAGTCGTCCGTAGAACGGGGTCTAGGGCCAATGCCGATCAGATAGGCGCAAGTCCTCGACGGGAATCCGGAATTCGGTAACCCGTCGACGGCACTATCCGGACGTTGTGAACAGGATCATGCTGCGGCGATCGTGGAACCGCAGCAGGAGACG
>DATLEB010000190.1:0-4009 GCA_035525615.1 Kofleriaceae bacterium | reverse complement strand
GACATGATCATGACGGTCGCGTACTCGATGGTGCCCGGCGAGGACCGCACGCGCCTCCATCGCATCGTCGCCGAGCGCATCGCGACCTCGCCGTCGTATCGCCCGGGGCAGGACGACGCGCACGTCGCGCGCCATCTCGAGCTCGCCGGCGACGCCGTCTCGTCAGCCGAGCGCTACTTGCGCGCCGCGACCCACGCCATCGACGTCGGCGGCAACGCGGATGCGTTCCGCCAGCTGTCGCGCGCGCTCAAGCTCCTGCCGCCGGGCGATCACATGCGCCGCTTCCAGGCGCGACGCCAGCGCGAGGAGATCCTGCGCCGGCTGGCGCGGCGACCGCAGCAGCTGCGCGAGCTGGCGGCCTTGCGCAAGGAGGCCGAGGCGCTGGGCGATCCGCAGAAGCTCGCGCTCGCGCACGCGCTGACCGCTCAGTTCTACATCGACGTCGGCAAGGCGCCGGCGGCGTCGCGCGCGGTGGCGCCGGCGATGCAGTACGCGCGCGAGGCCGGCGACAAGCTGGCCGAGGCCGACGCGCTGCGGCTGCGCTCGGCGATCGCGCGCCTGGTCGGCAACAACGAGGAGTCGCTGCGGCTGTGCGAGCAGGCGCTGGCGATGTGTTCGATCGGAGCCGGTGGCGCCGGCGGCGACAGCTCGGGCAGCCTGCTCACGCGCGCCACGATCCTCAACAACCAGGGCACGACGCTCTGGAACATGGGGCGGCTCGAGCTGGCGATCGAGGCGTACGCCGAGGCGCTCGTCATCTATCGCGCGCTCCAGCTGCCGCGCCAGGAGGCGCGCGCGCTCAACAACATGGGCATCGTGTTCTCGTCGCTCGGCGAGTACGAGGAGGCGCTGGCCCACTACAAGTCGAGCCTCAAGATCGATCAGGCGCTGGGCGATCGCTCGGGCATCGCGCTCAAGCTCGGCAACATCGGCCAGGCGTACGCCGACCTCGGCGACGTGGAGCGCGCGGAGAGCTACCTGTCGAAGGCGCTCAAGCTCGGCGAGCAGACCGGCGATCCCTCGAGCATGGCGGACGCCGCGATCTCGTGGGGACAGGCCAAGCTCGCGCGCGGCGACGCGGCCGGCGCGCTGGAGCTGCTCGAGCGCGGCCGCGAGCTGGCGACGGAGAATCGCGAGCGCTTCCAGGAGATCCGCGGCCTGCAGTACATCGCGCTGGCGCACCTCGACAGCAACCCCGAGTGGTCGCTCGACCTCGCGAAGTCGGCGACCGAGCTCGCGCGCAAGATGCCGATGATCGTCGGCATCACGTACGGCCTCGCCATCGCCGGACGCGCGCTGTCGCGCCTCGGCCGTCACGACGAGGCCGTCGCCGCCACCACCGAGGCGGTCGCGATCCAGGATCAGCAGCCGCGCCCCGAGGGCGCCGAGCACGTCCTCTACTGGCACGCGTGCGTGCTGGGCGCCGCCGGCCAGACGTCGGCCGCGCAGGCCGCGTTCGCGCGCTCCGAGAAGGAGATCGACATCAAGGCGGCGCGCCTTCGCGACGCCGACCTGCGATCGATCTACCTCGGCTCGAAGACGCCGAAGGCCGTCCGCGCCGCGCTCGGCCGCGACTGACGCCGCGCGCTGCCGGGCCGGCGGGGCCGGCTGGGCTGGCAAATAGCGGTTGGCATCTTGCGTCCGCTGTCGATGCGTTATGTTGATGTCCATGAAGCGGGGGATTGCTGTCGCAGTCGTGTGTCTCGTCGTGGGCGCCGCGCTGGCGTCGTGCAAGAAGCCGGGCGCGAAGAAGCGCGTGCCCGATGGTGAGAAGGCGTCGGCCGGGCACCTGATCCGCACCATCGACGCCGTCGGCGCGGGCGACGAGTCGCTCTTGCTCCTCGGCGAGGGTGTGTCGGAGGTGTGCGGGAAAGGCTGCGAATGCCTGGCGAACGCCGCGAAGGCGGACGACGGCGACACGGCGAAGCACCTGTACGCGTGCCCCTCGCTGTGCACGGCGGACGCGCGCGCCAAGGCGCTCGCCGCGCCGCCGGGACAGCGGTTCGCGACGCTGACCGGCGCGTGTACGCCCGAGGCGATCGGGCTCACCGCCGACGCCGCGAAGAAGGTCGGCGACGACTGGGTCGCCGCGTTCGTGTCGGGGCAGTACCTCGCCGACGCGTACGACGGCGCCAATGCCGACGACCGGAAGGCGTACGACGCCGCGTTCGCGAAGTTCTCGGTGCCGCTCGCGCCGACGGCGGGCATGGCGGGCGTCGCGCTCGCCGGCGCCACCAAGACGGAGTGGGTCGGCCGCACGCGCACGTTCGTCGCGATCGACGCGAAGGGCGCCATCGCCACCGGCACCATGCACCAGGCGCGCTTCACGCCCACCGGCGCCATGTACATCCCCGCTGACCTGAAGGCGTTCGCCGACGTCAGCGCGCTCGACAAGCAGCTCAACTCCGACAAGGCCGCGCTCGCGGCGCCGCCGCCGCCCGAGCCCGAGCCCGAGGCGGAAGCCGACGAGGAGGACGTCGGCGGCACGGGCACCGCGATGGCGCTCGAGGAAGGGAAGATGGGCAAGAAGGACTCCGACCGCGCCGAGGGTCAGTACAAGATGAAGAACAACCCCATCGACGAGCAGCTCGCGCGCGAGCAGGCGATCGAGCAGGCGCGCTCCGCCGGCATCCTCGGTGACGCGGCCCTGAAGCAGGGCGGCGCGTTCGCGACGCTGACCGGCACCGGCGACATCACCGCCGGGTTCGATGACCGCGACGTGTACGGCGCCTTCCTCGGCACGGATGACGACTCCTTCGCCGGCCTCGCGCCGCAGTACAGCGTCGTCGGCGTGACCAGCACGCCCATCCGCGATCAGGTCGTCGTCATCGCCGACAAGGACGCGCCCGCCATGACGCTGCTCGGCGTCATGAGCGTCGTCCCCGAGGGCACCGTGCTCGCCGTCGAGCAGCGCGGAGCGCTCGCGGCCCTGCCCTTCGTGTTCACGCAGGGCGGGTTCGGGTTCGCGCGCCTGCCCGACCGCGACGGTACGCCCGTCGATCTGCGCATCTCGGTCGGCGACGGCGTCTACACGATCAGCGCCTCCGTCAGCGACGACATCACGGAGGTGAAGGCCGGCGACGATGCCGCGCTCGTGGCGGCGATCAAGAAAGTGCTCGACGAGCCGCTGTTCGCCGACCGGCGCGACGTGAAGCTCCTGGTGCAGAGCGATACCAAGGTCGCGCACGTCGTGACCGTGCTCGACGCCGCGCTCGGCGCCGGCGCGCGCTCGGCCCGCATGGAGAGCGGCGGCGGCTGGGGCCCGATCGGCCACGGCAGCGGCACCATCGGCCAGGGCAACGGTTATGGCCCCGGCGTCCACGACGCGCCGTCGGTGTCGATCGGCCAGCCCGCGGCGGTCGGCGATCTCGACAAGGCGATCATCCGCCGCTACATCAAGCGCAACATCCCCAAGATCACCTACTGCTACGAGAAACAGCTGCTGGTGAAGCCGAAGCTCGAGGGCACCGTGACGGCGCAGTTCTTCATCTCGCCGAGCGGCGCGGTCGCGAGCTCCAATGCGTCCGGCGTCGACGTCGAGGTCGCGTCGTGCGTCGCCGCCGTCATCAAGAGCATCGAGTTCCCGAAGCCCAAGGGCGGCGGCGGCGTGCAGGTGAACTATCCGTTCAACTTCCGGTCGAAGTAGCCCTCAGAAATAGACGCGCAGACCGATGCCGCCGTCGGCGTCGACGTCGTCGTGGTTATCGTTCTCGTCGATGAGCACCACGACCAGCGCGAGCTCGCCGTAGATCTCGAGCGGCGTGCTGCGGAAGCGGATGCCGAGCTCGAACGGCGCGCGCACGGCGATGTTGATGTCGTCGCCGAAGTCGCGATTGTCGTCGAACACGGCGGCACCGACGCCGAGGCGGAACGGCAGGAGGACGGAGCGGCCGCGCACGTTGGCGATGTTGACGAGAAACGTCAGGTGCGCGTAGCCGTCGCGGCCATTGTCGTCGTCGAAGTCGTTCCATCCGATGACGAAATCGAGCGCGGTCTTGCGCTCGAGGTC
>DATLEB010000189.1:0-9579 GCA_035525615.1 Kofleriaceae bacterium | reverse complement strand
GGCGTAGCGGCGGGCGACGTCGTCGAGGGTGAGGTCGGGCGGCAGGAGGACGGCGTCGGGATCCGCGCCGGACGGGGCCGGGGCGAGCCCGCGGTCGAGGCCGAGGAGCGCGGCGGAGAGGACGGCGCCGCGGCCGAGGACGACGGCGCGCTCGATCGCGTGCTCGAGCTCGCGGACGTTGCCGGGCCACGAGTGCGCGAGGAGCGCGGCGCGCGCGTCGTCGGAGATCGAGGTGACGGATTTGCGGTGGCGGCGCGCGTAGACGCCGAGGAAGTGCTCGGCCAGGCCGACGATGTCGCCGTCGCCGCGCGTGCGCAGCGGCGGCAGCTCGATCTCCACCACGCGCACGCGGAAGTAGAGATCGCTGCGGAAGGTGCCCGCCTTCACCATCGCGCCCAGGTCGCGGTTGGTCGCCGCGACGAGCCGCACGTCGCTCTCGATGGTCTCGCGTCCGCCCACGCGCTCGAAGCGCCGCTCCTGCACCCACCGCAGCAGCTTGCCCTGCAGCTCGAGCGGGATCTCGCCCAGCTCGTCGAGGAAGAGCGTTCCGCCCGCCGCCGCCTCGAGCTTGCCGATGACGCGCGCGTCGGCGCCGGTGAACGCGCCGCGCTCGTGGCCGAAGAGCTCGCTCTCGACGAGGTTCGCCGGCAGCGTCGTGCAGTCGACGTGCACGAACGGCGCGTCGCGCCGGTTGCTGTTGACGTGGATCGCGCGCGCGAACAGACCCTTGCCGGTGCCGGTCTCGCCGTGCAGCAGGACGGTCGCGTCGGTCTGCGCCGCCGAGACGATGACCTCGTACACCGCCTCCATCGCGGGCGAGCGCCCGACGACGTGGTTGAAGCGGCCGCGCACGGCCACGCCCGGACGCTCCTTGTCGCCGCGCAACGAGGTGTACTCGAGCGCGCGCCCGATCTGCTCGGCCAGCGCCGCCACGAACACCTGATCGCGTGCCGAGAAACCGCCAGGCTTGTTGAGCACCTGGATCACGCCGCGCCGCCCACCGCTCGCGTCGACGGGCGCCGACAGCATCGAGCGCGTGCGATAGCCGGTGCGCTCGTCGGCCTCCGGCGACCAGCGCGGATCGACGGTGACATCGGGCAGCGACAGCGTCTCGCCGGTGCGCGCGACGTGGCCCGCGATGCCGCGCCCGATCGGCAGGCGCAGGTCCTCGGGATCGACGCGGTCGGCGACGCGCGCCCTCAGCTCGCCCGACTTGCCGTCGATGAGCCACAGGCTGGCGCGATCGGCGTCCATCGCGCGCGCGACGCGCTCGGCGAACGTCGCCAGCAGCTCGTCGAGCTCCACCTCGCGCGCGATCATGGCGCCGAGATCGGTGAGCAGCTCGAAGCGCCGTTCGTCGTCGCTCATCTGGCGTTGAGCCGCCAGCATACTCCCCCCGGCCAATGGAATCAGGCCGCCTTGCGCGTCGAGCGCGGCTCGACCTGAAGGATCGCCCCTTCGCGCGCGGCGATCGTCCCCGCGAACGCCGCCTGGGCGCGCGCCTCGAGCCCGTCGATCGCGTCGTCCGAGCGGCGCGGATCGTGGTGGTACAGGACGAGCTGCCCCACGCCGGCCTGGCGCGCGAGCGCGACCGCGGCTTCCCACGTCGAGTGTCCCCATCCGACCTTGCCCGGATACTCCTCGGGCGTGTACTGCGCGTCGTAGATCAGGACGTCGGCGCCGGCGGCGAGCCGCGCCAGCGCCGGATCGACGCACGCGAAGTGCTCGGTGTCGGTGGCGTACACGATCGACGCGCCGCGATGTTCGAGGCGATAGCCGTACACCGGGTCGGGATGGTTGAGCTTCGCCATCGTGACGCGCACGTCGCCGATCGCGAACTGCTCGCCGAGCCGCGGCTCGCGCACGCGCACCTGGCGCGACACGTCCTCGAAGTCGACCGGGAAGAACGGCGCCGACATCTGGCGGCGCAGCGCCGCGTCGAGAGACATCGTCCCGTTGGGCCCGCTCACCACCTCGACCCAGTTGCCGCTCACGTAGATCGGCGTGAAGAACGGGAGGCCCTGGATGTGGTCCCAGTGCAAATGCGAGAGCAGGATCGTCGTCGCCGTCGGACCGGTCGCGATGAGCTTCTCGCCCAGCGTGCGCAGGCCGGTGCCCGCGTCGAGCACGATGCGATGTTCGCCGGCGCGCACCTCGACGCAGCTGGTGTTGCCGCCGACGCGCGCGGTGGCGACGCCGGGCGCTGCGATGGAGCCGCGCACGCCGTGAAAGTGAATACTGAGTTGGTCCATGGCGTGACGTATTGCACCCGCGGTGCCACGCGCGCCCGTCGTCTTCACGGGCACTTCGCGGAAGCGGCCCGGCCGATGCCTGCTCCGTCGTGGAGCAGCTGCTTCATCGCGAAGCAATCAGTCGGACTGGCTGCGCGCGCGACGCTTGCGGAGGTCACGCAGGACTCCGAGGAGGTCTCGTGCCATGTCCCGGCAGACCACGAGCGCGACCCCGACGTACACGATCGCACCAACGGCGATCTCGGCGACGAGCAGGATGCCGGGATGCGCGACGCCGTAGTCCTTCAGCGTGAAGCGCATGACGAGCACGGCGGCCGCCATGACGCCGGCGGCGAAGAGCGGCCGCAGGAAGCCCTCGATGAGCACGCGCGGGCGGGGCCCGTTGTGCAGCACGAGCCAGACGCCGAGCACCGCGTTGATCGCGAACGCGATGCCGACGCCGCACGCCGCTGCCTGTGCGCCCAGCGGCGACAGCGCGAGGATGCCTCCCAGCAGCGTCACGATCTTCACCGCCTCGAGGTACATGAGCGGCTTGTTCCGCTCCTGCGCCTGCAGGTACGACGACACCACCCAGCCGATGGGGCGGAACACCGACAGCACCGAGAGCACGGTCAAGAACGGCGCGACGTCCTGCCACTCCTCCGACAAGATCAGGTGGATGAGCGTGTTGGAGACCGCGCCCAGGCCGAGCGCGAGCGGGAAGATGATGATCGCGAGCAGCGCGGTCGCGCGCTCGAACGCACGCGGTCGTTGCTCGGGCGGCATGCTGGCCAGCGACGGCAGCAGCACCATGCCGATCTGTTCGCCCACGTGCACCGCCGGGATGTCGGCGAGGTTGTAGGCCAGGTTGTAGAGGCCGGTGGGTCGCGCGCCGAACAGGCTGCGGATGAGGACGTTGTCCCAGTAACGCGCCCCCATGTGGAGCACCGACTCGACGGCGAGCGGCGCGCCGAAGTGCAGCATGTCGCGCACGCGTACCCACGACCACGGCGTCGGCGTCGTCCACGGCTTGAGGCCGACGGCGATGAGGATGATGAGCGTCACCGACGTGTACTGCGCGATGTTGCCGTACGCGACCGACCACGCGCCGTGGCCGTGATAGGCGAAGAAGATCGTGGTGACGGAGTAGATCGCCTCGCCCAGCGTCTGCGTGAGCGCGATGGCGCGGAACTGCAGCCGCTGCACGAGCAGCTTCTCCGGGATCGCCGACAGCCGTCGCATGCCGATCGCGACGCACAGGATCGGCACGAACTGCGTGATCTCGGGCGCGCCGAGGTACGGACCGAAGACGCCGGTCACGAAGGCGAGCAACCCGAAGCCGACGCCGGCGAGCAGGAGCGACGACACGCTCGCGTGCCACACCACCTCGTTGGCGTGCTCGCCACGGCCGCGCACGATGACGTACTGGCCGATGCCGAGCGACGTCACCCAGTTCACCGTCATCACGATGATCATCGCGGTGCCGACGTCGCCGACCGCGTCCGGATCGAGGTACCGCGTGATGATGAGCGTGCCGAGCACGCCGAGCGCGCGGCCGCCGATGCTGGAAAGGATGGTCCAGACGGCGCCGGACGCAGCTCTTCGTGCGAGCGAGCTCACTTCGAGCCCGCCATCGTCGGCGACGTCAGCCCGCGGCGCAAGCTGCGGCGCGCGCGAAGGCATCGGTTAACCGATCCTTGCCATGCGCGGGCGCGACGAGATCGAGCGTGGAGATGGCGGCGATGAATGCGGCGAACTGTCCGATGCGCGGATGGAGCGGTCGCAGGAACGCGGCGCCGAGACGGCCCAGCCACGGCGGCACGCGCCGGAAGCGCGGTTTCTTGCCGGCCGCCGCGAAGGCCATCTCGCCGATCGCGTGGCGCGTGACGACGTCCGGGCCGCCGGCATCGACGGCGAGCGCGCGCTCGTCAGATGTAATGGCTCCCATACAAACCGCGGCCAGGTCGTCGTCCCCGATCGGGTTGGTCCGCGCGCTCCCGTCACCGATCTCGGGGAGCGTCCCCTTCCTTGCCAGGTCGAGGTACGACGCCGCGACCGCCGAGTAGAAGCCGGTGGGCCTCACGATCCCGTACGGTAATCCCGAAGCGACGATGCGCTCGACGACGCGCTCGTGGGCGTCGACATAGGCGAGCCGGCGCAGCTCCGGCGTGTGGAACACCGACACGTAGACGAAGCGCGGGCGGCTACCCGTCGCCGCCGCGGCGTCGACCAGCGCGGTGTTGAGCGGCGTGTCGACGGCGCCGTACCCGCGCCACCCGCGGCCGAGCTCCATCATCACGCTGGCGCCGGCGCACGAGAACACCACGTCGGCGCCGCGCACGAGCTCGGCGGCGGCCCGTGGGTCGCGCGCATCACCGACCACGGGCGTGACCCGTCCGCGCAGGTCGGCCGGGATGCGCGCCCTGTCGCGGGTGAGCAGGCGGATGGCGTGGCCGCCGCCAAGGGCCCGGTCGATGACGTGGCGGCCGAGGGCGCCGGTGCCGCCCGCGACGGAGAGGGTGCTCATGTGGTTTCTGATGCCGAGCGGCTCGTGCCAAACGTGTGGTCGAACGTCGCAGCGCGCCCGCCTAGAGCCAGCTCCGGAAGCGGAACGCCAGCCAGGCCAGCGCCTTGCGCCACCACCCGAACGACTTCCACGTCGCGAGGTCGAACGTCGTGGTGCTCTGCTCGTCGACGCGGAACTGCTCGACCATGCCGGCGCCGATGTCGCCGTCGATGATCTCGATGATGACCTCGAGGTTGTAGCGGAGGCTGCGCGCGTCGAGGTTGTAGCTGCCGATCGTCGACCACATCGCGTCGATGACCGCGGTCTTGGCGTGCATCATCGGTCCGGTCCAGCGCAGGATGCGCACGCCGCGCTGCACGAACCAGCGGTAGATGTACAGGCCCGCGAACTCGATGGCCCGCACGTCGCTGCGCCCCGGCACGATGATCGCGACCTCCACCCCGCGCTCCACGGCGCGCACCATCGCGCGCCGGATGGCGCGGTCGGGCAGGAAGTACGCGTTCTCGATCAGCACGGTCTCCCGCGCCGCGCTGATCGCCGCCAGGTACGCGCGCCGGATGGCGCCGCGCCGCTTGCGCCGCGTGTTGTCGACGATGCGCGCCGCGATGTTGGCCGGCAGCATTGGCCGCTTCTCGGCCGGTTCCGGCGCGGGATACGGCGCGCCGCCCTCGGCGATCCACGTCCGCCGGAAGATGCGCGCCAGATCCGCGACCACCGGCCCGCGCAGCGAGCAGTGCACGTCGTACCAGCCGCGCCCGCCGACGCTGGTCGGCGCGTAGTCGTCGCTCAGGTTGATCCCGCCCGTGAACCCGATCTCGTCGTCGACGACGAGGATCTTGCGGTGGTCCCGGTGCGACAGGTTGAAGCGCGCGCGCCACGGCGCGATCGGGTGGTACTCGACGACCTGCACGCCCGCCTGGCGCATGCGATCGACGTACGCGCGGTCGAGGCCGATCCCCCCGATCGCGTCGAAGATGAGCCGCACCGCCACGCCGGCCTGCGCGCGCTCGCACAGCGCGGCCACGAACTTCAGGCCGGTCGCGTCGTCGACGAAGATGTAGGTCTCGAGCAGCACCGCGCGCCGCGCGCCCGCGATCGCCGCGAGCATCGCCGGGAACGGCTCGCCGCCGCGCAGCACGGCGACGTCGTTGCCGCGGCGCAAGCGGTAGAGGCTACGCGCGTACCGCGTGATCGCGGCCAGGAGCGTCGTCGTCGCCGGGGTGTAGTCGGCGCGCACCGGCAGCTGGCTCACGGGTCACGCATCTCCGTAGCGGACGCCGACCACGGTGTACGTCGCCGCGCCCTTGGGCCGCTGCACCGTCACGTCGTCGCCGTCGCGCCGCCCGAGCAGCGCACGCGCCACCGGTGAGTCGACGCTGATGTAGCCGATCTTGGGATCGAGCTCGTCCGCGCCGACGATGCGGTACTCGACCTCGCCGCCGTCCTCGTCCTCGAGCTTCACCCACGCGCCGAATGCGATGCGACCGCGATCGCCCGGTGGCTCGGCGACCACCACCAGCGTCTCGAGCCGTTTGGCCAGGAACTCCAGCCGGCGATCGATCTCGCGCAGGCGCCGCTTGCCATAGATGTAGTCGGCGTTCTCGGAGCGGTCCCCCAGCGCCGCCGCCTCGGAGACCGCGCGCGTGACCCGCGGACGCTCCTCCGTCACCAGCCAGTCGAGCTCGGCGCGAAGCTTCTTCGCGCCCTCGGGCGTGATGTATTTCGAGCTCGGCGGTCTCGGCGTGCGATCGCGCACCGACATCGGACGCAGTGTATGCTGCGGCGCCCCGGGGCTCTACCCCGGCGGACCCGCGAAGACACGGGTCCACCGGGCCAGCGAAACCAGGGCGCCGCATCGATGACCGACATCCTTCTGATCGTGGCGCTGATGCTCGCCAACGGGGTCTTCGCCGGAGCCGAGATCGCGGTCCTGTCGGTCCGCAAGACGCGGCTCTCCGAGTTCATCCGACGCAAGGACCGGCGCGCCCTGGCGGTCAAGTCGCTGCGCGACCAGCCCGAGCGCTTCCTGGCCACCGTCCAGATCTGCATCACCCTGGTCGGCACGGCGGCCGCGGCGTTCGGCGGGGCGCAGGTGGCGGGCGTCCTCGCCAAGTGGCTCGACGAGGCCGGCGTCGCGTACGCCGATCAGGTCGCCCTGGCGTCGGTCATCGGCATCATCGTGTTCCTCGAGCTCGTGGTCGGCGAGCTGGTCCCCAAGTCGCTCGCCCTGCGGTTCTCCGATCGCTACTCGTTCTTCGTCGCCCGTCCGCTCCTCGGGCTGTCCTACGTGATGCGGCCCCTGGTGTGGTCGCTCACCGCGGTGTCCAACGCCGTCCTCAAGCTGTTCGGCGACAAGACCACGTTCACCGAGACCCGCCTCTCGCGCGAGGAGATCCTGGAGCTCGTCGAGGAGGCGGCCAAGACCGGCTCGGTCGATCCGCGCGCCAGCGAGATCGCGTCGCGCGCCCTCGAGTTCGAGGGCGTCTCCGTCGCCGAGGTCATGGTCCCGCGCAATCGCGTGGTCGCGCTTCGCCGCGGCGCCGCCGCCGACGAGGTGCAGCGCGTGATCCTCGAGGAGGGCCACTCGCGCATGCCCGTCTACGAGGGCACGATCGACAACATCGTGGGCTACGTCGTCGCGCGCGACGTGCTGGCGCTGGCGTGGGAGAAGGGCCTGGTCGTCCTCGAGGACATCGTGCGCCAGGCCTACGTGGTCACGGAGCGCACGCGCGCCCTCGACCTCCTGCGCGAGATGCAGCGCCGCCGCGTGCAGATGGCGGTGGTCACCGACGAGCACGGCGGGCTGGCCGGCCTGATCACCATCGAGGACCTGATCGAGGAGCTGGTCGGTGACATCTTCAGCGAGGACGACAAGCCCGACACCATCGTCGTCCGCGAACCGCAGGGGACGGCCCTCGTCCAGGGGTACGCCCCGGTCCGTAAGGTCAACCGTGAGCTCGACCTGGACCTGCCCGTCGGCGCCGATCGGACCACCATCGCCGGCCTCTGCATGAGCCTGGCGCAGGCCATCCCCCAGGCCGGGGAGCGCCTGACCACCGAGGACGGGACGGTCCTGGAGGTGGTGGAGGCGTCGCCCCGGAGGGTCCGGAAGGTGCGGATCCACCCCGTGGGGCTCCTGGAACCGGCCCGGCCCACCGACGGCGCACCGACCGACGACGCGGTCGAGTGAGGCTCAGCGGTCCACGGCTCCCGGGTAGGGTGCCGGATCCGCTACAATATGGCGGCACGGATGAGCCAGGTCGTCGCGAGAGATTCGGTCTGCGCCGATCACCTGGTGTACCCGTGGCCCTATCAGGTCGGCGCACAGGTCGAGCTGGCCTGCGGGCAGGACGAGGTCGCGGTCATGTGCCCGGCGTGGGCGGTCGCTGCGAACCTCGGTCCGGGTCGCCACACGTGGCAGTCGCCCGATCCGAGCAAGCCGACGGCGATCTACTTCGTCCTCACCGGTCCGGTCGAGGTCGAGTTCGACATGATGACGCAGTTCCCGATGCCGGGCTCGGGACAGCTGGTGATGCTGCGCGCGCAGGGCAGCGTGCTCGTGCGCGTCGCGGATCCGGCGCTGCTCATCGCGCAGTTCGTCGGCCTGCCCTTCGTTCGCGTGAACGAGGGGCTCATGCGCAGCGTGTCGTCGAGCGTCGAGCGGATGCTCGGCAAGCTCTTGCCGCGCAAGGTGGCGCTGGCGGGCACGCCCGCCGCGGTGGCGGATCCCTCGACGTGGCCGCCGCTGGTCGAGGAGCTCATGCAGTACAACCCGACGGTCGGTGCGGTGCACGGCGTCGCGTTCGTGCGCTTCAAGCAGCTGCAGATCAACAGCGGCGATCAGAGCGGCTGGCACCCGACGCCGTCGGCGGCGGCGTCGTCGTCGGCGTCGTCGCCGGCGATCACGCCGCCATCGAGCGGCTTGCAGGCGCGCACGCCGCAGCAGGGTGCGGCGATCTCGGGGGAGCTCGGGGGCAGCTCGAACGACTCGACGGAGAAGGGCGCGGCGCCGTCGAACCCCGCGCTCGTGCCGCCGCCGATGCTGGCGGCGCCGGCGCTGCCCGCCGGCACGCGCGTGCTGGTCGCGCTCGCCGACGGCTTGTTCCACTCGGCGGTCGTGCGCCAGGCGCTGCAGGGCTACTACGAGCTCGACGTCGGCGACTCGGGCGAGACGGTGTGGGTGCCCATGGGGCAGGTCGCGCCGCAGGTGTGAGGAAGAGAAGAGGCCTCGGACGCCTCGGCCTCAGAGCACAGACCTCGGCCAGACCGTGAGGATGCCGTGATGGCGAGCCTGGCGTGCGCGGTGCCGCTAGAGTAGAGCGCGATGTCGACCGCCACTGCCCCCGCCGACGACGATCGTCACGATGGACTGCTCGGATGGCAGCACCGACTGTACGCCGGCAATCACACGATGAAGTCCACGCTGATCATTCACCTGATCGCCGTGCCGCTGTTCTGGATCGGGTGCCTCTCGCTGGTCGCCGCGCCGTTCACGTCGCCGCTGGTGGCGATCGGCGGCGTCGGGCTGCTGCTCGCGCTCGTGCTCGAGGGGCGCGCGCACAAGCAGGAGCCGGCGGCACCGATCCCGTTTCGCGGCCCCGGCGACTTCGTGGCGCGTTTCTTCGTCGAGCAATGGGTCACGTTCCCGCGCTGGCTGCTGAACGGAGGGTTCGGCAAAGCGTGGCGCGAGGCGAAGTAACGCCGGAGGTGCGCCGGATCGGCGGCGGCTCAACCAGCGCCAGAGTTGTCCGGCTATCCGCGCGCGGCCGTCGAGCGGCCGCTGCTCCTGCCGCGTGGCGGCGCCGAGGCGGAAGCCGCGCT
>DATLEB010000160.1:0-13773 GCA_035525615.1 Kofleriaceae bacterium | reverse complement strand
GCGGGACCTCGTCGGCCAGCGAGGATAGCGGCGGCGGCTCGGTGAAGAGGTGGTGGGCCATGACGTTGCCGTCGAGGAACGGCGGCCGGCCGGCGACCAGCTCGAAGAGCGTGCAACCGAGCGCGTAGAGATCGGCGCGGTGGTTGATGTTGGTGCCGTTGATCTGCTCGGGCGCCATGTAGAGCGGCGTGCCGCGCACGTCGGTCTGGCGGATCTCGATCTCGCGCAGCACGCGCGCGATGCCGAAGTCGCCGAGCTTCACGACCTTGTCGCGCGACACGAAGATGTTCGCCGGCTTGATGTCGCGGTGCACGACCTTCTTGCCGTGCGCGTAGGCCAGGCCGCTGCACAGCTGGTCGATCACGCCGAGCGCGGTGCGGATGGGCAGCTTGCCGCCGCGCTCTTCGAGGAGGCGATCGACGGTGGTGCCGTCGACGAACTCCATGATGATGTACGTGTCGTTCTCGTCGGTGGCCTGGTCGTGGACCGCGACGATGTTGGGGTGGTTGAGCTGCGCGAGCGCCTTGGCCTCGGAGAGGAAGAGCGTCATCGCCTGCGGGATCTCGCGCACCGAGCGCGCCAGCACCTTCACCGCGACGGTGCGCTCGAGGTTCTCGTCCCACGCCTTGAACACGACGCCCATCGCGCCGCGGCCGAGCTCGGACTCGATCTTGTAGCGACCGAGGACGCGCGTGCCGAGGTCGGGCTCGTCGGAGAGCGTGGCGCGCGGCTGCGTCCCCATCGAGATCGGCGCGGTCACGGCCGGTGGTCCGGGTGGCTGCGGCTGCAAGGTCGGAGGCATCGCCTGCGTCGCGGCCGTGGGCAGAGGCGCCGCGTCGTCGGAAGGACGGGCCTGACCGGGCTCGAACTCGATCCCGTCCGCGACCTCGGCGAGCCGGCGCTCGCGCACCAGGTTGATCATGACCTTCTGGATCTGCGCGGCGGCGATCGGCAGGGGCTTCTCGAAACGCTGGTCGTGCGCCTCGATCACGAGCGTGTGCTGACCGACGGTGGCGTAGAGCGTCGCGTGACCGTCGGCGTCGGTGTAGACCTTGCCGCCGAGCTCGTTGTTGTCGAGCCAGACCCCGATGCCGCCGCGGCGCGTGTCGTGCACCGCGACCTTCACCTCCGCCACCGCGAGGCCGAGGTCGACCTTGGCGACCGCGACCTTGCCGCGCATCACCTCGACCTTGTGCGTGTGCACCGGAGGCACGACGCGATCCGCGTGGTCGCGCACGTAGACGCCGTAGACGTGCGCGTACCAGGTGCCCGGCGGCACCGGGAACACGGTGCGCGGGCCGGCGAGCCGGGCCTTGCGCGAGGTCAGCTCGAGGCCGGCCTTGCGCGTGTCCTTGCGCCAGCGCGACGGATCGGTGATCTGCGGCCGCGACGGCGAACCACTGATCTCGATGCACAGCGCCTCCTCGCTGCCGTCGGGATCGAGCGTGATCTCGACGACGATGCGGCTGCGGCCGCGGATCAGGAAGTAGCCGGCGACGAGGAGCAGCGCGAGGACGATCGCCCCGATGAGCTGGAGCCGGCCCCGGTTCCAGCCGACCAGGCCGCGCGAGCCCGGCGCCTTGCCGGTGACCTCGTGCGCGGTGCCCGACTTCCGGTCGAACCCGACCAGGCGCACCTGCGCGTCCGGGCCGCTGGCCTTCACCTGGTAGAGCACGACGAAGGGCGCGTTGAGATCGTCGGCGAGCGCGTCGAGGCGATCGCGCGCCAGCGGCTCGACGACCTTGTTGCGCGCGAGCACGGCGGGACCGGCGTCGGAGGCGACCGTGACGCCGCGCTGCTCGAGCGCGGCGATGAGCGGCCGGCGCAGCGGCTCGGGATGCGGCACGCGCAGCGAGAACAGACCGGGCGACGGAGACGGGAGCTGGACGACGGCGACACCGCCGCTGTCGGGCAGCGGCAGCGCCGCGACCAGGGGCGCGAGCGAGTCGGCGATCGCGCTGTCGAGCGCCGCCTCGCGTACGACGGGCCCGCCCGAGCCATCGCCTACGCCCGCACCGGGCTTGCTGCCGACGTCGACCGCGTTCGCCCGGGGCGGAGCGAGCTGGAGCGCGAGCGCGCGCGTCTTCGACGCCGCGGCGTCCTTGGTCAGCTCCATCGTGTCGGCGAGCGCGGCGAGGACGCGACCGCTCGCGGGCGACAGGGCGCGCGCGAGGTCGAGCGACTTGCGCGCCGCGACCGGGTCCTTCTTCGCGAGCGCGAGGCGCGCCTCGACCAGGTGGCGCTCGGCGCTGTCCTCGGGGAGCGCGAGGAGCAGGCTCTCGGCGGTGGTCCAGTCACCGGCCTCGATCGCCACGCGCGCCAGCTCGCGGTCGGCCTTGGCGGCGGCGAACGCGACCTTGGCTTCGTCGAGACGCATGGCCGCGATGGCGAGGCGGCCGCGGAACAGCTGCGCGCTGGGATCGTCGGCGGCGACGCCGAGCCACTTCTTCACGGCGGCGTCGACGAGGGCGGGGTCACCCTTGCGCGCGGCGAGCTCGGCGGCGAGGCGGAGCGCGGGACGTTTGCCGTCGGCGGCCGCGCGCGTGACGATCGGTTCGAGGCGGCCGAGCTCGTTCTCGTCGAGATCGACGACGTGGATGGCGGCGAGGATCACGTTGAGATCGCCGCCGCCGCGCTGCGCGGCACGCAGCGCGAGCGCCGACGCGAGGCGCGACAGCCTCGGATCCGCGGCAGCGAGCTGCATCGCCTTGTCCTCGAGCGCCGCCGGCACGGCGCCGGCCGGCAGCTCGGCGACGAGGACGAGCGCGGGCACGTACGCCGGCGAGCGCTCGAGCAGCTTGCCGACGGCGGTGGCGAGCTTGTCGGACTGGCCCTTGCGCGCGGCGAGGCGGGCCGCGGCGATCGCGGCGAGCGGATCGGTACCGGCCTGCTTGAGCTCGGCGGCGGCGCCGTCGGTGTCGGCGGTGGCGATGGCGGCGATCGCGCGCGCAGCGTGATCGCGCGGCGACCCGGCCTGCGCGACGTCGAGGACATCCTGCGGTGTGCCCGCGGCCAGCGCGATCGTCACCGCCGTCGGCTGATCGACGGCGGCGCCCGACCAGCCCGGTCGCAGCGTCGAGCCGATCGCCGCGACCTTGAGCGGGATGATCGACTCGGCCGACTCGAGGAACGTGGCGGCCAGCGCGACGTCACCGCGCGCGAGCGCCGCCGACGCGCGCACGAACGGGCGCAGCTGACCGAGCGACACCTGCGGCACCGCGGCCTCCGAGCCGACGACCGGTCCCGCGAGGCGCACCGTCTCGGCGACGAGGCGCGCCAGATCGCCGTCGCCGGCGGTGACGGTGCCGGCGGCGGCGACCGTGCCGTCGCGTCCGACCGCGACGACCGACACGCGCAGCCCGGTCCCATCGCGCTCGAGGTCGCACGCGACGAGCGCATCGCCGTCGAGCTTCTTCATCACGGCGTCGACCTTGTCGAGCTCGATCACGACGCCGCGCAGCTCCTGGCTCGCGACCACGGGACGCCCCGGCACGTCGAGCGCGGCGCGCAACAGCAGCGTGAAGCCGCCGGCCTCGTCGGCGAGATCGGATTCGGCGTACGTCTCCGCGACCACGACGCGTCCGGCCTCCGCGAGCCCCGGCGCGGCGACGACGCAGACCAGAGCCGTGAGCAGTCCGATGGCGGCGACCGCGCGCCCCCCGAGGGCCATGCGGAAATTCTAGCGCATCGGCGGCCCGGAACCGTGCGTACGCGGTGCGTACGCTACTTGAGCGGCTTGGGCGGCTCGGCCTTGGGCGGCGCCGCCGCCGGTGCGAGAGGCTTGGAGGCGCCGCCACCCGCAAGGACGCCCTCCATGAAGGACCGGCCCTCGAACACGACGCCCTTCTCGATCTGGAGCGACGGCGTGTGGAGGTCGCCCTTCACCTTGCCGGGCGCCAGCACCTCGATGCCACGCTTGGCGTGGACGTTCCCGATCAGGGTGCCCTGGATGATGATCTCGCCGATGTCGATGTCGGCCTCGACGGTGGCGCCCTCGCCGATGATGAGGACGTCGTCGGAGAACACCGTGCCCTTGAGCTTGCCGTCGATGCGGACGGTGCCCTCGAACGTGAGCTTTCCTTCGAACGTGGTGCCACGTCCGAGGAGAGTCGAGATCTCGCTGACGATACCTTCGCGCCGTGCCGGAGCCGTCATGGGATCCGCAGCCTACTACTTTTTGGTTCGCTCGGGCCTACTCGCGCTTCGCGCTCGTGCCGCTTCCTCGTGGGCGCTGCCCCGTCGCTCGCTTCGCTCGCCTGCCCCACTCGTCGCGGCCGGCCCTCACTACTTCTTGAACCTGATCTCGACCGTCTGCTCGGTCTTGCCGTCCCAGGTGAGCGTTCGTTTCTCGGGCGGATAATCCTTCAATCGGACCTCGATCTCCTTCGCCGACGCCGGATCGAGGTCGTTGATCTCGAGCGGCGTGCGGCCCTTCAGCTGCTCGCCGAAGTACACGTCGGCGCCGGTCGGCACGGTCGTGACGCGCAGCTTCACCGTGATGGCGGGCAGGAACGCGAACACGCGGATCTGGCCGCCGCCGTCGGGCACGAGCACCGCGTCCTTGTGCGGCTGAAAGCCCGCCAGCTCGATGAGGATCTCGTGACGCGCGCCCGGCGCGGTCTCGAAGCGCGCCGGCGTCTTGTCGGGCAGCACGGTACCGTCGACGGTGACGGTCGCGCCCGACGGCGTCGAATCGATGAGCAGCGAGGCCGCGATGGTCCCCTCCTCGCTCCCGCGCACGATGAGGAGCGCGATCGCCACGCCGCCGGCGACGATCACGAGCGCGAGGAGCGCGCGCAGGAGCCAGCTCTTGGTCGGCGAGCCGAGCTTGTAGTGCGAGGGAATCTCGTCGAGCTCGACCAGCGCCTGCATCTGCTTCGTGAAGCTCTGCGGCTGCGCGCCGGGATAGGGCTGGAAGGGGTAGCCGCCCGGCGCGCCGGCGGCCGAGGGATATCCGCCCTGCCCCGGCGTCTGCTGCATGGCATACGGCGCGAGGTGCGCCGGCAGGCCCGGCATCCCCGGCGGCGTGTGCGGCGACGCGGGCATGCCCGGCGGCGTGTGCGGATACCCCGGCAGCGGCATCTGCGGCGGCCCCGGCGGCGCCGGCGCCAGGTCGGGCGCGGTCGGCGCGTCGTAGCCCGCGTCGATCGGCCCGGCGGTCATGCCGGCGAGCGGCGACGTCGGCGGGCGCGCCCCGGGCACGTTGGGCGGCACCGCACCACGCCCGGCGACGGCCGAGGTCGCCCCGCCCGTCGGCTGCGCGTCGGGCATCATGCCCGGCACGCCGTCGCTGATCGGCATGCCCGCGCCGCGCGCCGCCGGTGCGCGCGGCATCGGCGTGCTGGGCGGACCGACGAGCTGCTGCAGCACCGAACCGCCGATCGGCACGCCCGACGCCGGCGTGCGCCGCGACTCGCGCGGCTTGCGCACCTCGCTCACGTGCGGCGTCGGCGTGTTCGCCACCAGCGCCGCCGGCTGCGGCGTGCGCGGCGCGACCGCGTTGCGGCGCTGCGGGATCGTCGTCGGATCGTCGGCCGCCGCGCTCGGCGCCGCGCCCCGCGCGATGGTCACCGGATCGTCCTCGTGCTGTCCGCTCGGCACGAGCCCGGGCATGTCCTCCATGATCGTCGGCTCGTAATCGCCGAGCAGATCGTCGGTCATCGCCGGCACCGCCGAGCGCCGCATGCCACGCGGCCCGTCGAGCGACGTGGCGCCGCCATCGCCCGCTCCCATCGCCGACGGCTCGGCCGTCACCATCGTGCTCTCGATCTCGAGATCGCTGTCGGAGACCTGCATCGTCGCCGCCGAGATCATGCGCGGCGGGACGTGCGGCACCGACGGCGGGCCCTTCGGTCCACGCAGCGGCGCCGTCGGCGCGCGCGGCGCTTCGGCACGCGGCGTCGCCGCCGCACCGCCTCCCTCGCCGCCCGGCTTGAGGTCCGAGACGCGGAAGATGACGCTGTTCTCGTCGGAGATCTCGGAGCGGTTGGTGACGAACGTGTGGCGCGGGATCGACTGCGTCGACTGCAGCGGATCGCGCGGCGCCGGCTCGGGCTCGACCGCCATCGGCGGCGGCGCCGGCCCGCCGGTCTCGCCGAGCGCACGCCGCAGGTGCGCGGCCAGCTTGGTCGCGGTGAAGACCGGCGAGTACGTGTGGAGGAAGCGCTCGAGGTCCGACGCGAAGTCACCGGCGTTCTGGTAGCGGTCCTCGGGCTTCTTGGCGAGCGCGTGCATGACGATGCGCTCGAGCTGCGGGGGCACGTCCTTGCGCAGCGTGCGCACCGGCGCAATGTTGGCGCGCCGCACCATGTCGAGGAGCTTGTTGATGTCCTCCTCGAGGTAGAGCATCTGCCCGGTGAGCATCTCGTAGAGGACGATGCCGGCCGAGAAGATGTCGCTCCGGTGGTCGAGGCGTTCGCCCCAGGCCTGCTCCGGGCTCATGTAGTAGTACTTGCCCTTGATCACGCCGACCGCGGTCTGGCGGACCTTCATCGTCGCCTTGGCGATGCCGAAGTCGACGAGCTTCACCTCGCCCGCCATCGACACCAGCACGTTCTGCGGCGAGACGTCGCGGTGCACGATGCCGAGGTTCACGCCGGCGCCGTCGCGCTTGCGGTGCGCGTAGTCGAGGCCGGTCGACATCTCCTTGGCGACGTACGCCGCGACGTCGACGGGAAAGTCGACGTCGTGCTCGCTGCCGCGGCGCAGGATCTTGTAGAGATCCGCACCGTCGACGAACTCCATCGTGATGTAGTACGTGTCGCCGACGCGGCCGAGGTCGAAGGTCTGCGCGATGTTCACGTGCTGCAGCTGCACCGCGATCTTCGCCTCGTCGATGAGCATCTCGATGAACTGCTCGTCCTGCGCGAAGTTCGGATGGATCATCTTCAGCGCGCAGAACTTCTCGAAGCCGGCGATCCCCTTCGTCTTCGCGAGGTGGATCTCGGCCATGCCGCCGACCGCGATCTGCTTGACCAGCTGGTAGGGGCCGAACTGGCGCTCCGCCATTCCGCCCCCTCTCTAGTGCCCGCCCGACGATTCCACCTGCACGGCGTCGTCGTCGTCGTCGGGGCGACCGGCGGCCGTCTCCGGCGTGGGTCCATCGCGCAGCATCTCGGCCTGACCGGGATGGACGAAGACTCCGACGAGCCGCAACGGCGCCTTGGCGCCGCGATCGAACGTGCACACGACCTCGGTCGCGATGCCGTACGCGACGTTGCACAGGTAGCTCGCCGCGGCGTTCGCGACGAGGTAGAGGCCGAGCCCCGCGCCGTAGGTCTTGCGATCGATCTGCACCGGCGAGTGCAGGCACTTGTCGATGTACGCGAGGATCGTGTTCTTCGCGAGGCGGCCGAAGCGATCACGCACCGCGACCGCGAACTGGCTCTCGGTTGCGGCGTAGCGGATCGAGACCGGCCGCGGCGAGCGCGACTTGGTGCGGTCGTGCGGATCGACCTCGGCGAAGATCTGGTTGCCGTTCTCGTCGACCGGCGCGTCGTAGAGCGCGTTCATCAGCAGCTCTTCGCACACCGAGCCGATGGCGCTGCGCACCTGGCGGCGCATCTTGGCTTCCTCGGCGTAGGCGAGCACGGTGTCGAGCGCCTTGCCGCGGCCCTCGAAGTCGCGAAGCCGCACGTAGTGCACCGGCGTCCCCTCGGGGAGGTACTTCTCGATCCCGAAGATGTCGCCGGTGAGCAGCTTCTGGGCGGTCACGAACACGCCGCGGTCGAGCTCCTCGCCGACGATGACGTGATTGACGCGGTGATCCTTGAGGTAGTCGGTCAGCTCGGCAAGCGCGGCCTTGGGCGTGACGACCGCCGCATGGGATTTTTGCCGCAGCATCGGAACCAGGCGGTCGACGGCACGCGTGTCCCCTTCCTCCACGTCCATGAAGACGTAGCGGTGAGGAATGATCTCGCTCTGGATCGCGTCGAGCGAACGCACCGCGTCGACCTCGGCGCCGGCCCGCTCCAGGTTCGCGACGATGCGCCGCAGCTGATCAAGATTTGGCGAGATTGCGAGAACGCGACGCTTCGACAAAGACCCCTCGGAGGCCAAGTGCGGTCGATTCTAACGAGATACGCCCCACGGGGTCCATGGGACGTGGCGCCCGAGTGATGCGGTACGAGATGTGAGACAGTGAGCGCATGGTCGGTGGTCCCGACAAGCCCCGCATCCTGGTCGTCGATGATGAACCGGACATGCTCGACTTCATCGAGCGGGTCACGCGCCGCCGCTTCGAGGTCACCCGGTGCGCCAACGGCGAGGACGCGCTGGCGCTCCTGACCGAGCGCACGTTCGACGTCCTCATCACGGACCACAAGATGCCGCGCATGACGGGGCTCGAGCTCCTCGAGCGGCTAGCCGACCGCTACCCGCAGATGGTGCGGGTCCTGCTCTCCGGATACACCGATGTCCCCGAAGTCCACCGGGCCGGTGCCGGCGGCCGGGTCCACCACTACGTGCTGAAGCCGGTCGATTCCCGCGCGCTGCTCGCCGGGATCGACCACGCGTACAAGGTGCGCGACGGCCTGGTCCCCTTCGCGAAAGAGGACTGAGGCCGCGCGCGCAGCGCGCTAGTGCGGACCGCGCGCAGCCCGACGGCGCTCGCGTCTGCGAGCGGCGGCGGAATCAGCGGAGCAAGGGCCGCACGGAATGTGATCTCTAGGGGGGTGGCCCTGAATAGGGACAGCCCCTAGTGCGTGTACGTCGCCGAGACGTACGCGCGCCAGTCTTCCCACGGGTTCGCCTGCATCTCGAGGCGCGGCTCGTAGTCGTAGAACGCGTCCGGCTGGTAGTAGCGGGCGTTGAACGCGTTGAAGACCGTGCCGCGGATCGAGAGCTTCTCGACCGGCGTCAGCGTGAAGCCGAGGCTGAGGTCGGCGGCAGGCGGCAGGCGGTCGAGGGTCAGGTCGGTCGGACCGACACGCAACGGGCCGGCGATGTCGGTGACCGTGTTGACGACGTTACCCGGGATGAAGTTGTTCGGGTCGAAGGCGTAGTCGCGGTGCTCGACCAGGCGGTTCGGATCTTCCATGGCGCCGACCACGCGCAGGTCGGTGAACATCGTCAGCTTGTCGTCGATGACGTTGTAGATGCTCGCCAGGTGGAACATGTGCTCGGGGAAGGACTTGTGGAGGCCCTTGTCGCGCATCATGACCTGCAGGAACGTGTACGAGAGCTCGATGCGGTGGCCGCCCTGGATGTAGAGCTTGGCCAGCGCCTCGCCGCCGTGCATGGCGCGGTCGGCGGTGTTCTCGTACTTGCCCGAAACGATCTGGATGAGGTTCTCGAGCTTGGTGTACGAGTAGTCGAAGCGGAACGAGAGCTCGCGGATCCGACGCTGACCCTTGAAGATACGAGCGTTGATCTCGGCCTGCACCGCCTGCGAGGTCTCGACCTCGAGGTCACCACCGTCGAGCTGGACGGCCTCGCCGTTCGACGAGTTGTTGTTGTAGACCGGCGGGCGGAAGCCCTCGGCGTAGTTGAGCTTCAAGTGCCAGCTCGGGATGAAGTTCCACACCGCCGTGCCCGAGAAGATGCGGGTCAGCGGGTAGTGCTGCGTGCCGAGTGACTCGGGCGACACCTGGAGGCGCGCGCCGGCGTCGAGGATGAGCTTCTTCGACGGACGCCACTGCGGGTTGGCGTAGACACCGCCGACCATGCGGTCCGACGGGAACGCGAACGTGAGCGGGCAGTTGGCGATGATGCGCGAGCCGCGCATGCCGCCGTCGTCGGTGAACGGCTCGCGCGGACACGGCAAGGGCAGTCGCTCGAGCACGTAGGGACCCACGAAGGTCGCCTCGATGCCGTCGCCCTGGATGGAGCGCGAGACGTTCCTGACCGCGAACTCCTTGAACGCCTCGGCGCCGTAGTTGACGCGCACGTTGCCCGGCAGCTCGAAGTCACCGTCGAAGTTGCCGCCGGTGCGGTACGTGGTCGCGTCGAACTTGAAGGCGAGGCCGCCTTCGAGAAGCCCCGGCACCGCCGAGAGGATGCCGAGCTGCGGGAAGGCGCGCACGAACTGCACGCCGTAGAGCTTGAGGTTGACGCCGGCCTTGCCGCCGGCGGTGCGCGACTTGTACTCGGCGACGACGTAGCGATCGAGGAAGTTGATCTGGTTGTCGCGCGACGTCCGCAGGCGATCGATGCACATGTCGGTCGCATCCATCACGGGGTCGTACGGCGCGGTCGGATCGCAGACCGCGTCCTCGGGCAGGTTGTTGCGCGAGACGAAGCCGGGGAAGCCCATGGGCTGGTGGCGCTCGGTGAGTGGCGCCTGCACGCGCAGCTGCACCTTGCCGATCGTGAACTTGGCGAAGAAGTTGAAGAGGTAGCTGCGCGCCGGATCCGCCGTCGTGAGCGGCCCGTAGAACATGACCGAGTTGGGCTGCGGCAGCGGGGCCGAGAACATGTGCAAGGGCATCTGGAAGCCCGGGCCCAGGTACGACTCGAACGACGTGTGGAGGAAGAGCTTGGCCTTGCCCTTCATCAGATCGGGCAGGCCGGCCATCACGTAGACGCGGGCGTTCTTGCGATCGCCGTTGCCGTCGCCCATCTGGCCGCCGACCTCGACGCCGTCGACGTCCTCGGCGTCCTTGGTGATGACGTTGACGACACCGAGGAACGAGTTGGCACCCCACAGCACGCCACCGGGACCGGTGATGGTCTCGATGCGCTTGATGGTCTCCATCGGCTGGAGCCGGTGGAAGGTGGCGACGTTCACGAACGGGTCGAACATCGACACCGAGTCGTGGAGCAGCTGCACGGCTTGCACCGTGCCGCGCACGCCGACCGAGGCGAACTGGCTGTGGAGCACGCCCAGGCGCATGTAGCCGGGGACGGTGTCGAGGATCTGGTCGAGGGTCTGGAACTGCCGATCGGCGATCTCGTCGGCCGTGATGACGGTGACGATGACCGGTGCTTCCTGCACCGTCGTGACGCCCTTGGCGGCGCTCTGGACGACGTTGGCGAGGTCGAGCTGATCGTCGGGGCCGGACGTGCCGCCGTCGGTGGCGCCGGTCGTGTCGGTCACGACCGTCGGCACCTCGATGTCGATCGGTCCGGCTTCCTGTGCGGTTGCCGTCCCTGCCATCGCGGCGAGGAGTAGGACACTGGCGAGAGCGCGGGTCTGCTTCATGGCGCACCTCCCTGACGCGCGCGGATGAAGTCGACACGATCGTTGGCGGGATCGGTCGGCGCGTTCGTGCCGGACGGACGGTCGGAGCCGAGACCGACGGCGCCGGTCAGCTGTTGGACCGGAACTCCCTGCTGTTGTAGGTACTGGAACACCGCATCGGCGCGGCGCTGGCTCAAGGTCTTGTCCTTCTTCTTCTGGTCGGCGATGGCGCGCGCCACCTTCGACTTGGTGCCGAGGGCGACGTGGACCTCGATGCGGATCGGGGCGTCGTCCGGCGTCTTCGACTTGAGTAGCGCCGCGACCTGGTTGAGCAGGATCTTCGACGCCGCGGTCAGGTTGGTCGTGCTGCCGGCGAACTCGATGCGGTTGCCGCGCAGGTTGATGCGATCCGCGGTGAGCTCCGGTCCCGTGTCGGTGCGGGTGTCGGGGCAGCCGTCCTCGTCGTCGACGCCGTTGACCTTCTCGGCCTCGTTCGGGCACTTGTCGGCCTTGTCGGCGAAGCCGTCGCCGTCGTTGTCTTCGTCGGAGCAACCGTCGTCGTCCTCGAAGCCGTCGACGTCTTCCGCGTCATCGGGGCAACGGTCGGCGACGTCCGGGATGGTGTCGCTGTCGTTGTCGCGCTCGGGGCAGCCGTCGTCGTCCTGGTACGAGTCGCGGTCCTCGGGCTCGTCCACGCAACGGTCGTCGACGTCGATGACGCCGTCGCCGTCGTTGTCGAGGTCGGGGCAGCCGTCCTCGTCCTGGTAGCCGTCCTTGTCCTCGGCGTCCTCGGCGCAGCCGTCGGAGAGGTCGGGCAGACCGTCGCCGTCCTTGTCGCCGCGGCCGACGCGCGCCTCGCTCTCGGGCTGCGGAGACCAGGTGATGCCGACCATGGCGCGGAAGTCGTCGCCGCGCGCGCCGAGCAGACCGGCCGAGCCGGCGAGCGTGCCGGTGAGGTGCGGGTTGATACGGTAGTGCACGCCGCCGGCGGCATACGCGGCGAGATCGCCCGTGCCCGCGTCGGGTGCGTAGTCCTCGTCGTCGAGATCGGAGCACCGCCGGCCATCGACGAGATCGCAGCCGCCGTAGCCGATCGCGTCGGGCAGCGGGATGAGGCCGACGGCCTCGGCGCCGAGCGTGAACGACGGCGAGACCTCGAGCAGGCCGCCGACGCCGATGATCGCCTCGGAGCCGACGTCGAGGACGGCGAGCGCCGCCTCTTCCTTCGACACCATCATGTCGATGACGGTGTCGTTGTCGTACGCCTCGAGCACGGTGCGCTGGCGGATGCGCGCGCCCACGTTGGCGACGATCTTGGTCGCGTGCAGGCGATCCATCCGGTAGTCGAGCGCCAGCTTGGGCTCGAACACCAGGTTGTGATCGCCCAGGAACATCTCGTCCTCGCCGAACGGCAGGACGACGGTGCCGACGAACGTCGCCGCGAGGCTCGGCCCGTCGAGGAACTGGTACTTGCCGCCGACGCGCACGTCGAGCGGACCGGAGAGGCTCTGCGCCTCGAAGTTGCCCGACGGGTCCTGGTTGGACAGCGGGCGCATCGAGATGAGGCCGGTCGAGATGCCGCCGATGCCGGACTCGAAGCGGCCACGCGTGCCGTAGCCCGGCCCCGGATCGGTCCGGTAGACGGCGGTCCCGAGACCGATGGCGAACTTCTTGGTGATCGTGAAGCCGAACGCCATGTCGAGCGTCAGCGTGTAGTTGAGGACGCTGTCGCCGGTGATGTCGTCGTCGGGGATCGTGACGTTGAGCGGGCTCGACGCGAAGCCGAGCAGCATCTTCCACGAGATGTCCCGCTTGGTCGGAAGCCGCGCGCCCTCGAGGGAGAGCACGCCGCTCGTGTCATAGGACGGGCGGAAGAGCGCCGCGTCGACGCCGCTCGCCGGATCGGCGTGTGCGGTGGTCGCCGGCACCACCGCCAGCGCGCCCGCCGCGAGCGCGTAGACCCTCAGGGACACGCAGCACCGCCGGTGGCCAGCTCGGCTTCCTTGATCTGCACGAACACGACGTTCGGGATCGATGCGCCGAGGTTCGACGGCCAGACGCACTGGCCGGGCGTACCGGGCTCGCCGCCGATACCGTCGTGGGCGATCGGCGTGTCGGCGTTGATCACGAGGCCGGTGCCGTTGGCGCCCGTCGAGGACTGGGTGCCGGGGATGCCTCCCGAGACCGTCGTACGGGTGATGCCGGTGTCGGTGAAGTAGAAGTCGTCGTTCGGGATCGGCGAACCGCTGCGACGGATCGTGACGCCGCTACGCGGGGCGCCCTTGTAGTGGAAGACGATCGCGAGCACGCCGCGCTGCCCGAACGACATGCCGCCGAGCGCGGCCGACGTGGACCACAGCTGGTCGGTCGAGACCTTGGTGATGTACGCGCGGAAGCCACGCGCCGGGGTCGCCAGGTTGTTCGCCGTTGCCACGCCGGTGACCCGGTGGGGCGTCGTCGGCGTGATGCCGGGCGCGTCGTCGACGCCGATGCCGACGAAGCCGAACATCGGGCGGGTCATGTTGTGACCCTTGTAGCGGTTGCAGCCGTCCTGATAGACGCCCTCGGGCGGAATGATCGGCTGCGCCGTCTGCGGGTTGCCGGCGAAGTCGAGCGCGTCGAAGAAGCGGACGCGCAGCGAGCACGGGCCGGAG
>DATLEB010000158.1:0-35553 GCA_035525615.1 Kofleriaceae bacterium | reverse complement strand
GCGCGCACACGCTCGGCGTTTCACCTTCCCGCGATCTACTCTCCGACGCGCGGGTGGTATAGACCCTCGCACCCCGGAATGCCCGCGCTCGTGTTCATCGCCGGCCCCAATGCGGGCCGCCGCTACAAGCTAGCGGAAGGCGAGTACATCATCGGGCGTCGCTCCGACTGCCAGATCTTCGTGCCCGACATGCGCGTGTCGCGGCAGCACGCGCGCATCCGCCCCGACGGCGTGCGCTGGGCGCTCGAGGATCTCGGCTCGAACAACGGCACGTACGTGAACGGGCAGCGGCTCGCGGGGCCGCTGCCGCTCGCGCACGGCGACGAGATCATGATCGCGAGCAATCGCATCCGCGTCGACTCGCCGGACACCGACGGTCACGGCTCGCGGACGCCGACGTCCGACGCGCACCTCACGATCGTGGAGGCCGCGGGCCAGGTCGTGAAGAGCCGCGAGGACACCGACTCGGGCAAGTTCATGCGGACGTCGGGCGTGCTGGCGGCGCCGACCGAGATCCGCAACTTCCGCCTCATCGAGCGCAAGCTGACCGCGCTCACCGCGATCCTCGACGCGGCCGCGAAGACGACCGATCCCGACGAGCTGGTCGAGACCGTGGTCGGCCACCTGCTCGACATGTTCCCGCAGGCCGAGACGGTGGGCGTGCTGGTGGAGGAGGAGCGCTCGGGCGAGCTGCAGGTGAAGTTCCACAAGACGCGCGCGCGCGGCTTCGGCGGCAACCTGCGCGTGCCGGGCACGATCATCACGCACGTGGTGCAGGACCGGCGCGGTGTGCTGCTCGGCGACTCGACGGCGCCGAACACGCCGCGGCCGGCGACGGCGGACGGCGCCGGTGAGCTCGCGGGCACGCGCATGGGCGCGCCGCTGTCGGCAGGCGATCACCAGTACGGCGTCATCTACGTCGAGGCGCGCAGCCAGGGCTTCCGGCAGGAGGATGTCGACCTCCTGCAGAACGTGGCGTACCAGACCGCGCTCGCCATCCACTCGGCGCGCATGCAGGCGCAGCTGGTGCAGAAGGAGCGCCTCGAGCGCGACCTGCGCGTCGCGCGGCAGATCCAGCGATCGCTCCTGCCGCACGACGTGCCCAACGTCGTCGGGCTCGACTTCGCCGTGCACTACGAGCCCGCCTACCAGATCGGCGGCGACTTCTACGACTTCATCTGGCACGACGAGAGCCACATCGCGCTGGCGGTGGGCGACGTCGCCGGCAAGGCGATCAGCGCCGCGCTCTACATGGCGCGCCTGACCAGCGAGCTGCGCTCGCGCGCGGGTATCTCGCGCACGCCGGCGCGGCTGTTGCGGCGGGTCAACGACGAGATGGTGAAGCTCGGCGACGATGGCATGTTCGCCACGCTGGTCTACGCCATCTACGACCTCGAATCGCGCACGCTGGTGTTCACGAACGCCGGCCACTGCGTGCCGCTCCTGCGCCGCGGCGAGCGCGTGTTCCCGCTGCAGGCCGACCGCGCGCACATCGTGCCGATCGGCGTCGTGAACGAGCTCGAGGTCGGCGAGGCGCGCGTCCAGCTCCACTCGGGCGACATGCTCGTGCTCGTGAGCGACGGCATCCTCGAGGCGCGCGACGTGCGCGGCAACGAGTACGGCGTGAAGCGCCTGTCGCGGCGGCTGCGCACGGCGCGCGGCTCGGCCGAGGACGTCGTGAAGTCGATCCTGCAGGACGTCGACAGCCACATCGGCAACGCGCCGCCGGGCGACGACATGACCGTCCTCGCCATGGGCATCGACGAGCGCCGCGCCAAGCGCCGCACCAGCACGATCCCCGGCGTCCCCGTCGACGCCCTGCCCGGCAGCCAGGCCGACGACGGCAAGACCCGCCCCGGCGTCGGCATTCCCCGCCCCCCGACCGGCGACGGCTCCGGCGACGGTCGCTGACCTGTGCCGTCGTGGGGGCGACGGCTGCGGAGCCCGCATGCTTCGTCGCCGGTCCCCCCCTGCGTCCTCGCGACCAGTCGGTCGCTCCGGCTCGGGGCCCCACCGTCTTCTCGCCTGCGGGCTTCCTCGCGTCGTCGCGGGAAGACCTCGCGCGCCGGTGATTGGACCCTGACATGCGCGGTGGACGTGGTGACATCCTACAATCGCGAGCCGGATGGAGAACGAGCCGCTCACGTTGTATGTCGAGGCGTTTTGGTTGTCGCCGTGGACGGCGACGGCGTTTGTCGCGTTGCGCGAGAAGGGGCTCGCGTTCCAGACCGGCATCACGATGATGCGGCACGGGGTCGGGGCGCGGGACGCGCTGCGCGACAAGACGCTGACGGGCGCGGCGCCCGTGCTCCAGCATGGAACGATGTTCGTCGCCGAGTCGCTCGCGATCGTCGAGTACCTGGAGGACGTGTTCACCTCGCCGCGCGTGCTGCCGGAGGACGTTCGCGACCGGGCGCGGGCGCGGCAGCTGATGTCGTGGCTCCGGATCGGTACTTCGGCGCTGCGGCGCGAGCGGCCGACCGAGCGCATCTTCTATCCGCCGGCGCACCGCGAGGCGCTGTCGGCGGAGGCGCGCCGCGATATCGACGACCTGGTGCACGTCGCGGAGCGACTGGGCGCCGGACCGTCGGGTGTGCTGTTCGGCGACGCGTTCGGTGTGGTGGACGTGGACATGGCGTTCGCGCTCAAGCGCGTGATGACCGGCGGCACGGAGGTTCCGGCCGCAGTCGCGGCCTACGCCGACGCGGTCTGGGCGCGGCCGTCGGTCCACGAGTACGTCGCGCACCCGCGGCCGCCCAATCCGCCGCTGCCGCTCGGCGCGTGAGCGATCTGTACCGGTCGCGCGCGCCGCTGCGTGCTACGAAAATCGGCGTGAGCACCGACGCCGCCTCGTATGGACACTTCGGGATCCAGGTCGCCGAGTACGACGAGGCGATCGTCCGTTACATCCCGTACTACCGCGAGCTCATCGACGGGATCGCGACGTGGCTGGTCGGGCACGTGCCGGCGGGCGGGGTGGTCGTCGATCTCGGCGCCGGTACGGGCGCACTGTCGGCGGCGGTGCTGAGCGCCCTGCCCGACGCGCGCGTCGAGATGGTGGACCTCGACGGCGGCATGCTCGAGGCGGGCGCCGCGCGGCTCCAGGGGCTCGGCGCCGGCGACCGCGCGCGCGGACGCCAGGCCGACTTCTTCGCGGCGTTCGAGACCGTGCCGGCGTGTGCCGCGGTGGTCGCGTCGCTCGCGCTGCACCACGTCGCCGACCCCGAGCGGAAGGGCGAGCTCTACCGCCGCATCCGCGGTGCGCTCCAGCCCGGCGGCGTGCTGCTCGTCGGCGACTGCGTGCTCCACGACGGCGGCGCCGGCGAGCGCCGCATCCGCACCGAATGGGCGGCGCACATGCAGCGGCACGGACTCACGGCCGCCGAGGCGCAGGTCGCGTTCGAGAAGTGGAACGCCGAGGATCACTACCTGCCGCTCACGGAGGAGCTGAGGCTCCTCGCGGGCGCCGGCTTCGCGCGCCCGGACGTGTTCTGGCGCCGCGGCCCGTGCGCGATCTACGGCGGCTTCGCCGAGTAGCGGGACGCCGCCCCGGCGCGTCAGCTGCCGTAGGCGACGCGACCGAGCCGCCCGAGCAGCACGTCGAGCGCGACGCGATTGTCGCCGCCCTCGGGGACGATCAGATCCGCGCACCGCTTGCTCGGCTCGACGTACTCGAGGTGCATCGGCCGCACCGTCGCGTAGTACTGGTCGCGCACCGAGTTGAAGCTGCGCCCGCGTTGCTCGAGGTCGCGGCGGATGCGCCGCATCAGCCGGATGTCGGCGTCGGTGTCGACGAAGATCTTGATGTCCATCTGCTCGCGCACGGCGGCGTCGACGAACACCAGGATGCCCTCGACGATGATGACCGGCGCCGGCGACACCGTGCGCGTCTCGATGCGGCGCGTGTGCGTGACGAAGTCGTAGATCGGGATCTCGACCGACGCGCCGTTGCGCAGGAGCCGCAGGTGCTCGGCGAGCAGCCGGCTCTCGAGGCTGGCGGGGTGGTCGTAGTTGATCTCGGAGCGCGCATCGGGCGAGAGGTGGCCCTGATCGAAGTAGTAGCTGTCGTGATCGATCACGACGCAGCGCTCGGACGGGATCGACGTCGCGAGCTTGTGGGCGACCGTCGACTTGCCGGAGCCGGTGCCACCGGCGATGCCGATGACGAGCGGGCGATCGGGGTTGGCTTCGGGCACGGCCGGTTCTTGCACGTCCGCGCCTACGGGAGCAAGTCGACCAGCGTGCGCTGCAGCTTGGCCAGGAGCTCGTTGGGCACCTTGCCGTCGAGGTTGACCATGGTGCCGTGGCGCAGCATCGTCCACTTCGGCATCACCAGGTCGAAGCCCGGGTGCTCGGTCAGCTCCGACAGCTGGCCCTTCAGCTCGGCGAGCCCGGCCTCGGCGCGCAGCTCGTCGGGATAGTAGGTCGCCACCTGGAACCCCATCGCCGGGTCACCGTTCTCGTCGACGTCGCCGAGCGTGAGTCGTGCCGTCAGGTCGGCCTGCTGCATGGCCTCGGACGTCGTCGTGCGCTCGAGGCTCTTCTTGGTCGCCACCAGCCAGAACGTCGCGCGCCGATCGATGCCGTCGGCCAGCTCCATCACGCGCGTCGCCTTGGCCGGACGTCCGAGCCGCGCCGCGATGAAGCCCTGATCGGCGCCCGGCCGCGTCGAGATGACGAACGTGTCGTCGTCGAGCCAGCCGACGACGCGCGTCGTGTCCGCTCCGGCGCGACGCACCAGGGAGAGCTTGCCGTCCTCGCCGGCGCGCTTGATGGACGCGCCCTCGCCGCCCACGCACGCCTCGATCTCGTCGCGCGTCCACGCACCGCTCGCGATCAGGTCGTAGGTGCCGAGCCCGCCGACGATGGCCATCGACAGCCACTGCGCGCGATCACCGAACGGGAGATCGCACTCGCCGATCATCGCGTCGAGCGCGCCGCGCAGCATCGGCTGGTCGCGCACCCCCGCGAACGCCTGGCTCAGCTCGGGCGAGCGCCGCACCTCGGCGACCGCCACGCCGAGCAGGCCCTCGACGTCCGGGCTGTGGCGCCGCGCGCTCGCCGCCAGTGCCTCGCGCACCGCCGCGCGCTCCTCGGGCGGCAGCGGCACCGGACCGCCGCCGTCGTCGACCGCCGCGTCGACGATGATGACCGGCGCCGGACCCTCGCCCGACCACGGATCGTCCTTGCCCGTGAGCATCTTCGTCGCCGGGCCGCCCCGCGTCGCGACGAAGATCGCGGTGCCACCGGCGAGCGCCATGACGCCCGCCGCTGCCGCGAGCGGCCAGCGATACCGCATGCGCACGGTCTGGACGCCGCGCTCGCCCGACGCCGCGGCGCCCGTCGTCACGCGCTCCTCGGCGGGCCACGGCGGCGTCGGCGACGGCGTCGGCTGGATCGGCACCGTCGAGCGCACCGCGGACAGATCGGCGCCCGACGCGATGACCACCTCGTTGCACAGCGCCGCCACCGACGGCGGTCGGTTGGGCGCGCGCGTCGAGAGCGAGCGCGCCACCAGCTCGTCGAGCGCCGGCGGCACCGTGATCAGCGCGCCGAGCCGCGCCGGATTGAGGCGCACTTCCGGATCGACCGAGTCGGCCCACGGCAGGCGCCCCGCGATCATCGCGAACAGCGTCACCGCGAGCTCGTAGACGTCGGTCGCCACCGACGCCGGATGTCCGAAGAAACGCTCGGGCGCCATGTACGCCGGCGTGCCGCGCACCATCCCGCTCTGCGTTGGCGGCGCGATGCCGTCGCTGGCGACCTTCGCGATCCCGAAATCGAGCAGCACCGCATGCTCGCCCGAGCCCGGCGTCGGTCCCGAAACCAGCATCACGTTCTCGGGCTTGAGGTCGCGATGGATCAGCGAGCGAGCGTGCATCGCGGACACCGCGTCGCAGAGCTGCACGAACAACGCGATCGCGAGCGGCAGAGGAAGCGGTCCGCGACCGAGTCGACGCGCGAGTGTCTCGCCCGGCAGCTTCTCCATCGCGAGGTACGGGCGTCCATCCGGCAGCGAGCCCGCGGCGAGCACCTTCACCACGCCCGGATGGGTCATCTCGATGAGCAGGCGCGCCTCCGCCAGGAAGCGATCGCGATCTCCGGGCCCCATCTCACCTCGGAGTACCTTCAGCGCGACCTCGCGGTGGCCCCACCGTGCGCCATACACGGTGCCACTTCCACCCTCACCCAGAGTTTCGACGATGGAGAAATCTCCTAGTCTTGTCGGGGATCTATGTGCCGTGTTGTCGCTCACCTAGCCGTGACGAAGAAGAAGTCGGAGTGTATCCTTCGATTACGCACGATCAACTGGATCGTCTTCAGCCATACCTACCGAAGCCATCCCAGCCGGGCTACACCGGTTCATCACCGTGGCCGAGCCAGTGCCACACCCTGACCAAACCTTGAGCGCCAAGCGAAGCATGCCTCCCAAAGGGAAGTCGAACATGATCCGAGTAGTCATAGCGGAGGATCACAACCTGATTCGCGAAGCCTTGTCGCGCATGTTGAGCGAGAGCGGCAAGATCGAAGTGGAGGGAGAAGCCGCCAACGGCTCTGCCGCCGTCGATCTGACCAAGAAGTACAAGCCGGATGTCTTGCTGCTCGACGTGACCATGCCTGGCAAGGACGGGATTCAGGCTCTGTCGGAGCTGGGGGAAATGGGTCTCCCGACCAAAGTCATCATGCTGACGATGCACGAGGACGAAGCCCACGGCGTTCGCGCCATGCGGGCCGGCGCCGCGGGCTACGTCAAGAAGTCGGGAAATCTCGACGAGCTGATCGGTGCGATCGAGAAGGTCCACGCCGGTGAGCAAGTCGTCCCGGCCGAGGTCGAGGCGGCCCTCGCGCGCAAGCGCAGCGAGCACCCGGCTCAGATCCTCTCGCAGCGTGAGTTCCAGGTGATGAGCTATCTCGCGGCCGGCAAGACCAACCGCGAGATCGCCGCGATCCTGGAGATCAGCGTGAAGACCGTCGACACCCACCGCGGCCACGTCCTGAAGAAGCTCCGGCTGCGCAACAACTCCGACATCACTCGCTTCGCGATCCAGAACGGGCTCCTGCCCGTCTGAACGCCGCGAGGGCTGCGAGAGCTGTAAGCGCGAACCAGAAGGCGCCCGAGGTGCGCTCGCTGGTCGAGCCGCCGCCCGCAGCGCTCGCATCGCATCCGCCGGCCTCGGAGCCGGCGGGATCCTCGTCGCAGGGCACGCTGCACGCGCCCCAGGCGCCGCCGCCACAGGTCGCCGTGCCCTCGCAGCAGGTGCGCACCAGCCCGTCGTCTCCGACGCCGTCGCAGTCGCCGTCGAGGCCGTCGCACGCTTCCTCCGCGCCCGGGAACACCGCGGCGTCGCCGTCGTCGCAGTCCTGACCGGGGCCGACGCCGTCGCCATCGGCGTCGGTCGACGGCGCGGCGACGACGATGACCTCGGTCCACACCACCTCGCCGAAGGGCGCGCCGTCGTGCGCGACCTGCCAGCTCGAGCGCTGCGTGCCCTCGCCCGCGGCCGTCATCGTGACCGCGACCTCGACCTCGGCGCCGGGCACGGCGGCGGGGAGCGCGACGGCGGACGCGCCGAACGCAGGGCCGTCGACGTGCGCGAGCGTGTAGCCGTCGCCCCAGGTCGAGGTGCCGCTGTTCCGGAGGCGCCAGATCTTGGTGAACGTGGTGCCGGCGACGACCTCGGTGCCGTCGGGGATGGTGACGTCAGCGACGTAGGCGGCGTCGTCGAGCGGCGGCGGCGCACCACCGCACGACGGCGATGGCATGCCGGTGCCCTGATCGCGCCAGTACGAGAGCGGGCCGCCGCACGGACCGGCGAACGGATCGTCGGCGGCGCCCGAGTAGTACGAGCCGGTCTCGGAGACGCCGACGCGCGTCTCGAAGTGGAGGTGCGGACCGGTCGAGGATCCGGAGGTGCCGGAGCGGCCGACGTGCGCGCCGCAGTCGAGCGTCGCGCCGAGCGCCGGGATGCCGGTGCCGGCGGACATGTGGCCGTAGATGGTCTCGTGACCGTCGCCGTGGAAGATGGCGGCGGCGTTACCGAAGCCGCCGCCGTCGGTCGAGCCGAGGTAACCGTCACCGAAGCCGTCGGTGCGGTGCTTCACGCGGCCGCCGAGCGCTGCGAAGACCTCGGTCTGGCGCGGCACGCCGATGTCGGTGCCGTCGTGGCCCGCGTACGTGTTCGACTGGCAGCGCCAGTCGGTGACGTTGCCGTGGTCGTAGTACGCGGTGACGGTGCCGCCGGCGAGCGGCCAGCGGTAGGCCGGGTCGGCGGCCGCGGTGGTGATGGAGGCGACGGCGAGCGTCGCGATGACGAGCAGCGAGCGAGTCATGGAGCCCCTCGGACGGAAGCGGATGCGCCGTCGCCGGCGAGGGCGGCCCGGATCGTGGCGGCGTCGAGCGCGCGCGATCCGGTGGGTGAGACGGCGACGATGGAGCCGGCGTGGCGTTGCGGCCAGCGACCGGGGCCGAGCGGTGCGGCATGGCCGCGCTCGACGTCCAGCGCCCACAGCGTGGAGACGCCGTCGTAGGTCGCGGTGAACACGGCGGTGCGCCCATCGAGCCACGCCAGCTCGCGTCCCGGGACCGGCACGAAGGACGCGTCGACGGTGCGCAGGCCGACGTTGGTGAGCTGCCGCGGGCGCGCGCCATCGCGCGCGAGCCAGAGTGACGCGACGCCGGTGCGCGCGGAGACGAAGAGGACGTCGTCGGTGCCCGGGCGCAGGAACGGCGACGAGTCCATCGGGTGCTCGGTGACGACGCGGCGCGTGCCGCGATCGAGGTCGAGCACGACGAGGCGGCCGGTGGTCGCCGGCGAGATGTCGTCGCCGCGAAGCTCGGTGAAGACCACGGCGCGGCGATCGGGCGCGACGCGCGGATCGGCGACGTGGCGCGCGAGGACGCGCTCCTCACCGCCGGGCACGGCGAGCACGAGGTCGCGATCGCGCGTGAGCGAGACCGTGCGATCGCCGTCGAGGCGCGCGGCGGCGAGCAGGTCGCGTCGCCCCCAGGGCGTGAGCGCACCGGCCGCGCCGACCCAGGCCGCGTCACACGCCGGCGTCTCGGCGTCGGTGGCGGCCGCGGCGGGCGCGCACAGGAGCGCGACGTCGCCGTCGAGCGCCGCGACGTCCGCGCGGGCCGCGAGCGCGACCAGCGCATCGGCCGCCAGCGCGGGCCGCTCGACGTCCGCCGCGACGCGTCGCGCCGATCCGGGGTTGGGCTCGGCGCAGGCGGCGACGCCGACGAGGACGGCGCCGGCGACGCCGATGGCGAGGAGTGTCGCGAGCCGCCGTGCGTACGACCGGGTGCAGCTGGCCCTCATGGTGGGCGTACGGCAGCAACCGCCATGCCCAGGCTGCGCCTCGCGGCGACGCGGAGTTGCGCGGCGTCAGTGCCCACCCGCGTGGGCACCCGGGCGGACGGGCTGCACCCAGGCGCGGGCGCCGTCGCTGCGCTCGACGACGGCGCGGACGTAGCCGAGCTTGCTGGTGAACGGGTAACGCGCCTGCGTTCCGCGCGTCTCGGCGAGCACCTGGCCGCCGGGGCCGATGAAGCGGATGGTGTGCTTCGCGCCGGCGGCGCCAGGGCCGGTGGCGTCGACGACGACGTCGAGCGCGTTGTCCCAGACGTCGGCGCGGACGAGCGCGATGCCCGTCGACGCGTAGAAGCGTCCCTGAGCGATCGCCGCGACGATCGCGGACGGGTCGCGAGCCGCGTCGACGGCGATCCAGGCGCCGCCCGCCGGATACTTCCCGCCGCCGTCGGCCTGGTAGTCGTGCGCGTCGTCGCTCGCCACGCCCCACATCGTGCCGCCGGCGGTGAGCACGGCGTCCCAGAGCCGCTCCATCGATGGGTGCGTGCCGTCGCCCGCGTTCCAGCGCGCGAACTGGACGTTCGCGATCTCGACGATACGCACGCCCTCGCCGGCGAGGTGCGCGAGCAGCTCGCCGGTCATACCCCAGTGCCACTGCGGGTGGTTGAGCTGCACCAGGCCGCCGGCGACGGAGATCCACTGCAGCGCCGCGCGATACATGCCGACGCGCGTCGTCGCCTTGCGATCGGCCCACTCGATCTTGCCAGCCGGACTGGTGAGCACGCCGAGGCCGTTCACGTGGATGCGGCACTTGCCGTCGGGCTCGGGCGGCGGCGGATCGCACGCGCCCGGGTTGTAGGTCAGCTCGATGCCGGCGAGGACGAGCAGGCCTTTGTCCGGGAACCGGACAGACGCCCCACCCGCGCGCGGCGCGCCGTCGATGCGCGTGACGCGGTTGTGGTCGGTGAGGAAGATGAAGTCGTAGCCGTGCGACTCGTACCACGCGATGACGCTGGGCACGTCGGTGCCGGAGTCGCCGGACGGCGCGGCGTGCACGTGCGTGGAGCCCTTGAGCCAGCGCGGCGGAGGTGGACGCACCGGCGGGGTCGCGATCGCCGCGTCGGGACCGGTGGAGGCGGACAGGGCCGCGTCACCGTAGGCGACCGCGAAGGCGCCCGCATCCGCCGCAACAGCCGCTGTCGCATCGCTCGCCGCAGTCGCGTCGGCAGCCCCAGCCGCGTCGGTTGCCGCGGCGAGTCCCGCGTCGGGCTCGGCGGCCGGCGCCGGCGCCGGCGCTGACACCGGGATGCGCGTGCAAGCCAGCGCGGCCACGAGCGCGGTCGCGCCTGCGACGGCCCAGCGCGACGCGTGGCGGCGTGGCTCGCTCACGGCGCGAGCGCCTCGAGCTTCTCGGCGGCGCCGGGCACGAGGTTCGTGACCACGCCCATGCTCTGCTTGTTCCAGCGCGCGCGTGTCGCGAGGAAGAGGCCGAGCGCGTCGGTGACCAGGCGTCGCGCCGTGGGATTGTCGTCCTTGATGTCCGTGCGCTCGTCGGGATCCGCGACCATGTCGAGGAGCACCGGCACGCCGCGCTTGCCGACCTTGAGCTTCCAGCGCGCGACGCGCATGGCGTGTGCGTACTCGAACTGCGAGGCGTAGCTCGGGCGCGGCCAGCCGCGATCGACGCCGGCGGCGCGCGGCAGGAGCGACTCCCCCTGGAGCTGCGCCGGGCGATCGCTGCCCAGCGCGTCGAGGATGGTCGGCATGATGTCGACGCCCTCCGCGCCCTCGTCGACGACCGCCGCCGCGACGCGCGGCGGGTAGTGCACGAGCAGCGGCACGCGCACCAGCGTCTCGCGCAGCGAGCCGCCGTGACCACAGCGCGACTCCTCGAACAGCTCCTCGCCGTGATCGGCGGTGAGGATGATCATGGTCTCGTCGTAGATGCCCATGCGCTGCAGCCCCGCGACCAGATCGCCCAGCCGCGCGTCGTGGTAGCTGACCGCCGAGTCGTAGATGGCGCGCAGCCGAAGGATGTCGCGCGGCGCCGGCACCAGCGAGCAGCCCATCTCGCCCTTCTTGATGCCGAGCTCGCGCATGGTCCCGTGATCCTGGAACGGGCCGGTGTAGGGCTGGGGATTGGACGCGTCGTAGCGCTCCATCCACGGCTTGCGCGCGATCCACGGCCCGTGTGTGTCGACGGTGCCGAGGAAGAGCAGCGTGGGATCCGCCTTGCGCGCGTCGAGGCGCGCGAGCGCGGCGTTCACGACCTTCTCGCCGAAGAGGACGCCGTTGATCATCCCCTTCTCGCGCATCATGTTGCGGAACTCGGCGAAGCCGCGCGCGTAGCCGCCGGCCTCGGTGACGAAGCCGTTGCCGGTGACGCCGATCGGCGTGAGCCCGGCGGCCTTCACCATCTCGCCGAGCACGGTGAGCTTGTTCGGGATCTTCCAGTTGCCGCCGTCACCGGCGAGGCGGACGTTGTGCACGGCAGGGTACGTGCCGGTCCACACCGTCGAGTGCGAGGTCTGCGACTCGTTGCCGCCGACGTAGAACTGGCGGAACACCGCGCCGGTGGCGGCGAGCTTCTCGAAGTTGGGGACCTCGGCGCGCGCGCCCGGCGTGAACGGCCGCACGCGATCGGCGCGGAGCGCGTCCATCACCCAGATCACGATGTACTTCGGTGGCGGGCCGGCGGGTGCCTCGGCGAGCGGCGCCCCGGGCACCGTGATCCACGGATCGGCGAGCGTCGCCTTCGGGCAATCGCGCGCGAGCAGCTCGAGACGCACCGCGCGATCGCCGACCGGCGAGAGATCGACGTGACCGGTGCCACCGCCGAGGAGGCCGCCGGCGCGCGTGCCGTCGTCGGTGCGCGCCGACACCTCGACGCGACAGTCGCCGGGCACGTCGGCGACGAGGTGCGCGTCGAGCGGGACGTGCACGTACCACGCGAGCGCGGCGCCGTCGTCGAGGGCCAGCGCGCGCGCGGCCGCGTCCCAGGTGGCGTGGGTGAGCGGCGTCATGTCGGCGTCGATGCGCGTGGCGTCGGTGTAGACGCGGAGCCCGGTGAGCGCGACCTCGCCGCCCTCGATCACGATCATGTTCTCGCCGGCGGCGAGCAGACCGGGCGCGACGTCGAGGGCGTGCCAGACGCGCCCGGGGACGACCTCGATCGTGCCGGCCTTGCGGCCGCCGATCTTCACGGTGCGCTTCGACGGCTCCTTGTCGGGCGCGCCGACCAGCTCGAGGGCGATGCCCTTGGCCGTGGTGGCCTGCGCCTCGGTGAGCGGCACCTCGAGCGGTCCGCCCTTCGACGCGAGCGCGACGCGATGGCCGTGCGCGGCGGCGCCGAGCTTCCATCGCGCGACCGGCATGTTGAAGCGCACGTAGCGCGCGAAGCCGATCGACGTCGCGTCGACGACGAGGTCCGTGCCGACCGCGCGGTGCGCGCCGAGCAGGTTGTCGCCGAGCGAGAACACCTTGCGCTCGGGCCGGCGCGCGACCGCTGGCCCGGCCGCATCAGCCGCCGGCATGGTCTGCGCCGCTGCCGCGTCGCCGCTCGCGGTGGTCGCGACCTCGGCGGTCGCGTCATGCGTGGCTGCGGGCGTCTGCTGCTTGTCCTTGCACGCGATCGTGCTCGGTGCGCAGAGCGCGGCGATCACGGATACGACACGTCGCACCGCCTGAGTGTGCCACCGCCGTCACGCGCGTGCCCGCGCGCGAGGGATCTGCGCCCGTCAGTTCTTGTCCTTCAGCGTGCCGAGCTTCGCGAACGGGTTGTTCCTGAAGCCCGAGACGCCGAAGCCCTTCGCCGGCGGCTCGGCCGGACGATCGTCGCGACGGTCGTCACGACGCGGACCGCGATCGTCGCGGCGCGGACCGCGATCGTCGGGGCGCGGGCCGCGATCGTCGGCGCGACGCTCGCCACCGCCGCCGCCGGGACCACCGCCACCGCCGGGGCCACCGCCACCGGGGCCACGCTGATCATCGCGGCGCGGACCGCGGTCATCGCGACGCGGACCGCGATCGTCGCGGCGCGGGCCACGACCACCCTGTCCGCCCGGTCCACCGCCCTGTCGCTGCTGGCCCTGGCCCTGCTGACCTTGGCCGGGGTGCGCCTGCTGACCCTGGCCCTGCGGCCCTTGCTGACCTTGGCCCTCCGGGCCCTGGCCCTGCTGGCCCTGGCCCTGCGGGCCGCCGCCCTGCGCATACCGGCCTTGATCACCGTCGGGGCGCGGGCCGCGCGGACCACGAGGGCCGCGGTTGTCGTCGCGCGGACCACGAGGACCACGAGGGCCGCGATCATCGGCGCGGCGCTCGCCACCACCGCCGCCACCACCACCACCACCGCCACCGGGGCCGGGGCCGCGCTGGTCGTCGCGCCGCGGACCACGGGGGCCGCGGTTGTCACCACGACGGCCGCCGCCGCCGCCGCGGTGCTCGGACTCGGGCGGCTTCGCAGACAGCGCGATGCGCCGCCGCTGCAGATCGACCGAGAGGACGCGCACCGTCAGCTTGTCGCCGACCTTCACGACCTCGGCCGGGTCCTTCACGAACTGCTTGGCCAGCCGCGACACGTGGACGAGGCCGTCCTGGTGCACGCCGACGTCGACGAACGCACCGAACGCGGTCACGTTCGTGACCACGCCCTCGAGCACCATGCCCTCCTTGAGATCGTCGAGGGTGGTGATGTCGTCGCGGAACGCGGGCGGAGAGAAGCCGGCGCGCGGATCGCGGCCCGGCTTCTTCAGCTCACCGATGATGTCGAGCAAGGTCGGCATGCCGACCTCGCCGTCGAGGTACTCGCCGAGATCGATCGTGTCGACGATCTGCTGGTTGCCGACGAGCGCACCGACGTCGACGCCCAGCTTCTGCGCCATGCGCTCGACGAGCGGATACCGCTCGGGGTGCACCGCCGACGAGTCGAGCGGGTGCTCACCGCCGCGGATGCGGAGGAAGCCGGCGCACTGCTCGAACGCGCGGGGCCCGAGGCCGCTCACGTCGAGGAGCTGCTTGCGCGAGCGGAAGGCGCCGTTCGAGCCGCGGTGCGCGACGATCTTCTTGGCCAGCGACGCGCCGATGCCGGCGACGTACGAGAGCAGCTCGGCCGACGCGGTGTTGAGCTCGACACCGACGTGATTCACGCAGCTCTCGACGACGTGCTCGAGCTTCTTGCCGAGCAGCGGCTGGTGCACGTCGTGCTGGTACTGGCCGACGCCGATCGCCTTGGGCTCGATCTTCACGAGCTCGGCGAGCGGATCCTGCAGGCGGCGCGCGATCGAGATGGCGCCGCGAATGGTGAGATCGAGATCCGGGAACTCCTCGCGCGCGATGTCCGACGCCGAGTAGACCGACGCGCCGGCCTCGTTCACCGCGACCACCCAGCGCGACGGCGCCGCCGGCTTGGGCGGAGCCGCGGCCGCAGCCGCAGCCGCAGCTGCCGCGCCGGCCGCCACGGCCGCCGCCGCGGGATCCGCCGCAGACGCGGCAGCCGCCGACGCCGCCGCCGCGATCGCCGCGATGGTCTCGGCCTGCTTCGCCGGATCGACCGGTGCGGCCTCGGGCGCGGGCTCCGCGGCCAGCAGCTTGCGCACGAACGCCTCGGCCTCGCGGCCGCCGGTGCCGTTACCGACCGCGACCGCCGCCGGATCGTACTGGCGGATGAACGCCGACAGCTCCTCGCGGGCGCGCGCCATCGCGGCCTCGCCCTGCGTCAGGAAGATCGTGATGCTGCCCAGGTAGCGCCCCGTCGCGTCGACGGCGGCGCACTTGCAGCCGGTCCGGAGCCCCGGATCGATGCCGATCACGGGACGGCCACCGAGCGGCGCCTGGAGCAGCAGGTGGCGCAGGTTGCCGGCGAACACGTCGACGGCCTGCGCGTCGCTGCGCAGCTTGAGCTCGGCGCGCACGTCGTTCTCGATCGCCGGACCGAGCAGGCGCTTGGCCGCGTCGGCGATCGCCTCCTCGAGGAGCGTGGCCCACGGCGAGCCGCCGTCGAGCTTCATCAGGCGCTCGATCCCGGCGATCAGCTCGTCGACGCCGCCGCCCGGCACGATCTGCGCGCGCAGGAAGCCCTCGGCCTCGCCGCGGCGGATGCCGAGGAAGCGGTGCGACGGGATCGTCGCGACCGGCTCGCGGAAGTCGTAGAACGCCTCGTACTTGGTGGGCTCGGTCGTGGTCTCGACGACGCGCTCGCTCACGACCTCGCCGCGCTCGCCGTACGCGGCGCGCGACAGCGCACGCACCTCGGCGGTGTCGGCCACGATCTCGGCGACGATGTCCTTCGCGCCCTGGAGCGCGTCGGTCGCGGTGCCGACCTCGCCCTGCACGAACGGCGCGGCCTCGGCGGCGGGGTCACCGTCGGCGGCCTGGGACAGGATGCGCTGCGCGAGCGGCTCGAGCCCGCGCTCGCGGGCGGTCATCGCGCGGGTCTTGCGGCGCGCGCGGTACGGCGCGTAGAGATCCTCGAGGGCGGCCTTGGTGTCCGCGGCCTTGATGCGCGCGGCGAGCTCGTCGGTGAGCTTGCCCTGCTCGGCGATCGACGCGAGCACCGTGGCGCGGCGCTCCTCGAGCTCCTTGCGGTAGGCCTGGCGCTCCTCGATGGCGCGGATCTGCACCTCGTCGAGGCCACCGGTGCGCTCCTTGCGGTAGCGCGCGATGAACGGGACCGTGTTGCCTTCGGCGAGGAGGTCGACGACCGCGCGGACGCCGGCCGGTGGGAGCCCGAGCTCCTTGGCCAGATCCGGGACGAGGTCGTGGACGAGATCGGGAGTGGTGGAGGTCGAGGTCGGGGTCGGATCGCTCATGGCTGTACCGTCGGAAGGGGCGGACCGTAGCCGCCTCCCCCGCCGGTTGCAATCCTGATTGGTTGCTCGGGTATGCTGCGACCGCCATGACACTTCCCGACGCCACCGAGGCCCTGATCCGACGTTTGCCCAAGGTCGAGCTGCACTTGCACATCGAGGGAACGCTGGAGCCGGAGATGGTGTTCGCGAAGGCCGCCAAGCACGGGGTCACCCTGGCGTACCCGTCGATCGAGGCCCTGCGCGCCGCGTACGACTTCAGCGACCTGCAGTCGTTCCTCGACATCTACTACGCGGGCTGCGACGTCCTGCGCGATGAACAGGATTTCTACGACCTGTGCTGGGCGTATCTGGAACGCGCGCAGGCCGACAACGTCGTGCACGTCGAGATCTTCTTCGACCCGCAGACGCACACGGCGCGCGGCGTCCCCTACGAGATCGTGCACCGCGGGCTGCGGCGCGCGCTCGCCGACGGGCGCGACAAGCTCGGCATCTCGAGCGAGATGATCCTCTGCTTCCTGCGCCACCTGTCGGAGGAGGACGCGTTCAAGACGCTCGCGGAGGCGAAGCCGTTCGTGGCCGAGCTGGCGGGCGTGGGGCTCGACTCGGGCGAGCGCGGGAATCCGCCGAGCAAGTTCGAGCGCGTGTTCGCGGCGGCGCGCGCGCTCGGGTTGAAGGCGGTGGCGCACGCCGGTGAGGAAGGCCCGGCCGCGTACATCCGCGAGGCGATGGACCTGCTCGGGGTGGTGCGGATCGACCACGGCGTGCGCTGCGACGACGATCCGGCGCTGGTGAAGGAGCTGGCGGCGACGCGGATGCCGCTGACCGTGTGCCCGCTGTCGAACGTGAAGCTGTGCGTCTACAAGCGCATGGAGGATCACAACCTGGCGCGCCTGCTGGGCGAGGGCGTGTGCATCACGGTGAGCTCCGACGACCCCGCGTATTTCGGCGGCTACGTCGGCGAGAACTACCGCGCCATCGCGCGCGCGCTGCCGCTGTCGGCGCCCGATCTCATGACGCTGGCGAAGAACGCCGTCGAGGCGTCCTGGCTGCCGGCGGCGCGAAAGGCGCAGCTCGTGGCCGAGATCGATCGCGTCCGCTGAACGACGTCGTGATAGCCTGGTTCCACGGGGGGCCGGTATGCGCGCAGCGTGGCTCGTGAGCACGACGTTGGTGGCATGTGGCGGGGGCACCGATGATCCGTGCCCGTCGGGGTCGTGCGACGACGCCGGCGACACGATCAGCCGGCTCGTGGGCGACTACTCGACGACGGCGAGCTGGTCGTCGACGGACGGTTCGAGTGGCACCTACCAGAGCTCGGGGACCCGCATCACCGCGTCCACGTCGTTCCCGGACCGCATCCAGATCGCGCTCTCGGGACTACCGAGCTTCCCGGGCATGACGCCCTATGGTTGCAGCAACACGGCCGGGAACACGGCCAACCCGTTCGCGGTGTACGCCACGGTCGATCAGACCTCCCTCACGCTGCCCGTACAGATGGCGGACTTCTACATCTCGATCACGGGGACGGGCGCGATCGACGCGACGGCGTCGATGGTCGCGATCACGATGATGTTCCAGGGCACGGGCGCGCCCCTCGCCGGCTGCACCACCAGCTACACGATCTCGCTCGCCAAGCTCTGACGTCGCCCGCCACTTTCACCGAATGGTGCGGCCTGCTGCGGCGTCTTCACAGCATGCGACACATGCTCGGACTGGTCGTCGTCGTGCTCGCCGGTTGCGCGAGCGCCCACGGAGACGCGCGCACGGCCACGCCGAGCGCGTGTGATGCGACCGGCGTGTGGCGCATCGATCTCGGCGCCGGCGAGATCTTCGAGGTGACCGTCGATCCGGCGCTGATGCGCGTCGACTTCCCCGAGCATTCGATCGGCGCCGACGCGGGCCTCGCCGTCGCGGTCGACGTCGCGGCGTGCCGCCTCCACGTCGTCCAGCGCACGACCCAGCACTACGAAGAGGGCTACGGCGACACCGACACGACGCTTCGCCTCTCGCTGCGGATGCGAGGCTCGCGCACGACGGTCACCGGCACGCGCCACATGCTCACCCTCGATCCGCATGACGAGACATCGGTCCGCGTGCGCGGGACCGCCGTGCGCCGCGCGCGCTGGAGCGTCAGCGACACTTGATGAGCGGACCGCCGGTCGACTCGGCCCACTCGGCCGTCGAGCGCCACCAGCGGAAGCGCGCCGGGCCGCCGATCGCGTCGGGGATGGAGCGCACCACGAGCGAGACCGGGCAGCGGCTCTTGCCGATGTGGAGCGTCGTCTCGCCGTCGATGTCCTTCACGACCAGCGGCTTGACCTCGGGGAGCTCGACGCCGTCGACGTACGCGGTGGCGAGCTTCTCGGCCTCGGCGCGGCACATGAGCGCGGCGCGCACCGTGCCCTGCTCGACCTCGACGTGCGCGTTCATGCCCTCGGGCGCGGGATAGGGACCGAACACCTGAAGGCCGCTGGCGTGGAGCTCGACCGGCGCCTTCTTCGACTCGCCGACGCCGGCCGCGTACATCTTGCCTTTCGCCGTGCGCCCGAGATCGACGCGCACCAGGCCGGTGCACAGATCGAACGTCGCGCCGAGACCGTTCGCGAGCTGCGTCGTCATCTCGCCGCGGCCTTCGCGCTTCGCCTGATCCTCGGCCTTGCTCTCCGGGCTCTGTCCGACCAGCGTGCCCAGCGCGCCGACCGTCTCCGCCCACGCGCCCTGCTCCTCGACCGCGATGTCCTGGATCGGCGAGAAGCGCACCTGCGGCGTCCTGGTCGGCGAGAACCACAGCGACGCGACGTGCGTGTCCGGCTCGTACGCCACGTCGATCGCGCCCGGCATCGTGACCTCGGCCGCGAAGCGCACGTCCTGCGCGACCTCGAACGTCGCCCCCGCCTTGTCCTGTGCGCGCTCGAGCCGCTGCCAGCCATGGGCCGCCAGCTCGAGCGTGATGGCGGTCCCGCGGCGCAGCATCCGACATCCGCGGATCCACAGGACGCCGGTGACGACGTCGGGACGTGCCTTATCGCGCAGCGCGCGGAATTGCCCCTTCACGGCGTCGCAGCCGCGCCCCTCGGCGAGCTGCGCGAGCATGACTCGCAGGTCTTCATCGCCTGCTGCGTTGCGGATCGGCGCCGCCGGCGGCGGTGGCGTCTGAGGCGCTGCCTGTGGTGGCGCCGGCTTATCGTTGAAGCACGCGCCACCGATCGCCGTGACGCCCAGGAGTGCGATGCCGCCCACGGCGACAGCTCCGACGATCGATGCAAGACGGCGCACCATGCCCGTCACCAGTGCAACCGGAAGACCAACAAGCAGGTCAGCCGGCGGTCGGGTGGGGATCAGCGGACGACGTAGGGGCGCGACTGCACGATGTACAGGTCGTCGTTCACGAACAGCCACTCGATATCGAGCGGCCGGTCGGGCGGGAACACCTTGGTCAGCCGCCGCGCCGCCTTGCCGAGCGTCAGGATGCGCGCGTTGGTCAGCACCGGCTTGCCCCTCTGCGGGTTCGGCACCTCGCGCACCCCGCCCTTGCCGTCGAACACCAGCATCGTCTCCTCGTCGCTGCGCGACAGCACCCGCATGCCGTGGTTCTTGTAGTCGTAGAGGATCGTCTCGGGCACCTTCTTGCCCTCGACGACACGCAGGCCGAGGCCGCTCTTCGCGTTGATCGTGTAGACCGTCTCCGCGGGATCGGTCGGGTGCACGGTGACGAGCACCCCGGCCGCCGTCGCGTTCACGCCGACCTGCACCAGCACCGCGCCGAACACGCGCGTGTGATCGACGTGATAGTGCTCGCGCTCCTCGTAGGCGCGCAGGTTCCACACGCTGGCCCAGACCTCGCGCAGCGCCTTCGACACCGCGGCCTTGCCCTTGGCGTTGGGGACGGTGTCGTAGAGGCCCGCGCCCGAGAAGCCCGGCAGGTCCTCGGCGTTGGTCGAGCTGCGCACGAAGAGGCCCATCGCCTCGTCGCCGCCGGTGAGCCCGTCGATCGCCTCGCCGAGCTTGGCCTCGAACGCCGCGTCGAGTGGCGCCGCCGCGATGTCCTTGCGCAGCTGCTCGAGCGTCTTCTTCCGATACGCCGCGTCCTTCTTGAACTTCTCCTCGGCGAGCATCTCGACCACGCGCTTGTCGAGCCCGGCCGCCTTCATGTGCACGTCGTACCAGTGGATCGGCACGCCGAACCCGGGCGGTACCTGGAAGCCCTCCGGCTTCGAGAACACGATCTCGCCGAGGTTGGCCGACTTCGCGCCGTACGCGGTGACGTCCTTCGCGCGCAGCTTGTCGAGCGTCGCCAGCTCCACCGCGTCGAGGTTCGCCGCGGGCAGGATGACCTCGGTCGCCTTCGCCTTCCGATCCTTCCACGCCGCGATCTCCTCGGCGGTCGCCTCGCGCAGCGTGTGTGTCGAGTCGGTCGCCTCGAAGTACACCGTCTTGCCGACGAGCCCCTCGTACGTCTTGGCCGCGCCCTTCAACCCGACGTTCGGGATCCCCCACGCGCGCGCGCGCAAGCTCACGTGCGAGAGCGGCGTCGAGAACGTCTCGGAGATGATGCCCGCCACCGGCGTGATGTCGGGCAGCGACTCGGCGAGGATCACGATCTCCTCGGCTCCGAACGCGAGGTCCTCCTCCTTCGCGCCCGCCGGCACCAGCCGGAGCGTCCCGATCGCCGTGCCCTTGTTGAACGCCGCGTACGGCGAGTCCTTGTAGAGCTTGTCGTTGGTGATGACCGGGATCGACGTCAGGTTCTTGGCGACGCTCTCCTGGTAGTTCGAGTCGGGGCGATAGGCGATGACGTCGCCCTTCCAGAACGTCGCCTTCATGCGGCGGTACGCGTGCTCGACGTGCGCGGCGGTCGCGTAGTCGCCCTCCCAGAACGCGAACGTCCACTTGTCTGCCGCCAGGTGGTGGACCAGGTAGCACATGAGGAAGTCGGTCTTGTTCTGGCCGTAGTTGACGTCGAAGACCTTCACCGCCTCCTTCGTCTTCGGCTTCTTGTAGAGCTCGCCGAAGATGAAGTCCTTGTGCAGGCGATACACGTCGACGTCGAAGTAGTAGACGGCGTCGGTCTTGAGATCGACGACGAACTTGCCGAAGCGCTCGCCGCCCTGCTCCTTCGAGAAGTCGAGCCACGCCGCTTCGGTCATGAGCTCGTTGGTCCAGAGGCGACGCGGCGCCTCGGTCGGCACCACGTCGGGCGGCGGAAGCTCCGGCTTCTCGTCGGGTGCGGCGTCGACCGCCAGCGGCACCGCGACGGCCGCGGCGTCCTGCGCCCCCGGCGGGGCGGAGCCCGTCCCCGCGTCCTGCTTCTTCTTGCAACCCGTGATCGCCGCCGAAGCGAGCACGAACCCGATCACGACCCCGACGACTTGCCAGCGCAGCCTCATGCCCAGAGCGATATCATTCCTCTTCTGAGTCCTCCAGCGCGCCGGTGGCCCAGGCGACATGCGGGGCCAGCTCGGCCGGCGGCTCCCGCCACCGCTCGGTCCGGCGGCGCCGCAGCTCGGCCACGATCTCGGCCAGCTTGGGGTCGTGCTTCGACCGCTGGTCGTGGCGGCTCTTGCCGCGGTTGCACGCGCCGCACGCGAGCGCGATGTTGGTCAGCGCGGCGTCGCCGCCGTGGCGCTGCGGCCAGATGTGCTCGATGGTCGCCTCCGACACCGGGCGACCGTCGGCGCTGATGGTGAGCGGGCTGCGGCAGTGGATACACGAGCCGACCCACACGGCCTGCGTGCCGTGGCGGCTCTGCTCGAACGTCTTGTCCGTGGCCACGATGGCCAGGACCCGACGATGCTTCGCCCTCACGGCATCACGCAACGAAGCGCTTACTGAAGCGCGAGCGGGTACGAGAACCCGAACTTCTTCTTCTTGCTCTTCGGGAACGTGATCGCCTTGGCGGCCTTGTCGATGCACTTGCCGGTGGGCGTGTCGACGAAGTCGCCGGTCTGCTCGTAGGTCAGGATCGTGCCGTCGCCCGAGACCGAGTAGATCATCTTGGCCGCGCCCGCGACGCCGTACGTGTCGAAGCAGCCCTTGGAGGCCTCGACCACCGGCTTCATTGCCAGCTTGATGTCCCTGGCGTCGAGCTGCGCGGGCAGCGCGGGCTCGTCCGGCTTCACCTCGCCGCCGCTGCCATCCGGCTTGGCGCCGTCGCCCTTGGGCTCGCCCTCGACGACCGACTCGCCGCAGGTCTTGGAGTCCGTCGGGCCCTTCGCCGATGGCGGGTTCGCGCACACGATGCCACCGTCGCACGGGTCGAACACGCGGAACGCGAGGACGTCGAGGGCCAGGCCCTTCTTGCCGTCGCGCTCCCACATGCCGCCGTTGGCCGCCGCGATCTTCACGACGAACTGCGTGCGGAGCTGGGGCAGGCGCGTCGACCAGCGCTTGGCCGCGGCCTCGTCCTTGAACGTGCGCGCGGTCTCGTGAACCGTCGCCGCCTCGGCGGTCGAGCCCTTGAAGCTGGGCGCCGCCTTGCTCGACACGAGGTACATGCCGCCGACCGGCTCGGCACACGCGATGCAGCCGCGCAGGGTGATGGGCGCGCTCTTCTTCTCGGCGTTGAACTCGCCCATCGCGAACGCGGTGCCGTCGCCGTCGACCACGAAGGTCAGATCGCGAACCGCGGCCGCGCGCGTGTCACGCGCCGCCTTGCACTGACGCTGCGCGAGCTCGTCGCCGTCGTTGCACGGCGCGGTCAACGACCACACCAGACCGGCGAGGTCGGCGCGAGTGAGCGCGCTGGCGTCCTTGGCCAGCGCTTCGAAGCTCTTCGGATCATCCGCGCGGGCTGGCGTGGCCAGCGCTGCGAATGCCCCGGTCGTCAGGAACGCGATCCCCCACGTGCGCATGCCCCGGTCCTACCATGAACAGGTCGGAACTTCAGCTCTGCTTCAGGAGGCCGGCCACTAGATCGTGGCTTGGCCTCACTTGAGCTTATGGGACAGGTACGCCTTCAGCCGGAGCTCGGCGTCCTCGGCGTCCTTGATGATCACGGGCACGGTCTTCTTGATCTCGGCGTCGACGTCCTCGTAGAGCGCCTTGCGGACGGCCTCGTCGGCGATGATCTGGCCCGGAGTGCGGCCGCGCACCGTCGTGTCGGCGAGCTTGGTGCAGTACTGCCGGAGCTTGTCGTAGGCCTGCTTGCCGAGGAAGTCGGAGATCTGGTCGGCCTCGTTGGCCATGCGGGCCAGCGTGATCTCGGACTCGTCGTCGACGCCGCTCTCGCCGTGGCCGGACGCGAGCTGCGCGCACACGCGGAGCACCATCACGTCATCGAGCGCGCCGATGCCGGCCTCGTGGTCGGGGACCAGATCGAGGCGGGTCACGAGGTAGCTGAGCGCGCCGGCGGCGAGACGGCGCGCCTCGCCCTCGGCCTTGGACGATTCGACCAGCTTCTCGAGCGCAGCGACGTCGCTCACGATGGTCTCCGACCAGCTCTTGAAGTTCTCGATGTGCTTGGCCACGGCGGTCTCCTTGTGCCGACGGTAACACCTGGTTCATGCTGGAGACCAGTGATGCGCGCGCGACTGGCTCGCCAGTCCATCGTAGTCGTGGGGGCGGCCATCGTGCTCGTGGGATGGCTGGCGCGTCCGCGTGCGCAACCCGCCGGCGACGCTGCCGCCCCGCTCGTGTACGCGCCCGGCCCCGAGGTCGAAGGCGCCGCCGAGCGAGGCAAGGTCGACACCGCCGCGGCGCTGAAGCTCGCGCGGAAGAAGCAGTACGTCGAGGCGGTCGCGATCCTCGAGAGGGTCGCGCTCGCGCACCCGTCGGTCGTGCACGACTGCAACCTGTCGCTCGCGTACCTGCGCGCCGGTCAGCTCACGCGCGCGCAGCTGGTGTGGGACGTGAGCCGGCTGCGCGGCGCGACGCCGCCCGACTGGTGCGACGCGAGTCTCTCCGGTCAGCTCGCCACGGCGCTGCGCGCGAAGACCTACGTGCCGCTCACGATCAACGTGCAGCCGCAAGGCGCGCTGATCGAGGTCAACGGCGTCAGCCTGCGCGACATGAGCCTGGTCTGGCTGCCGCCCGCGACGTACCAGATCCGCGTCACGCACGCCGGCTGGCACCCGCAGCTGCAGCCGGTGCTGGTCGCACCCCCGTCGGCAAGCGCCAGCATCCTGCTGGTGCAGCTGGGCGATCCGACGATCGAACGCGACGCGGCCGTCGCGACGCCCGATGCCGGTGTCGCGGCGTCTTCGGCGGACGCCGGTGTCGCCGCGGACGTCGACGCCGCCACCGACGTCGACTTCGAGCCGCCGCCGCCACCGCCGGCGGCGCGCGCGAAGTGGCCGGCGTACGCGGGCATCGGCGCGGCCGGGCTCGGCCTCGGGCTCGGCGTCGCGTTCCACGCGCGCGCGCTCGGCACCAAGGACCGCGCCAACATGCTGCCCACCGACTCGATGGGTTTCCGCGACGCGAAGGATCGCTTCGGCACCGAGCGCACCCTCGCGATCGGCGGCTACGTCGTGAGCGCGGCGGCGATCGGCTTCACGACGTGGTGGCTGCTCGGCAAGGACCAGGGCGAGCCGCCTGCGACGACGCGCACGGTCGGCCTCGAGCCGCGCGGCGACGGCGCCGTCCTCACGTTCGGAGGCACGCTGCGGTGACCGACGCGGCCGCCTCCGACGTGCAGTGGCTCTGTCCGAGCTGCGATCACGAGCCGCCGCTCGGGCTCGAGGAGCCGGTCTGCCCGGCGTGCGGCGCCAAGCTCATCGAGGTGCGCAGCCGCGCCAAGGACATGAACGGCGTCGTCATCGACGGGCGCTTCGAGATCCGCGATCTCGTCGGCGAAGGCGGCATGGGCGCGGTCTATCGCGCGTGGCAGCGCTCGATCGGCCGCGAGGTCGCGATCAAGCTCATCGACGATCGGCACGGCCGCGACCCGATGGCGGTGCGCCGCTTCCTGCGCGAGGCCCGCCTGGCCAGCCAGCTCTCGCAGCCGAACACGGTGAGCGTCATCGACTTCGGTCAGTCGAACGACGGACGCCTGTTCATCGCGATGGAGCTCATCCGCGGCAAGACGCTCGCCGATCTCCTCGACCGAGACGGCCCGTTCCCGGCGACGCGCGCGGCGTGGATCGGCGTGCAGCTGTGCGACGCGCTCGACGCCGCGCATCGCCTCCAGATCGTCCATCGCGATCTCAAGCCGGCCAACGTCGTCATCCTCGACGATCCGCCGGGGCGCGACCTCCTCAAGGTGCTCGACTTCGGTCTCGCCAAGTCGCTGACCGAGAGCGAGACCAAGGCGACCGACACCGGGCTCGTGGTCGGCACGCCGCGCTACATGGCGCCCGAGGTCGTGATGGGCGAGGCGCCCACGCCGCAGAGCGACCTCTATGCGGTCGGCGTGATCCTCGGCGAGCTCTCGACCGGCAAGGTGCTGTGGGAGGCGACGTCGTTCCCCGCGCTCGCCGGCCAGAAGATGCACGTCTCGCCGATCATCGACGAGGTGCCGCCGGGGCTGCGCTCCGTCGTCGCGCGCCTCCTCGATCCCGATCCGGCGCGCCGACCGGCGACCGCGAGCGAGGTGCGCAACCTGCTCCGTCCGCTCGTGAACAGCGACACGCCCATTCCGTTCACGGGGCCGGCGCGGGCGCTCCACGACACGATGCCGGCACCGACCGGCCAGGCGCCCGCGGCGACGACGACGCCCAACCGGAAGGCGCCCGCACCGGCCGCGGATCCGACGGTGCCGCTCCTCGAGATCGCGACGCCGCCGCCGCGCAAGCGCGCGGCGCAGCCCCAGTCGCAGGCGCTCACCCTCGAGTCGACCGCCGACAGCCTCGGCGCCGTGCCCGCCGGCAGCCGGCGCGGCGGGCCGATCGCGCTCCTCGCCCTCGCCGTCCTGGTCGCCGTCGTCGGCGGCATCCTCGTCGCGACGCTCGGGCGCGGTGGTCGGAGCGGCAACCCGGGCGGAGTCCGCGACGACAACGATCCGGGCGGCGGCACCGCATCGGGTACCGCGTCAGGCGGCACGCCCAGCACCGGCACCGGCAGCGCGCCTGCGCCCGACGCGTCGGTCGCGGGAACGCCCGGCGAGCTGCTCGACGCCGCGCCGGTGCCGGCGCGCTCCATCACGCTCACCATCCGCTCGAAGCCGCCGGGCGCGCGCATCACCGTCGACGGTCAACCCGCGGGCATCGCGCCCGTCGAGTGGCCGGTGCCGTTCGGCACGCAGGCGATCGCCGTCGAGGCCGAGAGCGGCGGCCGCGTCACGCGCCAGAACGTCGTGCCCGATCGCGATCGCACGATGACGCTCACGATTCGCCGTCCGACCAGCGGCACCGACCGCGGAGGCGGGCTCCCCTTCTGATGCGCGCCCTCCCCTTCGCCCTCGCCTCCTCGTGCGTCCTCGCCGGCGCGGCCGGCTGCTTGTCGGCTCCGACCGGCCGCGATCCGGCCGCGATCGACGCCGCCGTCGACGGCGCCGGAGCCGCGTGGCCGCCGCCCTCGGCGAACATCGTCGCGATCACGGCCGGTGATCTCGACGGCGACGGCAAGGACGACCTCATCGCCGCCGACGCCGCCAACGCGCGCGTGTTCCTCCTGCGCGGCGGCGTCGACCTCGATCCGACGCGCACCGCGGTCACGAGCACGAGCGACTCGGCGCCGCTCGCCGGGCTGCGCGCTCCCGCCGCCGCGATCATCGCGCGCAACGGCGGCGCGCGCTTCGTGGTCGTCCTCGACAATCCCGCGTCGGGGCCGCGGCTCACGGTGCTCGACGCGCAGCTCGTGATCACGAGCCAGACCAGCGCCGGGCAGACGCCGGCTCCCAGCGGCGCCGTGGTCTCGCTGACCCAGACGACGTTCGGGATGAACATGAACGCGATCTTCGGATCGATCCCCGACGCCGTCTTCTTCATGGAGGGCACCGTGCTGGGCATGGCCACGCCCGCCGTGATGCAGCTGCCGGAGAACGGCGCGACGCCCCTCGCCTCGGTCATCGCCGTCGCCGGCTTCGTCGCCTCGGGCACGCCGGCCTCACCGACCGTCGTGGTCAGCGAGCTCGATCACGCGCAGAAGGCGATCGCCAGCGGCCCCGGCGTCTTCAACTGGTCGACCGTCCGCGCCACCGGACCGACGTGGACGGCGCAGACGCCCGCCGACATCACCGGCGACACGTACGCCGACATCGTCGCCTTCGCGCCCGAGGGCGGGAACACCGCCGACCTCTGCGTCCTCGACGCGCAGGCCGGCACCACCGCCTGCCTCGACACGCCGTTCGGAATGGACACCGCCGCGATCGCCGTCGGGCCCGTCGTCGCGCCCAACCAGAGCGACGTCGTCCTCGCGCACGTGAACCCCGGCAACCCGAGCCTGACCGCCGTGTTCGTGGTGCCGCGCCTGCGCGTCCAGGGCACGCTCCTGGCCGACGGCATGAGCGCACCGACGATGCTGCCGGCGATGAACGGGCTCCTCGCGCTCGCGCAGCTCGACGGCGCGGGCAAGGAGATCCTCGTCGTCGGTCAGGATGGCGCCATCGTGTGCGCGCGCTCGAACGGCGGCGCGCCGGTGGCGTGCGCGCCGTAACCCGCGCTCAGTAGCTCTTGGCCCAGACCACGCGCTTCGGGCTGGGCTTGCCCGAGAACGGGCACGTGCCGGGCTCGCCATCGCCGAGCGGGATGCAGCGCACCGTCACGCCGAGGTCGTCCTTCACCTTCTTCTCGACGTCGACGTCGCCCGAGAAGTGCGTCAGCGCGAAGCCGCCGTGGATCGGCGTGGGTCCGCCCTCCTTGGCTGCCGCCGGCGCGGTGAACCACGCGTAGAACTCCTCCTTCGAATCGATCACGCGCGTGTTGGCCTCCTGGAACGCGCGAGCGCGCGCCAGCATGCCGTCCTGCATCTCCTGGAGGATCGTCCCGATGGTCGAGAGCAGGTCCTCGCGCTTGATGCCGCCCTTGTCCTTGGGACCGCGATCGCGGCGCCCCATGAACACGCTGTCCTGATCGATGTCGCGCGGGCCGACCTCGAGGCGCAGCGGCACGCCCTTCTTGATCCACTGCCAGACCTTGTCGCCGCCGCGCAGGTCGCGCGCGTCGAGCTCGACGCGGAGCTGCTGGCCCGCGAAGGTCTGCGCGCGCAGCTCGGCCTGCAGCTTCTTGCAGTACTCGAGCACGCGGTCGCGCTGATCGGGCTTCTGCAGGACCGGCAGGATGACGACGTGCGCCGGTGCGAGGCGCGGCGGGCACACCATGCCGTCGTCGTCGCCGTGGGTCATGATCATCGCGCCGACGAGGCGGGTGGACACGCCCCAGCTCGTGGTCCACGCGTGCTCGAGCGCGCCCTTGTCGTCGGAGAACCGGATGCCCGACGCCTTGGCGAAGTTCTGGCCGAGGAAGTGCGAGGTGCCGGCCTGGAGCGCCTTCTTGTCCTGCATCATCGACTCGATACAGAAGGTCTGCACCGCGCCCGGGAAACGCTCGCCGGCGGTCTTCTCGCCCTGGATGACGGGCATCGCCATCCAGTTCTCGGCGAAGTCGGCGTAGACGCCGAGCATCTTCATGGTCTCGTCGACGGCCTCCTGCGAGGTGGCGTGCGCGGTGTGGCCTTCCTGCCAGAGGAACTCGGCGGTGCGCAGGAACAGGCGCGTGCGCATCTCCCAGCGGACGACGTTGGCCCACTGGTTGATGAGCAGCGGCAGGTCGCGATAGCTCTGCACCCACTTGGCGAACATCTCGCCGATGATCGTCTCCGACGTGGGGCGGACCACCAGCGGCTCCTCGAGCTCGCCGGTCGGGACCAGCTTGCCGTCGCGCGCCTCGAGGCGGTGGTGCGTGACCACCGCGCACTCCTTGGCGAAGCCCTCGACGTGCGCGGCCTCCTTCTCGAGGAAGCGCAGCGGGATGAACAGCGGGAAGTACGCGTTCACGTGCCCCGTGTCCTTGAAGAAGCCGTCGAGCACGCGCTGCACGTTCTCCCAGAGCGCGTAGCCCCACGGCTTGATCACCATGCAGCCGCGCACCGGCGAATTCTCGGCGAGGTCGGCGGCGCTGACGACCTGCAGGTACCACTCGGGGTAGTCGTCGGCCCGGGTCGGGGTGATGGCGGTCTGGGGCTTCTGGTTCGACATCGGGGTCACTGGCCTATCACGGGGTGAGCTTGAAGATGAACATCACGACGCTGCAAACCGGCACGGGCTTTCCGTTGACGACCAACGGCTTGTACGTCCACGTGGTCTTGATGGTCGTCATCAGCTTGGTGTCGTAGTCCGGATATCCCGACGCCTTCAGCATCTTCGTCGACGCCACCACGCCCTTCCGGTCGAGGCAGATCTTCACGGGCGCGGTGATCTTGGTGACGCCGTTCGCGGTCATCGCGTCGATCGTCGCCTGGTCGGGACGGATGTCCTTCGAGCCGCTGGTGCGCATCGACTCGAGCGCGGTGGGCGCGACGTTCTGGGGCGGCGGCGGCGGCGGTGGTGGCGGTGGCGGCGGCGGCGCGAGGACGCCACCCACCACGCCACCAACCACGCCACCGACGACGCCACCTTCGATGCCGCCTTCCTCGCCGCCTTCCTCGCCGCTGATCAGGTCCTGGACGCCGAGCTCGATCACCTTCCAGTCGCCCTTCACCTTGCGCAGCACGAGGCGCACGTTGACGTTGTCGTTGTTGGCGGCGACGACGAAGCCGGGCGCATCGGCGATGACCGCGACCTCGCCGCCGCGCACGTCGATCTTCAGCGCCGCCAGACAGCGCGTGAACGCGGCCAGCTTGGCGCGCGCGACGCGCATCACGGGCTTGTACTTCGGCTTGCAGCCGCTCGGGGGCGGGAGCTCGATCTCGGCATCCACCGGCGCGCGCATGTACGACGCGAGGACGCCGGCCTCGCCCGAGGCGAGCGCCGTGAACACCACGTTCCCGACCGAGCGCGCGGACTCCGCGTCGGACGGGGGCGGCGCCTGGTCGGCGGCGGCATGCGTGGCAGAGGCCACCAGGAGGGCGACGGCGACGGGAATCACCCGGCGAAGCGACATGCCGACGGCGTACCACGCCAGCCCGAACGACGGTTGCTCAGGCTTCGCGCGCAGCGGCGATTGCCTTTCCGTGCCGCGACGCCGCGGAGTAGCCTCCGCCCCATGCGGACGGCGCCGTACCTGGTTGGCTTGCTCCTGGCAGCGTGCGGCCCATCGACGTCGGGCGGCGCCGACGACGAGCCCGGCGGCGCCATCGACGCGCGCGTGGACGCGCCGTTCGTCGACAACGGCGACGCGCAGGACAGCTGCCCGCCGCCGGCGACGACGCCCGGCCCCGAGGTGCAGCTCGCCGCGCAGTACGCGCCCCACTACACCGTCTACGACCTCGGTCCGGCGCCGGGCGTGCCCAACCCGCTGGGCGGCGCGACGGTGCACATCACCGACGACGACACGCTGCTCATCGGCGGCAACTCCGAGAACGGCAGCGGCGCCATCTACGAGATCGGCGTCACGCGCAACGCGTGCGGCCACATCACGGGCTGGAACGGCACCGCGACGCAACACGCGGCCACGCCGTACGTCGACGCCAACCTGGTCTACGTCAACTCGCAGCTGATGCTCTACACGCAGTGGCCGATGGCGATCCTCTCGCAGCTGCCGGTCGGCGCCAGCGCGCCGGCGCGTGACACCGACCTGCGCGCGGTCGGGTTACCGTCGGGGGACTCGGGCCCCGGCGGGCTCGGCATCGTGCCGCCCGGGCTCGCCGGCGCCGGCGGCCTGCGCATGGTGACGTGGCCCGGCGGCTACTGGGTGCACGTGAACACCGCGCCCGACAACGGGCTCCTCGCGATCACGGGCGTCTCGCAGACGGCGACGATCGCCAACAACCCGGGCGGCTTCGCGTACGTCCCGGCGGGCTCGCCCGGCTTCACGCAGCAGGCGATCATCGTCGCCGAGTGGGTCGCGGCCGATCCGGCGCAGGATCGCGTCGCGGTCTACGACGCCGACGCGCAGGGCGATCCCATCGTCGCGACGCGCCGGGAGTTCATGACGCGCTTCCCGCGCCCGAGGGGCGCGTACTTCGAGCCGCTCACCGGCGACTACCTGTTCCTGTCGTGGGGCGCGGCCGGCACCGACCGCGTCTACGTCGTGCAGGGCTTCGCGCCGCCGCCGCCGATAGACTGAATCACGCGTCGCAGGGCGTCCACACCATCACGTGGGCGACCCAGAGGCGGCCCTGATCCTCGGCGAGCCACACGTCGAGGCCCCAGCTGCGGAAGTGGACGAGCTGGCCGGTGACGCGGTTGTCGAGCTGCAGCGCGGCGTCCTCGAGGAGCTGCGCGTAGTAGTCGTCGAACTCGTCCTTCACGACGAGCCAGGCGTGCAGGTCCGTGCCGCCGGTCGCGTCGTCGGCGCCGCAGTCGCCGTAGATCGGCGCGAAACGATCGGCCGGCTCGCGATCGAGGCGCGTGAGACCGCGGTCGAGACCACCGGCGACGTGCGCCCAGTAGCTCTCCTTCCAGTACTCGTTCATCCCCGACGGCGCGAGCCGCGACGTCGGTGACGCACCGCCGCCCGCCTTCACGAGCAAGGTCGGGCTGACCGTCGCGCCGGGCTGATCCCACAACCACAGGCCGAGCTCCGGGTGAACGAGCGCGTCGAGCGCCGCGCCGTCGTCCGTGCGCGCCGCCGTCGCCAGCGCGCTCAGCACGGCGATCGGATCGGTCATGGACGGCGCGGGCTCGCCGCCGCGGCCCGCGATCGGAGCGGTCGCCGGCTTCGCGCCGCCACCACATGCAGCCGCCGCGAGCGCCGTCGCCAGGAAGAGTCGTCGCATCGTCATCACCAGGAGAACGCGCGCGACGCCGCCGTCATTCAGGCTCGGAGCTCGATGTGGTGCCGGCCCTGGGCCGATCGACGTTGTCCGGGATCTGGCCCGGCGTCGCCGGCGGCGCGAACGACAGGTACGCGTAGAACATCCCGTCGGCGCCCTTGTCCGTGCGGACCGAGCCCTCGCGCGCGTCCTTCGGATCCTTGAACGCGACGCGCACCTCGATGCCCTTCTTGCGGCGCCCCACCTTCGTGGTCACGCGCGCCACCGCCGTATCGAAGAAGCGCGTGTCGAGCGGACGCTTCGTGTTGCGCGCCTGCTTGCTCAGCCCTGCCAGCGTGACGACGAGCGTGCTGCCCTCCATGCGCTGCGAGACCGTGAAGTCGTCGACGGCCTGGAAGAACAGCTCGGACCCGCCGCCGTCCTTGGGCGCGAAGCCGACCCAGTTGAGCGACTTGCGCGCCGGTGGACGGCGCGGCTTGGCGCCCTTCTCCGCGGCGGGCGCCTGCCCGGGCGTGACGCCGCCGTAGTCGCCTTCCTTCTTCACGACGCCGCCCTCGGCCGGCTGCGCGGCCGCCGGCGTGGCAGCTACGAACAAGCCGGCCAGGGCCAGGGCAAACCGGGAGCGCAGCATGGGGAGATCGTACGAGGCCCGGGGAAAACCTGCAAATTCCCGGTGCGCCACGCGTACTTCGCGAATGGGCCTTGCGCGATGTCAAAGTGATATCATCCTGACATCGTCTCGTCGGCCACGAATCGGCCACGTAGCGGGAGGCCTCCATGAGCACGAACACGACCATCCAGGAACGTACGGTCCGCACCCTGCCCGGCAGCCTCGCGCTGCTGGCGTCGTTCGCCATGATCGCTGGCGGCATCTGGTTGTTCGCGACCGGCATCCATCCCGCCAGGCCCGAGCTCGGCCAGGCCGAGAAGATCGAGGGCATGAAGCTCCTCCTCGGATCGCTCCTGGGCGTCGGGGTGATCTTCATGTGGAAGGGCATGTTCACCATGGCCCCCAACGAGTCGCGCGTGCTGCAGATGTTCGGCCGCTACGTCGGCACGGTGCGCGACGAGGGCTGGCGCTGGGTCAACCCGCTCTACAGCAAGAGCAACGTCTCGCTGCGCATCCGCAACTTCGAGACCGCGAAGATCAAGGTCAACGACGTCGAGGGCAACCCGATCGAGATCGCGGCGATCGTGGTGTGGAAGGTCGTCGATCCCGCGCACGCGCTGTTCTCGGTCGAGAGCTACTCGTCGTTCGTCGCGGTGCAGGCGGAGGCGGCGGTGCGCAACCTGGCCACCCATCACCCGTACGACGGCCACGACGAGAACCTCATCTCGCTGCGCGGCCACACCGACGCAGTCGCCGAGGAGATGCAGCGCGAGATCCAGAACCGGTGCAAGGCCGCCGGCATCGAGGTCATCGAGGCGCGCATCGCACACCTCGCCTACGCCCCGGAGATCGCGCAGGCGATGCTCCAGCGCCAGCAGGCCGGCGCCATCATCGCGGCGCGCCAGCGCATCGTCGAGGGCGCGGTGGGCATGGTCGAGATGGCGCTGACCATGCTGTCGAAGAACAAGATCGTCGAGCTCGACGAGGAGCGTAAGGCCGCGATGGTGTCGAACCTGCTCGTCGTCCTGTGCGGCGAGCGCTCCACGCAGCCGGTGATCAACACCGGCACGCTCCACCAGTAGCCGTCGACGCCAGGAGCCGGAGGTCGTCGTGCCGCGCAAGCCCTTCCTCGTTCGCCTCGATCCCGCCGTGCTCACGGCGATCGAGGCGTGGGCGGGCGACGAGCTGCGCAGCGTGAACGCACAGATCGAGTTCCTGCTCCGCGAGGCGTTGCGCAAGGCGGGCCGGAAGGTGAAATCGGCCACCGAGGAGCCGGCGGCCGCCGCCGACATCGCGCCGACCTCACCGGTGGCGGCGAAGGCGAAATGATCCTTCCTGTTGACCTTGGTTCGATGGCAAACTGCGCCGGCCAACCGGGAGGCGTCATGTTGCGATCGAAGTCACTGATCGTCGGGTTCTTGGTCTCTGCGCTCGCCGCCTGCGGCAGCGGCGGCAGCGGTGACGACGGCGGCGACGACGATGGCGTCGACGCGGCGGCCGGAGACATCGACACGTCGGTGCCGGAGGGATGGACGCCGCTCCTCGAGGGCGACTGGTCCCTGCCCGCCGGCTCGCCGGACACGTACTACTGCGTGTACGCGACGGTGCCGCGCGACATGTACATCAAAGCCTTCCGGCCGCTCATCCCGCTGGGCACGCACCACACGGTGCTCACCAAGTTCAACAACGCGAGCCCGGCCGACGGCATCTACCCGTGCAACGTGGGCACGAACGGCCAGAGCATGATCTACGGCTCGGGCGTCGGCTCGCCCGACTTCGCGTTCCCGGACGGCGTCGGCCTCCACCTGCAGGCCGGCCAGCGCCTGCTCCTCAACCTGCACCTCTACAACGCGAGCGACGCCGTGATCGCCGGCCGCTCGGGCACGCTGGTGCAGGAAGCGACCGCCGCCGAGATCCAGAACGAGGCGGAGATCGTGCTCGCCGGACCGACGCTGGGGTTGAACGTGCCGAGCGGCCTGTCGACGCAGTCGGGCAACTGCAACCTCTCGCAGGTCACGAGCGTGCCGATCCAGGTCTTCTCGCTGTCGCAGCACATGCACAAGACCGGCACGCACATGCGCTCGGTCATCACGCGCGGCCAGCAGACGATCACGTTGCAGGACATCGACTACAACTTCGAGTCGCAGGGCTTCCAGCTGGTGAGCCCGCACGTGACGCTCATGCCGAGCGACCGCTTGACCACGTACTGCACGTACAACAACCCCGGCGCGCCCAAGACGTTCGGCGACTCGTCCGACGACGAGATGTGCTTCACCGACCTCTTCTACTACCCGGCGCAGGGCGCGAACTTCACCTGCACCGGCTTCTGATCGGCTCCTGACCAGCTCCTGACCGGCTCCTGAGCGGGCGAGCCTCGCGCGGGAAATAACCGGCAGCGGCGCGCGAGCGCGCCGTGATGCCGGAGGCTTGCGCGTGCGCCGGAATGCGAGTCGACGAACCGGCTGCTTCTTCGTTATCCCATGCACGAAGGAGCTACCCCATGCGAACCCTCTCCATCCTGCTCGCTGCCTCTGCCCTCGCCGCCTGCGACAAGACCGAAGCGGCTCACGCGCCCGCACCTACGAAGCCCGTCGACACGGCCGCGTCGACCACCCAGCCGCCGGTCCCGACTCCTCCACCTGCACCGAAGCGCGTCCCGGCCGACAAGGCCGAGGCCTTCGTCCAGGCGTGGCTCGCCGACGTCGCCAAGGACGTGCCCTCGGCGGCCACCGCCCTCGACGGCGCCGACACGAACATCGACCAGGAGCCGTGCGGCGCGACGCCGGCGTGCCGGAAGCGCGCGCTCGACCTGATCCGCTCGGTGAAGATCACGGAGGAGCACGACGTCTCGTTCGGCGCCATCGAGCACGACCGGCGCCAGTACCACCTCCCGACCAGCGACCAGCGATGGATCACCGCGTTGCCCGACGCGACGTGGGTGGAGTGGAACGTGGACCTCAACACCCCGGGGATGGCGTACGGCGTGAACGTCGCCGTCGAGCCCGCTGCCACGGGCGAACCGCGCATCGTCGCGGTCTCCGCGTGGTCGACCGAGATCACGCCCATCGATCATTGA
>DATLEB010000111.1:0-16071 GCA_035525615.1 Kofleriaceae bacterium | reverse complement strand
GCGGCAACGGATCTCAAACTGGCTCTGGTTCTGGCTCTGGCTCTGGCTCTGGCTCTGGCTCTGGTTCTGGCTCTGGTTCTGGCTCTGGCTCTGGTTCTGGTTCTGGCTCTGACGCTGCGCCGCCGGCGGATCCCGCAGTCGTGAAGGCCGCCGACAAGGCCCGCAAGGCGACGGGCAGGGCGGCGGTGGCGGCGTGGGCCAAGGTCCTCGCGATCGATCCGGACCACAGCGAGGCGAAGTACCGGACCGCGGTCGCGTTCGCGGGGATGAAGAAGCAGGCGGACGCGGTCGCGGCGCTGCAGAACCTCGCGCAATCGAAGCGGTCCGACGCGATCGAGTGGCTGGTCGAGGCGCGCTTCGATAAGTCGTTCGTGAAGCTGGTCGGCGATTCCGGGTTTCGCGATGCGGTCGGCTACGACAAGCCGGCTGGCACGGCGTACGAGCGGCTGATGGGGCTCGGCGGGCAATGGGAGCAATCGCTCACGCCGTGCGATCGCCCCGAGATGAAGGTGACCCTCCGGCGTGACCGGACGTTCCGGCTCGACTTCCGCAGCACGTGCGAAGGCATGCGCGAGAAGTTCACGATGAAGGGCACGTGGACGATGACCGAGGTCGCCGTCGAGCTGAAGATGAAGCGGCCCGGTGGCGGCGGGATGGACAGCGCGCCGTGCCTGATCGGGACCGACGGCGACGAGGACACGCTCACGTGTCACATCGACCAGGATCTGACGTTCGAGGGCCGGCCGGTCCGCAGATGAAGAGGGTGGTCGCGCTCGCGGCGGTGATCGCTGGCTGCGCGACGTCGCCCGCGCCGGCGACCGCGCCGGCGATCACGAACACGCCTCCGCCTACGACACCGACCGCACAGGCACCGTGCGCCGCGGTCGAGGGCGAGGAGGTCGAGGGCTTCGACCTGGATGGCGACGGCGACGTCGATCGCATGACGCGCTCGGACGACGACATGTTCGGCAACACCGAGTTCGTGCTGTGGCGCGTCGGCGACGGATGCCCGGAGCGGCTGGGCAGCATCGAGGCGTGGCAGTTCGACGAGCCGCGGTGCGCCGAGCCGCCGACCGGCGGGGCCGTCTGCCGCATGACCGCGAACCGGCGGATGATGCACGACGACTACCAGGAGTACTTCTGGGTGCTTGGCGAGGGCGGGTTCGTCGACGCGGGCGCCGGGCGGTACATCCCCGGGCCCGATTCGAAGTCGCCGTAACCACCCGGGTTTGCAGGCGAGATCGCCGCCGGTCGGAATGGTTCGAATGCCATGAACCTCCGACGGGTAGGTGGACACTGATCTGAGCGAATCAGGTCGTATGCTCGTCCTCGTGGGAAAGAAGAGCGGCAGCGTCGAGACCGGCCAGGGGATGGCCGACATCGACGAGCCCGAGCTCATCCGCCGGTGCAAGGCGGGCGAGCGGACGGCCCACGACGAGCTCTATCACCGGTTCCGCCGGCAGGTCGCCGCCAACCTCTACCGCGTGCTCGGCGACCGCGGCGAGATCGAGGACCTCGTGCAGGAGGTCTTCGTCATCGCGTTCCGCGGGCTGGCGACCTTCCGCCACGAGGCGCGGCTCGCGACCTGGCTCTACCGCATCTGCGTGAACGTCGCCCTCGGCCGCATCCGCGCGCGCACGCGCCGGCCGCCGCCCATCGGCGGGCTGGATCTCGATCACGCCGCGCACGGCGCGACGCTCACCGATCGCCCCGAGTCTCCCGAGCGCACGCTCGAGCGGCGCGACGACGTGGCGCGCGTCTATCGCGCGCTCGATCGCCTCGCGCCCAAGAAGCGCATGGTCCTCTACCTGCACGAGATCGAGGGGCGCGACCTGAAGGAGATCGCGTATCTCGTCGACGCCAACGCGGTCACGGTGCGAACCCGCCTGTTCTACGCGCGGCGCGAGTTCTATCGCGCGCTGGTCGAGGAGGGTGGGGCGAGCGGTCCGATGGCGGCGCTGCCGAACCACGACGCGGACGCCGACGGAGGTGAGCCGTGAGCCGCCACGTCGCGCCGCACCGGCTCGCGGATCTCGCGGCCGGCCGCCTCGAGGGTCGCGACGCCGCGCGCGTCCGCGTGCACCTCGACGGCTGCGAGGCGTGCCGTGGCGCGTGGGACCGCGTGCGCGCCTCGCGTGGCTCGTTCGCGGAGATCGCGGGCGCGCCGCCGCCCGAGCTGAAGTGGGACCGCATGCGCGCGCAGGTGTACTGGTCGATGGGCTCGGGCTCGTTCCCGGCCGTCGCGCCGCCGCGCGCTCGCTGGCCGTGGCTGGCCGTGCCGCTCGTCGCCGCGACCGCGGCCGCGCTCGCCGTGTGGGCGCCGTGGCAGTCGTCCGGACGTTCGCCGTCCCCGGTCCCCGGATCGCTCGCCGCGCCGGCGAAACACGACACCACCGGTGGCGGTGCGCAGATCGCGCCGGCACCGATTCCCGTCGAGCTCGCGCCGACGCCGCTCCTCGCCGTCATCACGCTCATCGAGGGCGACGCGTCGCTCGTGCGCGGCCCCGGCGCCGCCGAGCTCGCCGACGCCGACGCGATCGGCGCCACCGCGATCGCCGCCGGCGCGCGCCTCTCCACCGCCGAGGGACGCGTCGCGGTTCAGCTCGGCGCCGCGTCGGTCGCGACGCTCGGTAACCGCTCGTCGCTCGCGCTCGGCCGCCTCGACGAGGCCGGCATCGAGCTCGTCGTCGACGGCCAGGTCGACATCGAGGTCGCCAAGCGCGCGCCCGACCAGCGCTTCACGGTCCTCGCCGGCGGTCGCGTCGTCGAAGTGCGCGGCACCGCGTTCCGCGTGGTTCATCGCGACGGCGAGGTCGCGGTGTCGTGCGAGCACGGCCGCGTCGCGGTCTCGAGCGGCGATACCACCGTCGAGGTCGGCGCCGGTCAGGAGCTCGCGCTCGCCGACGCCGATCCGCTCCTCGGCCGCGCACCGCGCCCGCTCGGCGACGCCGATCTCGCCGCCCTGAAGGCGTCGCGCGTCGAGTCGCTGCCCGGCTGGACCGATCCGACGACGGTCCTGCGCACGACGCGCCCGTTCGCCGTGGTCGCGCCGCGCTCGCGCGCCGTGCGTGTCGACGGCGAGATCGTCGGCAGCGGCGCCATCTGGATGCGCGTCGCGCCCGGCCGCCACGAGGTTGCGGCCGAGACCGCTCCAGGCCGCTTCTCGCCCGATCGCTGGGTCACCGTCGACGAGGCGGTCGCCAAGCCGCTCCTGCTCGCCGAAGGAAAGAAGGATCCGACGGCCGGCACCTCGTCGGGACGGAGCGCGCGCAAGACCGAGCTCGAGCGCGCGATCGATCGCAGCCGCATTCGCGCCTGCGTGCGCAAGATCGAGTCGCAGGGCCTCCTCGCCGACACCTTCGTCGAGCTCGAGATCGGCGTCGACGCCAACGGCGCCATGCGCTTCCTCAACATCGGCAGCACCGATCTGCCGCCGGGCGCCGCGTCCTGCATTCGCGACACCGTGTCCGCGTCTCGCCTGGGCACGGGCGCCGCCGCGACCTGGCGCCACCGCATCAATTTCTGATCTAGGCCTCGCGCCGATCCGCGGCGCGTCAGCGTCGCGTGAGGACGGGCGCGGGCGTGATCTCCAGCGCGCGATCGTCGTGCTCGCGCGGCAGCACGTGGTCCACGGTGCCGTCCGCGACGACCTTGCCGCCCGCGATGCGGATGACGCGATCGGCGAGCGCGCGGGTCTCGCCGATCGAGTGCGTCACGGCGATGACGGGAATCGTGGTCTCGTCGGCGAGCTGGCGGACCAGGCGCATGAGCGGCACCTTCAGCTCGCGGTCGAGCGCGCTGAACGGCTCGTCGAGGAGCAGCACGCGAGGGGTCATCGCGAGCGCGCGCGCGAGCGCGACGCGCTGCGCTTCGCCGCCGGAGTACGTGCGCGGGCGGCGCAGGCGCAGGTGCGCGACGCCGAGCTTCTGGAGGAGCGCGTCGGCCTTCGCGACCTGCTCGGTCGTCGTGCCATGGCCGCGCATCGGGTAGCAGACGTTCTGCAGCGCGTTCATGTGCGGGAACAGCGCCAGGCTCTGGAACAGGTACGCGACCCGGCGCAGATGTACCGGGACGCAGATGCCGCGCTCGGTGTCGACCCAGACGTCGTCACCGAGCGTGACGCGCCCGCGCGTGGGATCGACCAGCCCGGAGACCACGCCGAGGATCGTGCTCTTGCCGGCCCCCGACGCGCCGAGCACGCACGTGATGCCGGTGCGAAAGCCGATGTCGACGTCGAGCGTGAACGTGCTCCGGGCGACCTGCGCGACCACACGCAGCTCGGACGACGGGACACGACGCTCGGTCAATTCGCGCCGATCATATCCTCCCAGCGGGTCGAGAACAGGAGGTAGTCGGCCACGTCGAACGGATGACCGGCCAGGGCGGCGCGCTGGTCCTCGCGCAGGGACGCCTCGAACCGGCGGTTCGCCTTGTCGACTGCGTCGAGGACGTCGCGGGCCAGGGCCACGCCCATGGACGGCTTGAACGTCTGCGGCGAGAAGTCGCCGCCCAGCGCGGCGCCGAGCACGCGGTCGCCGATGGTCGAGGCCGCCTCCTGCACGGCGGCGTCGAGCTCCGCGCGCTGCGTGCTGTTGAGCCCGGCGCGCTGCGAGAAGTCGTCGAGGCCGCGCGCCACGCGCGAGCGGTGCGGCGCGACCGCGGCCTGCGCCAGCGGCACGATGCGGTCGCGGTAGTGGAGCAGGTTCTCGCCGGGCTGCGGCGCGAGCCACATGACCCACGCCGGCGCGGTGATGCTCCACGCCGGGTTCTGCTCCTCGGCGGCGACCTCGTCCTCGGACGGCTCGTCGGTCCTCGCCGCGGCCGCGCGACGGCGCGCGCTCGATCCGGGGTCGTCGCTGTCCGAGCTCGTGCCGTCGTACGAGCCGCCGCGACCGCGGTCGCGCTCGCCGAGGTCGTCGCGCTCGGTGGCGCGTGCCGTCGGCGGCCGCGTGCAGTCGCGGTACAGCAGGATCGCGCACGCGACCCCGAGCACCGCGCTCACGCGCTTCCAGCCGCCGGCGCTCATCGGGGGCCTCCGATCGCGACCGGCGGCGGCGTGGCCGCGGGTGCATGGCCGCGCTTCGGGCCGAAGCGATACGCGAGGCCCGCGCGCACCTGCCACGTGAAGATCGGTCCGCCGAGGTTGTCGCTCGACAGCAGATCGAACGACAGCGGGCGGATCGAGATCGACCAGTGCTCGCCGAGCCCGTACGACGCCATCGCCTCGGCGCGCATGGTGACGCCGGCGACGTCGCGGAACGCCGGCTCGTCGAAGTTCACGAGGGTCGTGCCCACGCCGATGCGACCGCCGAGCTCCATGCCGTTCTTCGTGGCGGTCATCATGCTGCCCGACAGCAGCAGCGTGCCGTGCGACGCGTCGGCGTTGCCGAGGCTGTCGAGGTCGAGCCACATGCCCATGCCGCCACCGAGCGTGATGCCCATCGACAGCGACGGTCCGGCGAGCGGCGCGACCTGACCCTGTCGCCGGTTGATCGGCGTGGCCCATCCCATGAGCGCACCGGCCTCGACGATGCGACGGCCAGTACGCTCGCTCGCCGCCTGCGGCTGCGGCTGCGGGGGATACGGCTGCACCGGCTGCGCGTACGGCTGCGGATAGGGCTGCGGGTACGGTTGCGGATACGGCTGGGGGTACGGCGGCTGCGGCTGCCCCGGCTGGGGCTGCGGCTGCGGCGCGTACGGGTCCGTCGGCTGCGGCTGCGGCTGCGGCTGCGGCTGCGGCTGCGGCTGCGGCTGGGGCTGCGGCTGCGACGGCTGCGCGTGCACGTCCGGCGCCGCCCACGTGCACACCATCACCAGCACCGCCGCGCTGATCGCGGCCATCACGATCGGCGTGCGCCGCCGCACCGCCACGAAGCCGGCGCCGATCACGCCGAGCAGCACGAGCGCGAACACCTGGCCGCTCGACAGCCCGAGCTGGAAGCCGCGACCGGAGTCGCCGCGCAGCTCCTCGATGCCGAAGCGACCGACGGCGTACGCCGCCGCCGCGCACAGGAACACGCGGCCCGCGCGCTCCTTGGCCCACGGCCGCCGCGCGATCCACACGGCCCCGGCCGCGATCGCGAGCCCGAGCAGCGCCTCGTACAGCTGCGCCGGGTGCACCGGCAGCGATTCGGTCCGCTCGGGCGGCACCAGGCCGCTGCGCACGTGATCGCGCCACGCCGGGCTCCCCTGCGGAAAGCGCATCGCCCACGGCACGTCGGTGACCTTCCCGTAGTCGCACCCCGCGATGAAGCAGCCGAGGCGCGCGAAGCAGAGCGCGAGGCCGAGCGGCGCCGCCGCCAGGTCGCCGAGGCGCGCCACCGACAGCCCGCCGGCGCGACACACCGCGATGACCGCGATCGAGCCCGCCATGTAGCCCCAGAACGACGTCATGCCGGCCCAGCGCACGGTCACGCGCCCCTTGGCCACGTACTGCTCCGCCGCGTCGATCATCATCGGGACCACGATGCCGGCGACCACCGCCGCCAGGTAGCCCCACAGGATCGCGCTCGCGATCACGCCGGTGTCGACGCCATTGCGCTTCGCCATGCGCATCATCACGAGCAAGGTCACGAGCCCCGCGAGCCCCACCATCGTGAACCACGTCGGTGCGAGCAGGAGCGCGAGGTCGCGCGACATGAACGTCTCGAGCCATGCGACGAGGTGCGATCTCATGACGCCACCTCCGGCTTCGCCTTCGCAGCCTTCTTGCGCCGCGCCTTCCGCCGGAAGAGCAACGCCGCCGGCACCGGCAGGAAGCCCCACAGCGCCGCGACGAAGAGCGTCACCTGCGCCGGCGGTCCCCGGCGCTGCACGTTGCACGAGCTGCCACCGCCACCGCCGCCACCGCCGCACGAGTCGCCGCCACCACCGCCGCCGCCGCCGCACCCGCCGCCGCCGTCGCCGCCGCCGCAGCCGCCACCCTCGCACCCGCCGCCCGACGAGCCACCGCTGTCGCTCGAGCACGAGTCGCAGCTGCCGCCGCCCGACGAGCCGCCGCTGTCGCTCGAGCACGAGTCGCAGCTCCCACCGCCCGACGAGCCGCCGCTCGAGCCATCGGACTCGCAGCCGCCGCACCCCGCGCTGCTGCTGCCGCCGCTGTCGTTCGACGCGTTGCACGCCTCGCAGTTGCCGCCGCAGCCCGACTGCTCGTTCGAGCTCGAGCACGCGCTGTCGCACGAGAAGGCGTTGTTGCAGCTCGGCCCCTGCGTGTCGTTGTTGCACGAGCAGGAGGGTGACGCCTCGCAGTTGCCGTTGTTGCTGTTGTCGTCGCACGAGTCGCCGCACGACACCGTCGTGTTGCGCGGCGGATCGGTCGGCGCCGTGCCGCCGTCGAGATCGGGGAACGGGTTGGGCGGCGCGCCGAAGATGTCGGCGAGGCAGCGGTCGAGGCCCGCGGCGCACGCCGGATCGTCGAGGAAGTTCGCGTTCTGGTTCAGCTCGGCGAGCGTGCCGCCCGCGTCGCTGTCGCGCGGACAGGCCGGCGCCTCGTCGGCGGTGCACGCGTCGACCGACGCGATCGCGAGCGAGAGGTTGATGCAGAGAAGGAAATAGCCGCGCCCGCTGTCGGCGGCGAGCATGGTGCACTCGGCGTTGCCGTCGGCGAGGTCGGTCACGGGCGTGCACGTCGCGTTCGGCATGCACTCCTCGCAGCGCGTGCGCTGGACGAACGCGCACTCGGCGACCGAGCCGTAGAATGAGTACGGGTTGCCGCCGGTGCCGCCGATGACGGTCGGCCCCGTCATGGGGTCCGCCGGCGAGCCGGGCCCATTCGCACCGGCAGCCGCGGTGCGGTTCGCCGGCGCCGTGTCGAAGGCGGGCGCGCGCGTCATGCCGGCGACCGTCGCGCCTTCGAGCGGATCGGGCTCGAGCGAGGCGAGCAGCACCGGGTTCACCATCAGCTGCGCCGGGTTCTCGCCGGCTGGCACGTACGCCGCCGCCACCGCGAGCCGCGGAGCCGGCACGACGACGACCGGACCGCGCGTGTGGCCGGCGTCGGCGGCGAGCGCGCCGAGGACGTCGAGCCCGCGGCCGGGCAGGGTGGCCCACGCCTCGCCGTCCCACGCGGGCGCGAGCCAGAGCTCGACGGCGAGCGCGGGGGCAGGCACGGTGCTGTCGTCGGCGATCGCGAGCTGCGCGGCGTCGCGCGCGCGTCGCGCTTCGCTCGTCACCGTGCTCGCTGCAACGGTGACGTGCACGAGGGCGAGCGCGCCATCGCCGGCGCCGGCGCGATCCCCGTCGGCGACCGCGAGCGAACGCGCGATGCGCTCCTCGCGACTGCGTCCGGTGGCGAGCGATGTGCTCGCACCGTCGGTGGCGCGGGCGTCGCCGAGCGCGTCGGCGAGCACGTGCCGCGCGGCGACGCGTTGATCGTCGTCCCAGGCGGTCGCGACCTGCGGCGCGATTCCGAGCAGGTCGCGCAGCGCCAGATCACCAGGATCGACGCGGTTGTCGGCGGCACCGCAGGCGCACACCGTGAAAAGGCCGAGCGCAAGCGCTGGCCTCCACCAGGTTCCCCTCATGCCTCGATGTTCACACCGGACGGGCCCAGGGGGATGGCTCTCACAGCCGCCTCACGCACCTCACGCGTCCGGGATCACCCCGGGAGTCATCACATATGTGGGCGGCGTGTGAGCCGGTTCACCGTGTAGAGGATGGAGATGGCGCCGACGGTCAGCACCAGCGACGAGATCACGGCGGCGCGATCGTGGCCGCCCTGGACGTCGTTGAAGATGCGAAGCGGCGAGGTCTCGGTCTCGCCGGGGATGTTGCCGGCGATCATGAACGTCACGCCGAAATCGCCGAGCCCGCGCGCGAAGCCGAGCATCATGCCGGCGATGATGCCGGGCGCCGCGAGCGGCATCGCGATGGTGAAGAACGCGCGCGTCGGCGTGGCGCCGAGCGTGCGCGCCGCCGACACCAGCGTCGGATCCACGCCCTCGAACGCGGTGCGCGCGCCCTTCACCACCATGGGCAGCGCGCCCAGCGTCGCGGCGATGACGACGCCCGTGAACGAGAACGTCAGGTGGAAGCCGAAGATGTCGTGCCACGTCGAGCCGAGCGCGCTCTTCCGGCCGATGCCGACGATGATGTAGTAGCCCAGCACCGTCGGCGGCAGCACCATCGGCGCGGTGAGGAGCGCATCGATGAGGTCGCGCCCCGGCAGCCGGCGGTTGGAGAGGAGCGCGCCGAGCGCAATGCCGAGCACGGCGGCGATCGCCGTGGCCCACAGCGCCACCTCGAGGGAGATGAGGAGCGGGTCCCAGTCCACTCAGGGCACCGTGGGCGCGGCCGCGACGCAGGCGGCGACGACCGGCCGCTTGCCGTCGAGGAGCGCGGGGCGCGCGACGCAGCCGGCGGCGACGCACCGGAACAGCAGCCGGTTGTTCGGGTAGTCGACGTCGAACGCGGTCGTGGCCAGCGCGTTCATGCCGAGGATGCCATCGACCTCGGGCTGCTCGGGGCGCAGCTCGGCGCGCAGCGACTGGAGGAGCGGATCCTCGTCGGGGACGACCACGACCTCGATCGGCGTGGCCGGCGAGATCTCCGCGATGGCGGCGACCTGGCACGACGAATCGTTCTCGCACGGGCAGTCATCACCGTCGGTGGGCGCGCAGTTGCGATCCGACAGGAGGTGGTGCGCGAAGACCTCGCGACACGCGCCGCGCGGCGCCGTCGACGTGCCGACGATGGCGAGGCGATCGATGCGCCCGAGCCGGCCCTGGACGAGGCCCGACGGAAGCAACGCGAACGCGGGCGGCAGCGTCGATAGCGCGGGTCCGCCGTTGGCGTCGGCCCACGCGGCGTAGCGCGCCTCGCCGATGATCGAGAGCCCGATGCCGGTCGACAGCACGAGCGCTGCGTCGGTGCCGCGGTCCTTGGGCTCGGGTGCGTCGGGGTCGGGCGACAGGCAGACGCCGAGCGCGACGCGCGTGCCCGCGAAGCCGACCTCCGTGTCGCCGATGCGCAGCGTGCCGCCGCCGTAGAACGGCCGGGGCACCACGACCTCGCACGCGTCGCCGCGCGTCTCGTTGTCGCCGGCGACGTCCGGCAAGACGTACATCGTGTCGGTGCGCGGTTCGAACGTGATCGCGTTCCGCCGCAGGATGTCGCCGCCGATCACCGCGCCGATCTCGAGCGGCTGTCCGGCCGCGCCGATCTCGCACGGCGCGCCGGACGCGCACGGGTGCATCCCGAGCACGGTCGCGTCCCAGCGGACGCGCGTGATGCGGGATCCGTCGGCCTGCTCGGGCTCCATGAGGTCGAGCGTACCGCTGCGGCGCGCGGGCGCGACCTCGGCCGCCTGGTCGAGGATCGTGAGCGGCGACAGCACGTCGACGACCGCGGTCCGCACGAACTGGTCCCCGTCGGCCTTCAGCCCGACGACGAACGCGCCACCCGCCCGATCGACCGCGATCGGGAACGGGTCTCCCGCGACGTCATCGCCACACGCGGCGAGCGCGGCGAGCGCGGCGACGAGGACCGTTGCGAGAGCGGCGCGATGCACGCTGCGCGAGCGTAGCATCTCGGGTCAGGCGAACGGCAGCTCGACGACGCGCGCCGTCCGGCCGTCGACCTCGACCTCGCCGCCGACGTCCCAGACGGTGCGGTGGAGGTACGCCATCGCGATCGAGCCGAAGCGCGGCGACACGGCGGCGGAGGTGACGGTGCCGGCCTTGTCACGCGAGGCGTGCTTCACGACGGTGCCGCGGTCGACCGCGCCGTCGCCGTCGAGGCGCAGGCCGCGGAGGACGCGCGCGCCCTGGCCCTGCGCGTGGACGCGGAACACGGGCTCCTGGCCGACGTAGCAACCTTTGTTGTAGTCGAGCCACGCCGCGAGCGGCGTCTCGAACGGGAAGGTGTCCTCGTCGACGTCCTGGCCGTAGACCAGGAGTCCCGCCTCGACGCGCGCGATCTCGAGCTCGCCGGCGCCGGTGACCGGCCCCGGCGGCGGCGCGAACACGAACGGCGCCTTCCACGCCTCGGCCGGCGTCGCCCACGTCTTGTGCGCGACGAGCGCGACCGGGGTGGTCACGACGTCGTCCATCACGGCGTACTTCTCGAGCAAGCCGACCGTCTTCTCGACCAGCGACGGCTCGCAGTGCACGAGCACGCGTTCGGCCTCCATCGTCGCCTCGACGACGGTGAGCACGCGGCCCTTGGGCGAGAGGATCGCGCCCCACGCGTGGCCTCCCGGCTCGAGGGCGCTCACGTTGATCGTGGTCAGGCCCTGGAGGAAGCGGACGCGATCGCCGCCGGTGAGCGCGAGGTGACCCCAGTGGGAGTAGTCGACGAGCGGCACCCGATCAGCTTGCCCCGCGCCCGGCCGCACGCAAGCGGTCGGCGCGACGTGCCTGGGCCTGCGCGTAGCGGCGCCGGTCGTCGGCGGTCTCGAGGACGAGCGGCGGCACCTGGCGCGGCGCTCCCACCTCGTCGACCGACACGAACGTCAGATACGCCTTGGTGGTGTAGCGCCGCGTGCGGGTCAGCATGTCCTCGGTCTCGACCCGGCAGCCGACCTCCATCGAGGTCCGGCCGGTGTAGTTGACCTGCGCCGACAGCACGACGACGTCCGAGACCCGGACGGGGTGGAGGAAGTCGAGGCGGTCGATCGACGCCGTGACCACGCGGCCACCGCTGTGGCGCATGGCGGCGACGCCGGCGCACACGTCGATCCACTGCATCATGACGCCGCCGAACATCACCCCGGCAGCGCCGTTGGTGTGACCGGGCATCACGATCTGGGTCATCACGCAGCGCGACGCCGTGGGCGTGAGCGCCGTACCCGACATCGGTTACTTCTTCTTGGAAGGCGCCGGCGCGGGCTTCTTGGCAGCCTTGGCGGCGCTGATGGCGCGCTTGGTGCGAGCCTTCAGCTTCACCTGGCTCTTGCGACGACGCATCTTCTTCGAACGGCGGCTATCTCGGCGACCCATAGGGGGCGGAGTATTCGCACCCCGGGGCGGGGGTGTCAACGGGCCATGCCGGCATGTGCGCCGCAGGCGTCCGCCCAGGGAACCTCGAGCATCTGGTCGATCCCGAGCTCGAGGCCACACTCGTGGCAGCGGCCATAGGCGTCGTCGCCGGCCTCGACCTGCTTGCGGAGCTTCTCGACGTGATCGAGCGCCGCGCGCAGGACCTCCTCGGGCCGCATCCCGGGCTTGGCGTTCAGGCCGATGGCCTCGAGATCCTTCTTCTTGCCGTTGCCCGCCAGCACCGCGGCCAGGAGCGTCGCCAGCACCTGGCCGCGATCGAGGAGGCGGCGCCGCAACACGGCGCGCTGGTCGGCGTCGAATCTCATGGCGTGGGCCGCCGGCACTGCATGACGCACGCAGTATAGGGCACGCGCAGATGGCCGCGGACGATCTCGGGCGCGACGTCGGCGAAGCGCGCGCGGGCGAGCCGCGCGTAGCCGTGGGCGTCGCGCACGTCCTGCCCGCGATCGCGCGCGATGAGCGCCCGGGAGATCACGCCCTGGTCGGCGGCCCAGCACGGGTCGTACGTGAGCAGCATCCCGCCGGGCGCGAGCGCGCGCGCCGCGAGCGCGACCAGCGCCGCGGCCGCCGCGTCGTCGAGGTGGTGCAAGACGCCGATCGCGATCACGCGATCGAACTTCCCGAGCTCCGCGAGCGTGGCCTCCTCGACGCGCGCCTGCCAGAACTGCGCGCGGTCGCCCCAGCGCTCGCGCGCGGCGGCGATGTAGGCCGCGCTGTCGTCGAAGCCGTGATAGTCGATGCCCTCGGGCAGGTGGGCGAGGATCGCCGCCGGGCCGCAGCCGATGTCGAGGACGCGCTGTCCCGGCCTCGCGTCGATCCACGTCGCGAGCCGCCGCCGGAAGCGCTCGGCCCCGAGCACGTCCTGGAACGCCGCGTAGACGGCGCTCGCGCCGAGCACACGCCGCAGGCCACCTTCGCGCTGTGTCATGGCCAGCTACGCGGCGGAGTCGTCGACCTTGGAGACCTTGCCGCCCACCGCTTCGAGGCGCTTGCTCGCCTCGAACCCCCAGCGCCCACCCACGACGTACAGCGGCCGACCCTTCACTTCCTCGAAGATGCGGGCCAGGTACTCGCCCTGGATGCCGTTCGAGATGATCGACAGGCCGTTGAAGAACAGCAGGATCGAGAGCAGCGACGCGTAGCCGGGCACGTCCACGCCGAACCACAGGACCTGGATGATCGTGACGAGCGCGTAGATGAACGAGCCGGCGGCGCAGGCGAGGCCGACGTAGGTCCACACCTTCAGCGGCATCGTCGAGAACGAGAAGATGCCGTCGAGCGCGAAGCGCCAGAGCTTGAAGAATCCCCACTTGCTGCCGCCCGCGTCGGCGCGCTGCGCGGCCTGGAACTCGATCGTGGCGGTCTTGAAGCCCGGCCACGCGTAGATGCCTTTCATGAAGCGGTGACGCTCGGGCATCTGGTTGAGGACGTCGACGACCTTGCGCGAGATCAGGCGGAAGTCGCCGGCGTGCGCCGGGATGTCCACGCTCGTGAGCCAGCGCAGCACACGGTAGTAGAGGCCGGACGCCGTGCGCCGCGGCCACGACTCCTCGGTGCGCTTGCTGCGGACCGCGAGCACCATGTCCGCGCCTTTGCGCCACTCGGCGATCATCTGCGCGATGAGCTCGGGCGGATGCTGGAGATCACAGTCGATGGGGATTACCGCGTCGCCCGACGCGTGGGCCAGGCCGGCGGCGAGCGCGGTCTCCTTGCCGAAGTTGCGAGCGAAGCTCACCACTCGCACGCGCGAGTCGGTGGAGGTGGCCGCGACCAGGAGCCCGAGCGACCCGTCCTTGCTGCCGTCGTCGACGAAGACGATCTCGAAGGTCTCGCCGATGGTCTCGAGCGCGCGCGTGGCCGCGGTGAGGAACGCATGGATGTTGCGCTCCTCGTTGTAGACCGGGACGACGAGGGAAAGGACAGGTGGCATACGAGGCCAGGCCCCACGTTTACCACCGGACCGAGGGGGCCCGCGACCATCGTCTTCGGCAAGATCCGGCGAGGGGCTGGCCATCCGTGGGGTGGGTCACGTAGAACCCAGTTCGTGAGTGCACCTCCGCCATCTCGACTGCGCGTCGCCCTCGTGTGGGCGCTGCGACTGGGTGGGACGGCAGCGGGCATCGTCTACACGCTCACACTCGTCGACACGGACAAGATCGGCGGCGCGGTGCGCGCGATTCCGATCGGCGCGCTGGCGATCGCGATCGCGCTGGTCGCGGCGAACGTCGTCGCGGGCGCGCTGCGCTGGCGCGTGCTGCTCGACGCATACGGCGCGACGGCGCCGCCGCCGAGCTCACGCCTGGTGCGGCTCTCGTTCGTCGGGTTCTTCTACAACAACTACCTGCCGGGCGCGGTCGCCGGCGACGTGGTGCGCGGCGTCGCGACGCGCGAGGCGTTCGGCGAGCACGGGCTGACCGGCAATCTGGCGGTGGTGCTCGTCGAGCGCGCGCTCGGGTTGTTCGCGCTGTTCGCGCTGCTCGCCGGTGGGCTCGTGCTGGCGGGCGACAACCTCGACACCGGCTCGCTGTGGCTGTGGACCGCGGCGGGCGTGGGCGGAGCGTCCTCGATCGTGATGGGGCTCGTCGTCGCGCGCTGGCTGTCGCCGCGCCTGCCGGCCGCGCTCGGCCGCGTGGCGTCGCGCGTGCCGGCCATCACCGATCGCGGGGCGTTCGTGCGCGGTGTCCTCTACTCGGTGGCGACGCAGAGCCTGATCGCGCTGGCGGGATGGGCGCTCCTGCACGCCGGACATCCCGAGGTCGATCTCGCCGGCGCGCTCCTCGTGGTGCCCCTCGCCGCGGCGACCACGTTCCTGCCCATCACCGTCGGTGGGGCGGGCGCGCGCGAGGCGGTGTTCGTGGCGCTGTGCGACAGCCTGTTCGGGATCTCGGCCGAGGACGCGCTGGCCGCGTCGCTCGCGCTGTGGCTCGCGCACCTGGTGGTCGGCGCTGCGGGCGGTGTGCTGGTGGCGCTGCGCGGCACGCGATAGGCTCCTTCCTCGTGCAGAACGTGCTCGTCACCGGCGGCGCCGGGTTCATCGGGTCGAACTTCGTGCGGCTCCTGCTCGGCGCGCGCGCCGACGTGCGCGTGGTGACGTACGACCTGCTCACGTACGCCGGCAGCCTCGAGAACCTGCGCGGGCTGGCCGGCGTCGACGGCGAGGCCCGCCACACGTTCGTGCAGGGCGACATCTGTGACCGCGACGCCGTCGACGCCGTCCTCGCCGCGCACGCGATCGACACCATCGTTCACTTCGCGGCCGAGTCCCACGTCGATCGCTCGATCGCGGCGCCCGGCGAGTTCATCCGCACCAACGTGACCGGCACGTTCACGATGCTCGAGGCGGCGCGCGCGGCGTGGCTCCGACCGGCCGGCGGCAAGGACGGCGTGCGCTTCCACCACGTCTCGACCGACGAGGTCTACGGCTCGCTCGGACCCGACGATGCGCCGGTGGTCGAGTCGGGCACGTACGCGCCGCGCTCGCCATACGCGGCGTCGAAGGCGGCGAGCGATCACCTGGTGCGCGCGTACGCGACGACGTACGGCCTACCCATCACGATCTCGAACTGCTCGAACAACTACGGTCCGTACCAGTTCCCCGAGAAGCTCATCCCGCTCATGATCGTGAACGGCGCGCTCGGGAAGCCGCTGCCGGTATACGGCGACGGCAAGCAGGTGCGGGACTGGCTCCACGTCGAGGATCACTGCCTCGCGATCCTCGCCATCCTCGAGCGCGGCCGCGCCGGCGAGACCTACCACGTGGGCGGCGGCAACCAGCCGACCAACCTCGAGGTCGTCGACGCGATCTGTCAGCTGCTCGATGTCCGGTATCCGGACGCTCCGCACGTGCCCCATCGCTCGCTGGTCACGCACGTCACCGACCGCCCCGGCCACGATCGCCGCTACGATCTCGACTGCACCAAGATCGAGCGCGAGCTCGGCTGGCACCGCCGCCACGGCCTCGCCGACGGCCTCGCCGCCACCGTCGCCTGGTATGCGCAGAGCGGCGGCTGGCTCGCCGCGATCCGCGACACCGACGACTACCGCCGCTGGATCGCGCTCAACTACGGCGCGCGCT